>NZ_CP096884.1:630507-945760 GCF_023273855.1 Seonamhaeicola sp. ML3 | reverse complement strand
GTATGCTGAAACCTTAAAGGCTTTTGGGCCAGATCCAGCCATAATTCCCGGTCGGGGCATTGCCAAGCGCTTTAAAACAGACTCTTACGATTATCCTGTGGCCGAAGCCTATCTGTCGTATTCACCTGTAGATTTTTTAAATATTCAGTTCGGGCACGGTAAAAACTTTATTGGAGATGGATACCGTTCTTTATTGCTAAGCGATGTTACGAGTCCGCACCCATTTTTAAAGTTAAACACAAAGTTTTGGAAACTAAAATACACCAACACGTTTATGTGGATGAAAGACGTACGCGATGAGGTGGTCGAAGACAAAGCTTTTTTAACCAAGTACGTTGCCAACCATTACCTAAGTTGGAATGTATCTAAACGCTTTAATTTAGGTTTGTTTGAGTCTGTACTTTGGACCAACAGTAACGACCGCGGTTTTGATGTAAATTACCTTAATCCGGTTATATTTTACAGGGCCATAGAATTCGAAACAGGTCAAGGGGCAGGTAACGCGCTTTTAGGGGCTGCTGCCAAGTATAAGTTTACAGATAACATAAACGCCTATGCTCAGTTTATCTTAGATGAGTTTTCGTTAAGCGATATAAAAGGCGGTGAAAAAAGTTGGAAGAATAAATACGGTTATCAAGTAGGGGTGAAATATTACAATGCCTTTAAGGTAGATAATCTGTTTTTGCAGTTGGAGTATAACAGAATTCGACCTTATACCTATTCGCACAACACTATAGTGCTCAATTATGCGCATAACAACCAGTCTTTAGCGCATCTTTGGGGAGCGAATTTTAGTGAACTGATTTTAATAGGTCGATATCGTTTAAACCGCTGGTTTGCCGATGCCAAATTTATTTTTGGAAACCGAGGTTTAGATTTTAATAACGGCACCGATAACTTTAGTTATGGTGGCGATATTTACCGCGACGAAGCCGACAGACCTTTCGATACCGGTGTGGAGGTAGGGCAAGGCATAAAGGCTACATCTTTTTACGGTAATTTACAGGCCGGATATATTATAAATACTGCGTCTAATTTAAAGTTGTTTACAGATATAACGGTTAGGAATTTCGACCCTAGCGCTACCACTTCTACAACCTTTAGCAACAATACCGTTTGGTTTAATTTTGGTTTAAGAACCGATTTGTTTAATTGGTATTTCGACAACTAATGTCATTCAGAGCAGAGCGAAGAATCTCTAATAAATTACCTGAAACTTTAAGGTGTATAAATTTTTAAAGTAAAAAGAAAGAACTAACATTTGTCATAAGTTAAAAGTTTTTTCTGACATATTTTTACTACATTGTTAAAAGGAAAAATACTGTTTTAAAGAAATAAATATGCAAATCTTTCAGCAGCGTATTTAGGCCTAAAACTTCTCTCAAATAAAGCAGTATTTTTAAGTTGAAACAAAAAAATAAAACTATGAAAAAATTAAACCTACTTACAGTCCTACTTCTAAGCCTATTTGTGCTGAGTACTGCATGTTGCAACAAAGATGATGATAACTCTACCGACCCTATAGACCAACTGCCACTGGCTACAAAGACCGGCGAGAATACGTTTGGGTATTTGGTAAATGGTGAAGCTGTTGTGGTTTCTACCACAAGGAAAATAACCGCAATATACCAACAAAACCAATTGCAATTAGGGGGGGGAGTAACAAATGATGACATAGATGTTGATATTGCATTGTTTGTTGGTGGACCTTTAGAAGAAAATATTTCTTACAGTTTAGTAAAACTCTCTAAATATACTAACTTCAATGTTTTAGATAAATGTAAATATGATATTGAGGATGCATATGAGGGTTCAATTACCTTCTCTAATGTAGATAGTCAGAACTTAATATTGTCAGGAACATTTGAATTTTCAACTGTTACAAATGATTGTGAAGATATAAAAATAACAAACGGACGTTTCGATGTAAAATATACTCCCTAAGATAATTCTTAAACCTTTTAATCCATTTTTAATCATGAAAAAACGACTCGTTTTTACACTGCTCTGTATTGCCTTTTTTTACGGCAATGCACAAAACAACTACTACAACCGTATGCAACACATCTTTGGGAACATTGATAAAACCAAGGTAACCACTGGTTACTTAAAGGAATTTGGCATTCGTTTTAATGAGACAGAAGCCTATAATGGCGTTATAAGTTCCAATAATCTAGTGGATAAAAGCCAGTGGCAATCCCTTTACAGTTCGCTTTACACCATGCGCGTGGGTACAGTGGCCCAAAATATGACCGCGCCAGATGTGGTGTTTGATAACCTAAAAACCCAACAGGCCAATAGTACCGAAGATGTGCTACTGGCAGCACAATATTACAATTACCAACAATATAAAACCAATGCGGTAAGCAATGGGGATGTTACGGTAAGCAATGACCGCATCTATGATGTATCTGGCAGAAACCCCTACGACACCAAGACCATTTTTGGTGTAGCACCCTTAAAAAATGAGTTGCAGGGCGATACATTTACCTTCAAACTGCCGAGTAGTTTGGTATACACCAATTCTGGATTGACCTTAAGCCAATTGCAAATAGATTTTGATAACGGACAGGGCTACCAAACCGTTGCCATTAATGCAGTTAAAACCATAAGCTATACCTCTGGAGGCGAAAAGGAACTTAAGGTAAAGTTTGTATATAGTGGTGGGCCAACGTTATACAGTCATTCTAAAATTTGGGTGGATTATATAGCTCCTCAGGGTGGGCTTTTTGCACGTTTCAATGGTACTGGTACTGATGTTATTTTTAATAGACAGCCTATAACAGGTAATACATGGCAAGGTATAGCAGGTACGGCTTTGGTTACCGTTGAATTGGCACCAGGGCATATGCAACTCACCAAGCCCCTAATCGTGGTGGAAGGTTTTGACCCAGATAGCAGGTTTGATTATCGCAGTCTAATTGATAGAGATGATCCAGGAGGATTAGAGGTTGATTTAGACCCAGATCCAGCAGTTTTATATACTTTGAATGATGCTATAGAAGCCGAAGACTACGATTTGGTATTTATAGACTTTGTAAACGGTACAGATTATATTCAACGTAATGCCTATGTAGTAGAAGCCGTTATTGATTGGGTTAACGGTTTAAAGGGAAGCAGTACGGAGCAAAACGTGGTATTGGGCATGAGTATGGGCGGCTTAATAGCCCGCTATGCCTTGCGCGACATGGAACTTAATAGTGAAACGCATGACACAAAGCTATACATAAGCCATGATGCCCCGCATCAAGGAGCTAATGTGCCTTTGGCGTATCAAGCTATGGTAAGGCATTTGGTTGGGGAAACCATAAACATACCGGTCTTTCTTAGCCTTTTTGATGTTGATGTTGTAGATATAAAAAAATTTGTGCGAGAGCTTGAAAATGCCTTAGAACTGTTACAAACGCCTGCCGCCCAACAAATGTTGATTTACCAATTACAAGGCACAGGTGGGAATGTTGCTATAGACACCAATACATTGCACAGTAGCTTTGCTACGGAATACAGTAATATGGGTTACCCTCAACAAAATGGCATACGTAACATTGCTATTGCCAATGGCTCAGAATGTGGTACGCCATTAGGTTTTGCCGACAACGCCACACTTCTAGATATTAATGATACGGTTGGTTTTCAATCAGGATTAGCTTTCATTTTGACAGTTTTGAATGCATTTTCAATAAATCCATTAAAGCTTGTTTCATCCGTTTTGACAACAGATTCAGATATTCACCTGCAATTTAACTTGAAAGGTTTACCCAACCAACAATCAAAAGAGATATACAAAGGGAAAATATTTATTAGAAAGGAGGTTTAATTTTTCATTATCATTCATGAACCTCTGATAGATGAAAAGAGCGTATACTCTTCATCAAATATGTTGCCATTGGACAATGCAGGTGGTGGCATTTATGATATTCAAGCCTTAGGTGTACAATTGCCACAGGCTATAGAAGATGCCTTTTTAGAAACCTCATTTAATTTTATACCTACTTTTAGTAGTTTAGATATTGGTGAAGGACAGGAAGTAATTAATACAACAGATTTAGCTAAGACCTATTCGCCTACTCGTCCACCTAGAGCTCCCAAGCATATACCCTTTGATAATTTCTACACCAATGAATTAACAAGTGAACAGCATATCCAATTTACATTAAACAACAGTAATTGGTTAATGTCTGAGCTTACCGATACACCTGTATCAGAGTCCTGTGCTTTTGCTTGTGGAGCTAGTATAAATATGTCAGGGAATAGTTTTTTGTGTAATGGTGTTACTAATAATTATAGTTTAACGGCTGGAGCAGAAAGCTATTTTTGGCAAATTTTATCTGGAGGTCATTTAGCGAGTCTCAATGGGAACAATACTCAAACGGTAAGTTTAACAACAAATAACTTAAATTCCACCGGAAAATTAATTTTACAAGGTACTTTATCCAGTAATCGATGTAGTTTTAGTGAAACCATAGAAAAGGAAATTTGGGTAGGGGCACCGCAATTAGCCAGTTTTATAGAGTTTTATAACCTTAACACAGGGGCTATGGGTTATCTTTGCTCTTATCATAACGATAATAGGTATAGGTTTAGTTTAAATGGTGCCAACGGTACCATAAATTATGAGTATAAAATTAAGTTATGGGGCAGTTCAACTTATACCTATATTTCTTCATTAAAAACTTCTAATAATAATCCCATAGAAGGTGTTATGCCCAATCTAATCCCCGGAACCTACCAATTTGAAATCAGGTTTAAAAATTCCTGTGGTTGGTCACCATGGTTTCATTATTTTGTATCATATCAAGATTGCAGTAATCCAGGTATGTTTAGGGCTTATCCTAATCCAACATCAAGTACATTAACCATCATGAATACGCAAACTTCAAAAGATTTTGCAAGTAGCCCTTTTGAGTTTTCTGCAATGAACAGAAGTGCTATGGTCACAAGTTCTCGAAGTGTAAACACTTACAGGCTTTTTGACTTTAGCGGTAACTTGGTGATATCTGGGCAAATGGATGATGAAACTCTTATTGATGTATCAAAGCTCAAGAAGGGCACATATATTCTTAAAATTAATGCCAATGGTGAAGAGGAAACCCATCAAATAGTAATTGAGTAAAAATAGATTTAAGGTAAAGATTATTTCTTTTTGTAAAGCCACTTTTTTAAAGTGGCTTTTTTAGTTTCAAGTTAAAGGAGAATGCCATGTAATACTATAGTTCTTATAAACTTTTTTCAATATAATTACCTAATCTTTAAAGTACCGCACTTGTTTCGGAATCTAGTTTTGCTCTAGGATTCCTGTCTTCGCAATAATAACAACCTGCAGTTGAAAAGAATTTCACCATTTTGTTTAAAACTATGGATTTTAAAATCATGATGGTTTATTTTTACAAACCCATTGCCAAAAAGCTATTATGGCGTATCTTTGCACTCGCAAAACATGATATCGCATTGGGTAGGTCAAAATCTTCAGTAGCAACACCTTCGGTAATTTCAGATTTTAAGGAAATTACAAAAATGCGTTTGTCATTGAGCGTCGTTTTCTCCTCGCTTGCTGGTTATTTGTTAGGTGTAGAAACCATAGATATTCAAACACTCATATTACTTGCTTTTGGTGGGTATTTTATGGTGGGTGCTTCCAACGGCTTCAATCAAATTATAGAGAAGGATTTAGATGCTTTAATGAAGCGTACTAAAAACAGGCCAATTCCGTCGGGTAGAATGTCTGTGAATTCGGCATTTGTAATCTCTTCCATTTTCACCATACTGGGCATTATAATTCTATACACCATAAACAAACAAACAGCAATGTTTGGTGCCATATCTATATTTTTATATACCTGTGCCTATACCCCACTAAAAACAATGACGCCCATTGCAGTATTTGTGGGTGCCATTCCAGGAGCAATACCGTTTATGTTGGGTTGGGTAGCTGCAACCGATGACTTTGGGATAGAACCCGGAACTTTATTTGCGCTGCAGTTCTTTTGGCAGTTTCCGCATTTCTGGGCCATAGGCTGGTTTTTATTTGAGGATTACGAAAAAGCAGGGTTTAAAATGCTTCCTACAGGTAAGCAAGATAAAGGTACAACGGTACAAACCATTATGTACACCATTTGGACGATTATTGTATCTATTATTCCTGTTTTTGGGTTTACGGGTAAGTTACAATTATCTGTTGTAGCGGCTATTACTGTTTTTGCGCTAGGTTTAGGAATGTTAAGTTATGCTGTCAAGCTATTCAAGGAAATGACCGCCAAAGCGGCCAGGCAATTAATGCTTGCCAGTGTGCTCTATATAACACTTGTTCAAATAGTATATGTAGTTGATAAATTTATAAGATAACCATGGATTTAACTCAAGGAACACCTCAAGAAAAGCAAGCTAGGGCAAAAAAAATGATGCTTTGGTTCGGTATCATTTCGTTAATTATGTCCTTTATGGGATGGACCAGTGCTTTTTTGGTAAGTAGCTCAAGGCCAGATTGGTTAAAGGATTTTCAATTGCCAAATGCCTTTATTACCAGCACGGTGCTTATCATTATTAGCAGTTTTGCCTTTATTGCAGCAAAGAAAACCTTAAAGCAAGGAAATAGGGCGGCAACAACCATATGGTTGTTGTTAACCTTAACTTTAGGTGTTTTCTTTATAGTGTTTCAATTTAAGGGCTTTCAGCAAATAATAGACTTAGGATACAATTTTACAGGACCTACCAGTAATGTAACCATGTCTTATATTTACCTCATTGCAGTGGTGCATATTATGCATGTAGCAGCCGGTATTATCAGTTTATTGGTGGTAATTTATAATCATTTTAAACAAAAGTATACAGCAGAGCAAATGCTAGGTTTCGAGTTGTCGGCCATTTTTTGGCACTTTGTAGACGTGCTCTGGGTTTACCTATTCTTGTTCTTGTATTTTGTACGTTAAGGATTCTTAAAATTTAACGAAATTAATTAGCGTATTTCTAATTTTTTTGAAACTGATTTTTATCATAGTTTAAAATTTAGAGGTTCTGTTTCGTTACATGAATAAAATGATTATTTTTGTGCAACTTTTTTAAATAACAACCTTATATATGAGTACTACAGTTGTAAATGCTGAAGCAGAAGGAAAAACTTGGGGAGGCGGTAACCAGCCGCTAAAGGCGAGTTACGGTAAAATGATGATGTGGTTTTTCATCGTTTCAGATGCATTAACATTTTCGGGCTTTTTAGCAGCCTATGGTTTTTCAAGGTTTAAATTCATCAAAGAATGGCCAATTGCCGATGAGGTGTTTACCCACTTTCCTTTCTTACATGGTGTAGATGCTCCTATGTACTATGTGGCATTTATGACGTTTGTTCTTATTATGTCGTCTGTAACTATGGTATTGGCGGTAGATGCTGGTCACCACATGAACAAAGCAAAAGTAACCATTTACATGTTCTTAACCATAATAGGAGGTTTAATATTCGTAGGCTCTCAGGCTTGGGAATGGAATACATTCATTAAAGGAGATTATGGCGCTGTACAAACCAAAGGTGGTAATATTTTACAGTTTGTAGATACTGAAGGTGAAAGGGTTGCTCTTAGGGATTTTGCAATAGCAGATGCTCACAAAGAAAGAGTGCAAAACACGCGTGACAAAGGCTTGTGGTTTACTTCTGAAGGCAGCTTGCCAACTTACACAGTAGACGAAGTGCTTCACGGTTTAGAGGCCAACGAAAATATATTGGTAAGAACACAAATTATTAACGAAGAAGGCGAGAAAACAGTTTTATCGAGAGCTGAATCTATTAAGCAAATAAAAGAAAACGGAAAAGTTATCGTTGAAGGTGCCAACCTTCATGCTAACGAATACGGGTCGCCTTTATTTGCAGATTTCTTTTTCTTCATAACTGGTTTCCATGGTTTTCACGTATTTTCTGGTGTGGTAATTAATATTATCATCTTCTTTAATGTGGTACTAGGAACTTACGAACGTCGTAAGAGCTACGAGATGGTTGAAAAAGTTGGATTGTACTGGCACTTTGTAGATTTAGTTTGGGTATTTGTATTTACATTCTTCTACCTAGTTTAATAAATATAGATTTTAAGATATATCATGGGACACGGACATAATTTAGCAATATTAAGAGGTCTAATAAAGTTTAAGAGCAATACCCAAAAAATTTGGGGAGTACTAATACTATTGTCTATTGTAACAGCTGTAGAAGTTGTTTTGGGTATAATTAAGCCAGAAAGCTTAATGGTTTCTTTTTTAGGAATGAAATTACTTAACTGGATATTCATTATCCTAACAATTGTTAAGGCGTATTACATTACTTGGGATTTCATGCACATGCGCGATGAAACTGCAGGTCTAAGACGTGCTGTAGTCTGGACAGGAATATTCTTGATTATTTATTTAATCTTTATTCTTTTACAAGAAGGAGGTTATGTATTTAGTGTTTACAAAGACGGCTTTATAAAAAGAGATTTTTAACACAGGGAAACCTGTTAAAATATAGTTTAAAAGGTGGTTTTTAAGAACCACCTTTTTTATTTTTGCATAGTTTTATAAAATCTAGTTTAATGGATTTAAAGAAAGTAGGTAGATATACAGTTTTAGTAGTATTGTTTTTTTTGCCCGTAACCTTTTTGTTACTACTCTATCCTGCCACTCACAACTATACACCACTGGATATTGTTAATGAAGATGTCATTGAATTAAAGGCGTTTACTTCAAATAGCGATACGCCCATTCAGCTTAAAGACCATATAACGGTTTTAGGGTTCTTTGGAAACAATCCCATGAATAAAACAACAGCGGCCTCTAATCTAAAAGAACTGGTTTACGACAAGTTTAAGGGATTTAAAAAGTTTCAAGTGGTGATTGTGTTGCCAACAGGCGCTGAGATTACGGCAAATAAACTGAGACAGGAAATAAGTCACTACGAGGATTTAAAGTTTTGGCATTTTGTTTATGGGGAACCAGAAACTATTAAAAGATTATACAGCACCTTAAAAGTTGTGCCAACATTAGATAACGATTTGGCGACAGATGATGTTTTTGTAATTGATAAGGAACTAAACCAAAGAGGTCGTATTGATGACAGGGAGGATGATGAAATAGCCAAAGACCGACCTGTTTATGGCTTAAGCGCCTACAACTGTATTGAGGTTGCTACAATAAAAAACAAGATGAGCGAAGATATGCGGATTCTATTTACAGAGTACAGGCAGAAAAGAAAAGGAGAATTTAATTCTACCATAAGGCGAGCGAACGATTTAAAACCGATAGAAGAATAGCATGAGCAAGCAAAATAATTATTCGTACATAGGGATAGCTTTTATCATTCTCGTTTTCGGTATCATATTCGTGCCCAGAATAATAGACCGTATTACCAAAGGCGATATTACCAGACAGGAGAGCCGAAGTGATTATGCCGAAGAAAAAAAGGCAGTAGATTCCAAACTATCAGATTTAGCCTTTATAGAGAGTTTTGGGGAAAAACGAAAAGTTCCAGATTTTAGTTTTACCAATCAGCATGGAAAAACCATAACCAATAAAGATTTTGAAGGTCGCGTTTATGTTGTTGAATTTTTCTTTACCACCTGCCCGACTATCTGCCCAAGAATGAACGTGAATCTCGTTAAGATTCAAAATGAATTCAAGGATTTCGAAAATTTTGGCGTGGCATCGTTCACTATAAATCCAGATTACGACACCCCAGAGGTGTTAAAAGCCTATGCCGATAATTATGGAATTACCAATCCTAATTGGCATTTAATGACGGGAGACAAAGAGGCAATATACAATTTGGCTAATAAAGGATTCTATATTTACGCTGGGGAGAATAAAGATGCTGAAGGTGGTTTTGAACATTCCGGTAATTTCGCTTTAATAGATAAAAACGGATTTATACGTTCTAGAATAGAAGATGGAAATCCTATTGTTTATTACAGAGGAATAACATCAGAAGATGAACAAGTTAATGACGAAGGCGAAAGAGAGCAAATAAGTATTTTAAAAGAAGACATTAAAAAACTATTAAACGAATAGCTTTGTTGTTAAGTGCAAAGCAAAGTCTTTAAACCATGAAAGAAACTTTAGACGATAAAAAGTACAACAAGCTAATAGTGGCATTGTCAATTATTATTCCATTGGCTGTAGCAGCACTTTTTGGAATTAGAATAGATGTAGAGCTCCCCATATTCTTGCCACCAGTATATGCTATGATAAACGCCGTAACTGCTTTAGTTCTAGTGTTGGCTTTTGTTGCAATAAAAAATAAAAATATAACACGTCATGAACGCTTAATGAAGTTTGCCATAGCGTTATCTGTTCTGTTTTTGTTAATGTACATTGTACACCACATGACAACAGATTCCACCGAATTTCTTGGAGAAGGTCCCATCAAATATGTGTATTACTTTATTTTAATAAGTCATATACTATTATCTATTGCGGTTATTCCTTTTGTGCTTATTACCTATGTAAGGGCCATTACCAATAATATTGAAAAGCATAAAAAAATAGCTAAAATAACATTCCCACTTTGGCTTTATGTGGCTATAACAGGTGTTGTAGTTTATATCATGATTTCGCCTTACTACTAAATATAGCTCTTATCGAAACGTAAGAACCTCTAAGATGAAATATAAAACGGCCTTTCTTCTTTTTTCTCTGCTCTCTTTTCTAAAGAGTAATGCACAATGTGCCATGTGTAGAGCGGTTCTTGAAAGTGAAGAAACCAAGAGTGCTGCAGAGGGTATAAACGACGGTATTGTTTACCTAATGGCTATTCCTTACTTACTAGTTGGAGGTATTATTTTTATTATCTACAAGAAATACGGCACGTTAAAAAAATAATAAAAACTTTTTAGCCTAGTTTTTGTAACATTTCTTTGCATTGGTAGTCTTACTACAAAGTGTTATTACCTAAATAATCAGCCAAGAGATGTTAGAAATCAAAGACTTACACAAATCCTATCCTATAGGAGATTCTCATTTACATGTTTTAAAAGGAATTAATCTTTCTGTTAAAGAAGGAGAAATGGTAGCCATAATGGGGTCTTCGGGTTCTGGAAAGTCTACCTTGTTGAATATTATAGGTATGCTGGATGTTGCCGAGGAAGGGGAATATATTCTTGATGGCTTGCCCATAAAAGATTTAACTGAAAAAAAGGCAGCCGTTTACAGAAATAAGTTTTTGGGTTTCATATTTCAGTCCTTTAACCTTATTAATTACAAAAATGCCTTAGAAAACGTTGCTTTGCCACTTTATTACCAAGGCATGAAACGTAAGGAGCGTCAAGAAAAAGCATTATTTCACTTAGATAAAGTTGGTCTGGCAGATTGGTCTCACCATTTGCCTAAAGAACTTTCGGGGGGTCAAAAACAGCGTGTTGCTATTGCAAGGGCATTAGCCGCTAATCCTAAGTTATTGTTAGCAGATGAGCCAACGGGAGCTTTAGATACCAAGACTTCGTACGAGATTATGGAGTTTATCCAGCAATTAAATGATGAAGGTAAAACCATTTTGATGGTAACCCATGAAGAGGATATCGCCAACATGTGCAAGCGTATTGTTAGGTTGCGCGATGGTGTTATTATGGAGGACGCTAAAATTACACAGGTAAGAGCAGAGCAGTATGTTTGATTTAGACCTTTGGAGGGAAATATTTCAAAGTATCAATAAAAATAGAACCAGGAGTTTACTTTCTGGTTTTACCATTGCTTTTGCCATCATGTTATTCACCATCTTGTTTGGTTTGGCAAATGGTTTAGAAAACACCTTCATGGAATTTTTTGGTACAGATGCCAGAAATTCTATCGTTGTTTTCCCAGGGAGGACTACCAAGGCTTATAAAGGATTTCAGTCAGGTAGAAGAATAAGGTTTAAAAACGAAGACTACGATTTTATTCTTGAGGAGTTTGGAGATGATGTTGAATACATAACCTCTAAGGTTAACAGGAATGTTGAAGCTTCTTTTAAAGGTGAGAAAGATTCCTATCAGGTAAGGTCTGTCCATCCTGAACATATGTACATAGAAAACAACATTGTTGAGAAGGGAAGGTACATTAATAATGCAGATTTATTAAATAGAACAAAAGTAGCCGTTATTGGAGAGGCGATAGACGAAGATTTGTTTGCCGGTGTTGAGTCTATTGGTAAGTATATCAGTCTAAATGGAATTCCGTACAAGGTTGTTGGTGTTTTTTCCGATGATGAGGGTGATAATGAAGAAAAGGTTATTTATACACCAATAACAACAGCTCAAAGAATTTATGGTAATAACGATTATATAGATTTTATTCACTTAACCTACAATCCTAAATTAGACTACAACCAAGCCATAGAATTTGGGAACGCTCTAACAACGAAGCTCAAAGATAAATTTGGTGTAGCTAGAGATGATCAACGAGCAATAAGAGTGCGGAATTTTGCAGAGGGCACAAAAAATGTTAGCCAAATGATGTTCGTGCTTAATTTTATTGTCCTGTTCATTGGTTTGGGTACGTTAATAGCGGGAATAATGGGGATAAGTAATATTATGGTTTTTATAGTAAAAGAACGTACAAAAGAGCTTGGAGTAAGAAAAGCTCTGGGGGCTTCTCCTAGATCTATAGTATCCATAATTCTCCTTGAGGCGATTTTAATTACTTCATTAGCGGGATATATAGGCTTGTTAATAGGAGCGACAATTTTAAGCTTGGTAGGACCGGGACTGAAAACGTATTTTATAACCAATCCATCGGTAGAGACTTCTGTAGTTGTTGGAGCAACAATACTTCTTATAATTTCTGGTGTGATTGCGGGTTACTTACCTGCACGAAAAGCTTCAAGAATTAAACCAATAGTAGCATTAAGAAACGAATAGTATGATTAAATTTTTGTTTGATAGAGATACTTGGCAGGAATTATACGATAGTATTCGTAAAAATAAATTGCGGACAATAGTTACCATTTTTGGGGTAGGCTTTGGCATATTTCTTCTCATTGCATTATTAGGTTCGGCCAGAGGTATGGAAAATAGTTTTAATAGACTATTTGGTGATTTTGCAACCAACACTGTATTTATATGGGGACAAAGAACAAGTAAGCCATTTAAGGGTTTTCAGGAAGGTAGAGGAGTAAGGTTAACTTTAGATGACGCTCATCGCGTAGAAGAACATATTCCGGGAGTAGAGTTTGTGGTTCCAAGAAGCCAAAGAAGTACCAAAGTAGATCGGGGAGTACTCTCTGGAACTTTTCAAGTTGGAGGAGACTACCCGCTTTTAGATGCCGTAGAAAAGAAAAAACTGATTCACGGACGTTTCATAAACGAAAACGACATGAAACACAAGAGAAAGGTGACTGTCATTTCCGAAGATATTTACAAACAATTGTTTGAAAAAGATGAAAAAGCTATAGGTGAGTATATAATTATTAACGGAATAAATTTTAAAGTGGTTGGGGTTTTCAAAGTTTCAAACATAAACATGGGGCCTCCTATTAATATGCATATACCATTTACCACCTTTCAACAAATATTTAATCAAGGAGGAAGAATTGGCTGGATGGTCATAACGGCTAAGCCTGAGTTTAATATTGTTCAGGTAGAAAAGGATAGCAAACTATTGCTTAAAAATATACATAAAATCCATCCTAGCGATAGAAGGGCCTTTGGGAGTGCCAATGCAGGGCAACAATTTGGAAAGGTCACTGGGTTTTTAACAGGAATGCAATTCCTAACTTGGTTTGTGGGCATCGCAACGCTTATCGCAGGTGTTTTTGCCATTGGGAATATATTATTAATAACCGTTAAGGAAAGAACCAAGGAAATTGGTTTGAGAAGAGCAATAGGAGCAACACCTCTTGAAATAAAGAGCCAGGTAATTTTAGAGGCTATAGTACTATGTTTAATTGCGTGTTTCATAGGGATTATTTTTGGCGGTATAACGTTAATGATACTAAATCAAGTAGCAGGACAAGGGCCCGATGCTACACTAGTAAACCCGTCGGTTTCAATCAATGTGGTGTTTGTAGCCCTAGTAATTTTAATCACTTTAGGTACTTTAATTGGATTGATACCGGCATTTAAAGCCACAAGTGTAAAGCCAATAGAAGCATTAAGAGAAGAATAAACAATCAAAAAAATGAATAAAACAGTAAAAATTATTTTAGTTCTTGTAGCGATACTCGCTTTAGCTTTCGTATTAAAATATTTCATGGATGCCAATTCTAAGGAAATTGAGGTTTTTGATGTAGAAGAACCCTTTTACACTTCAATAAATACCAAAGCAGTAGCTACAGGTAAATTGAATCCGGAAGAGGAAATTGAGTTAAAACCTCAAATCTCTGGTATTGTAGATGAAATTCTTGTAGAAGAGGGCGATATTGTTGAAAAAGGGGACTTAATCGCAAAAATTAGAGTAGTGCCTAATGAGCAAGCCTTAGTGAGTGCTAAAAGTAGAATAGCGTCGTCTAAACTGTCTTTTGATAATGCTAAAACCCTTTATGAAAGAAATGAAGCGCTCCATAAAAAAGGTGTGATATCCCAGCAGGATTTTGAGAACAGTGAGTTGTCGTACAAACAGGCTAAAGAGACTTTAGCCCAGGCTCAGAACGATTATCAAATTATTAAACGGGGCTCTATATCTGGAGGAAGTTCTGCCAATACGAACATTATAGCTCAAATATCTGGTACTATTCTTGAAATTCCTGTTAGAGAGGGAGATCAAGTTATTCAGAGTAATAACTTTAATGCAGGGACAACTATAGCTACTATTGCCGATATGAGTTTTATGATTTTTGAAGGTAAAGTAGATGAAGCTGAGGTAGGCAAAATAGAAGAGGGTAAGGATATAAAAGTTATTCTTGGAGCTATTGGAGAAAAAGAGTTTCCTGCTAAGTTAACTTTCGTTGCTCCTAAAGGAAAAGAGGAAAACGGCGCGGTTCAGTTTACCGTAAAAGCTGATGTTGAAGTAGATTCTGAAACAAATATTAGAGCGGGTTACAGTGCGAATGCCGAAATTGATATTGAGGCAAAAGATAGTGTTCTCGCTATAAGAGAAGCTCTACTTCAGTATAACAGAATAACAGAAAAACCTTTTGTTGAAATTTTAGTTGATGAAAACAAATACAAAAAGGAAAGCGTTGAGCTAGGATTGTCTGACGGTATCAATATAGAGATAACCAAAGGCGTAAAGGAAGGTGATAAAATTAAAGTTTGGAATAAGGCCTCTGAAGATGAAAATGAAAGTAACGACGATGACTAATTTTAATTTCAAGACAGTGTTTATGAAAAATGGGTTTTTGGTAGCAGCTCTGTTATGCACACTACAGTTTTCTTTCGGGCAACAAAAAAAATGGACACTACAGGAATGTGTTAATTATGCTCTAGAAAATAATATAAGTGTAAAGCAAAGTGAGTTGAATGTTAAGCAAAATGAAATAGACAAAAAAGATGCTAGAGGAAATTTTCTTCCTACACTCAATGCCTCAGGGAGTCATTCTTGGAATATTGGTTTAAACCAGAATATCACTACAGGTTTATTAGAAAATTTAACCACTCAGTTTACTTCTTTCGGTTTATCCTCGAATGTTACTCTTTACAATGGTTTACGAAATGTAAATCAGTTACACCGTTCTAATCTAGCCATTCTTGCCAGTCAATATAGGTTAGAGGACATGAAAGATGATATTTCGCTCATGGTAGCAAATTCTTTTTTACAGATTCTATTCAATAAAGAACAGCTAAAGATTCAACAAGCTCAGTACACAATTACCAAGCAAGATTTAATTCGTACCGACGAACTTGTTGAGGCTGGTGTTTTGCCTAAAGGGGATGCTCTTGAGATTAAAGCAACTTTAGCGACGCAAGAGCAGCAAATAGTAAATACGGAAAATGCACTAATGCTTTCTAAAATTAGCTTGGCGCAAATATTAAGAATAGACGACTACGAAAATTTCGACACTCAGGATGTTGTTTATGATATCCCTTTAACTTCGATACTTAACGAATCACCCAAGACTATTGTAGAAAAGGCCGAACAGTACCGTTACGATATTAAAATTGCTGATGCCAATGTTAAATTGGCAGAATATGACTTAAAACTTTCAAAAGGAAATCTGCAACCTTCCTTATCGGGGTTTTATGGGTATAATACCAGAGCATCTAACAGTGATCAAATTTTAGGAGTAGATAGGGTTCCTGATGGTACATTTACATCTATTGGTTTTGTTGAGGGAAGCGGCGAAACCGTGTTATCGCCAAATTTTAATACCGAGCGTATTATTGGTGGACCAGACGGACTTTTTGATCAATTTAGTGTGAATGATGGTCATAATTTTGGTTTAAGTTTAAGAGTGCCTATTTTTAACGGCTTTTCGGCTAAAAATAATGTGCAAAGAAGTACGGTAAACCTAGAACGTTCCAAAAATCAGTTCGAACAAGCCAAACTGGATCTTGAAACTGAAGTGTTTCAAGCAATGAATGATGCCAAAGGCGCCCTTAAAGCTTACGATGCTGCATTAAGAACAGAAGAGGCAAGAAGAGAAGCCTACTTTTATGCTAAAGAACGTTTTGGTACTGGATTATCCAATTCTTTCGATTTTAGTCAGTCTCAAGCAAGATTTGAACAATCTCAAAGTGAGGTAATTAGAACGAAATACGATTATATTTTTAAACTAAAAGTGTTGGAGTTTTATTTTGGAATTCCAATACAGGAATTAAACTAAATAATTGGCAATAATATTAAATATAGAAACCGCAACTACGAATTGTTCGGTATCGATTTCAAAAGGAGAATCGGTTATTAAGTTAAAGGAGGATAGTAGAAATGGGTATTCACATGCCGAGAAGTTACACGTTTTTATTGAAGAAGCTCTAAAGGAAGCAGGTATTGTTAAAACGGATTTAGATGCTGTTGCAATAAGTAAAGGCCCTGGGTCTTATACCGGCCTGCGTATAGGGGTTTCTGCAGCTAAAGGTTTGGCTTTTGCATTAGATGTCCCTTTGTTATCGGTGTCTACATTAGAATCTTTGGCGCAACAGGTTTCCTGCGATAATGGTGTTATAGTGCCAATGTTAGATGCCAGAAGAATGGAGGTATATTCTGCTATTTTTGACGAAAACAATACTCAAATTAGAGAAACACAAGCACAAATTTTAGAAGAAAGTTCTTTTTCAGAATTTCTAAATAAGGGTAAAGTATACTTTATAGGAGACGGTGTTGAGAAAACAAAAACACTTATTAATCATCCCAACGCTGTATTTATTGAAGACAAATTGCCATCAGCTAACAATATGGGAGCTTTGGCTTTTAATAAATATAAAATAGACGACACCGAAGATGTCGCCTATTTTGAACCTTATTATTTAAAGGATTTTGTGGCTTTAAAGCCCAAATCGTAATTATCCTTTTTTCTGAATTTCGACTTGATGCGGATAAGGAATTTCTATTCCTGCTTCGTCAAGCGCTAATTTGGTATTTTCAGTAATGTCGAAGTAAACATCCCAATAGTCTTCCGTATTACACCAAGGTCTAACCGCAAAGTTCACAGAGCTATCGGCTAATTCCAATACAGTAACCGCTGGAGCAGGATTCTTTAAAACCTTTGGGTGTGATGTAAGTACATTCATCATGACTTCTTTTGTCTGCTTAATGTCGGCATCGTAACTAACGCCATAAACCAAATCCACTCTTCTAGTTCCTTCTGTTGTGTAATTAATGATATTACCGTTAGATAACGAGCCGTTAGGAATTATAATTTCTTTATTTGACAAACCTGTTAATTTAGTGGTAAAGATTTCAATTTCTTTAACAACACCAAGCTCGCCTTGGGCTTCAATCAAATCGCCAATTTTAAATGGTTTGAAAATCATTATTAAAACGCCTCCTGCGAAGTTTCCTAAAGACCCTTGTAAGGCCATACCAATTGCCAAACCTGCAGCGGCCAGGATCGCAGCAAAAGATGTTGTTTCAATACCTAGTTGAGAGAGTATAGCGAGGAACAACAGAATTTTTAAGCCCCAGCCTATAAGATTGAGTAAGAATTTTTGAAGGCTTACTTCATAATTCTGCTTAGTCATTACTTTGGCAATGCCTTTTGTAATTTTTTTAATAATCCAAGAACCAATAATCCATATGACAATAGCTCCAATAACTTTTAAGCCATATTCTACAATTAGATCTTGGGCGATAGCAATCCATTTTTCTGTATCCATAATTTAAATGTGTTTTTTATAAATTAATAAATTTTGAGTTTTTTAAATGAGGAATTTATATAACAAACCTTTTGTTCTAGAATGTAAGACCCATCGCAATTTCAAAAGTCACAAAGAAATCAACTATCCATTAATGGCCTCAACCATTTCAACTTTGTTGGGCAACATTTGTTTAAGAATGTTTTCTATACCGTTTTTTAGTGTAAATGTTGAAGATGGGCATCCGCTGCACGCACCTTGAAGAAGTACACTTACATTTTTGGTTTCCTCATTGTAAGACAGGAATTGTATATTACCTCCATCACTTGCAACAGCAGGTTTAATGTACTCTTCTAAAATGTTTACAATTTCTTTTGAAGTGTCATCGAGTGCCTCGAAATTAGAATCTTTCTGCTGCGTGGTTTGTTCCAGTTTTTCTACAGCTTCAGGAAGTACTATGTCTTTGCCGCTTTCAATGAATTTTTTTATGAATTCTCTAAGCTCAATAGTAATGTCTTGCCATTCTGCAACTTCGTATTTTGTTATGGAAACATAGTTCTCTTCAATAAATACACTTTTTACAAATGGTAAATGGAATAATTCTGAGGCTAAAGGCGATAATTTAGCTTCGTCTATGGATGTGAACTCAAAAAGTGCCGTTACTATTTTTTTATTGGCAACAAACTTCATTACGGCAGGGTTTGGTGTTGCCTCAGCATAAACCGTTACAGGAACTTTTTTAGGAGCTTCCGCTTCGGTTATTACCACACCTCCGTTATTTAAATATGTTTGTATCTGTTCTGCAACTTCATCCTGAACATCTTTCCATGAAACAATATCAAAACGTTCCACGGCAATAAAGTTTCCAGAAATGTAAACCTTTTTTACAAAAGGAAGGTAGAATAATTGTTGCGCTAAAGGAGATAGTTTAGCTTCGTCTATGTTACCGAATTCAAAACTTTGGTGTTTTGTTAAAAACTGATTGGTCTCAAATTTTACTATTGAGTCGTTTGATGTTTCTTGCACAGAAACCGTGAAAGTGTTCATTTTAGCTAATTTTTTACAAAAATACTAAAAGAAAACTATAGATATCCATATATTTGAGTTCTGTGTCCCAAATTTCTGATACAGAAGAACAAAGTTGAGGTTTTGTTCTTTTTTGTGTAATTTTTTAAGAATCAAGACGTTTGGATTAAACTTATCTAAACCCACTTGGTCTAACAGATTATGAGTCTAAAAAATATATTTGCTATAATTTTTGCTATCATCTTAACCGAAGCAACTTTTTCACAAGAAGGTTTACCCATCTACACAGATTATCTTACCGATAATTATTATTTAATACATCCGTCTATGGCTGGTGCGGCTAACTGTTCTAAGATAAGAATGACTGGCAGACAACAGTGGTTTGGCCATGAAGATGCACCAAAACTTTTAACGGTTAGTGTAAATGGTAGAATAGGTGATGGTCCTTCAGGTGTTGGAGGGATATTGTACACCGATAAAAACGGATTCCATTCACAAACCGGAGCGTATGCGACTTATGCGCACCACATTATGTTTTCACGAAGTGAAGTAGATTTAAATATGCTGTCTTTTGGACTTAGTGCTGGGGTTATTCAATACAGGTTAGACGAGACTACTTTTTTAGCCGATGCACCATTTGGAGACCCGTTAATTGATGGGATTGTGCAGAATGCAACGAATTTTAATGTTGATTTTGGATTTTCCTATCACTATTTAGACTACTACGTTCATGGTGCCGTTAAGAATATGTTGAATAATGATGGTATTAACAAACAAGAAAATGTAACCAGTAACCTTAGACGTTATTTAATCACAGCTGGAGGTGTTCTTGGAAAATACGGAAGTGCTTGGAGTTACGAACCTTCTGTTATGTTCCAATATAGAGATGCTACTCAAGAGGCCTCAATAGACTTAAACGCCAAGGTATACAGACAAATGGATTTCGGAACGATTTGGGCTGGTTTATCGTACAGAAATAGTTTTGATGGTGCTGAGTACATTAATGCCAATACCATTAACAGTCAAAGACTACAGCAAATAACACCTCTAGTAGGAGTTAATTATAAGAACTTTATGTTTGCGTATAATTACACGCACCAAACAAACTCTGTCGTTTTCACCAATGGTGGATTTCATCAATTTACCTTAGGTTACAACTTTGGCTGTAGAAGAGAGCGTTACGATTGTAATTGTCCAGCAGTTAATTATTAAAAAAACAGAGGCTCGTAAAATAACGAGCCTATATTGTTTAATCCCAAATGTATTTTTTCTTTTTGGCCTGTTCCTTTATGGCTTTGCTCATAGCATTTTCCAAACCATTATTTTTGTCAGTTTTTGTCTGTTCAGATAAATATTTGGTTCGTTTTACATTTAAGTCTTGAATCTTTTTTTGGATTTCCTTTCTTTCTTTTTGTTTGGTGGAAATATAAGTTTTGATGTCTTCTGTAGATTTTTCTTTAAGTTCTGAGGGTAGCGCTTCCTTTTCAATATCTTCTACATCAATTTTATCTAATGCTACCGCATCTACTAAATCCCAAGATGAGTTTTTGTAGAAATGAGAACTTTTGCTAATGGAACGCTTTACGGCATTTGCATTTCCGTAAGAACTAGCGTTAGTGTCTTGCCTGGCTTGTTCGGCAACTTTATGCTTCCCTTTTTTACCGTATGCAATATAGGTTTTGTTTAATTTTTGATTAAGGATGAGTATGTCATCATCGAAAGGTGAATCTATATGAACCGTTTTCTTGTTGTGATTTATTGCCATGTAGTCGCCGTCTGTTAATTTGGCTCCATCTTTCCATTTTGTAGATATGCCCTGGTCATAATTACCACAAAAAATAGTGTTAATAGTAACGTCTTTTTCGTTGGCGTTTACATCAGCCCTTTTGTAATCTACGCTTCCTTGGGTAAAAGGTTCGTTCCCTGCAATAAAAATTAACTTTAAGTCGTCTGGATTGTTTCCCCAACGTAATTGATTAAGAGAGGTTTGTATTACCTGTCCGCAGTATTCATTACCTCCATTTGTGGTTAATGAGAACAGTTCTTTAGAGATATCGTCTAAATCTTCACTAAAAGGAAGTACTTGTCTAATATATCCTTCCTCGCCGTTTAGTCGATCATTACCATATTCGTAAAGCGCAATTTTTAGTTGAGGTTTGTCCGTTCCGCATTTCGCATAAGAAAGTTCATTGACTAAGTCCCAAAGTTGGGCTTTAGCTTGGTCTATTAAACCGTCCATACTGTTGCTAGTATCTAACAGTAAGGCAACTTTAATGAATTTTTTGTCATGTAACGTTTTGTTGACTTCAGTTTTAGTAGTTACTGTGTTTTTTGGTTTTTTATCATAGGCATAACAGGTAGTGAATCCAATTAAAGTTAAGCCGATAAAAAGTGTTTTTAAGTAAGTTTTCATAAGACTTGTTTTTAGTTTAATATAAATTTGGCCATAACACTCGCAGTCACCGTAATAGACTTAATATTCAAATTTTCTATTTCATAAGATTTGTCTTCATGTTTAAAAAAGGCATTAAGAGTATTCGATTCCATAGAGTTATTTCTGAATGTATTATTGATTTCTTGTATGTGAATGGCATTTCCAATAGACTGGTTAATGGCATTAGCATATTGATCAGCCTTCTCTTTGGCGGCTTTTAACGCTTTTAGTTTAGTATCTCTTCTTATCTGTTCCATATCGGTATGACTCGTTTTAGTTATAGAAATATTAGAAACATCTATTTTGTCTAGGGCTACGTAAACCTTACCTAAGGTTTTACCGTCATTAACTATAAGTTGGTAATTTTTAATTTTAGAGACTTCATTGTTAGCTAAGAATTTTCTTTGGAAATAACCATCAAAGTCTAAAATTGAGAAGTTTTTATCAATGTCTATATTGAGTGACTTCAGAACTTTTATTAATTGAGCTTCTTGCTTCTCAACACTAACTTTACCTTTTTTATCATTTTCGTTTATTTGAATCTTTAGGTAGATTTCATTGGGAGTGACTTCTGTTTCAGCTTTACCAGTAAGTTCAATGTACGGTTGGTCGATAAAATTCTTGCTACCAGATTGAGCGCTAATGACCTGAGTAGAAATAATGAATAGTAAAAGGTAATTAATGATTTTCATAAGATTTGTTTTTTGATTTAATGAACTATTTTAATAGAGTGCCATAAATCTATAATCAAAGTTTTTTTTAAAAAAAGTAGAATGAGTTAAGTCTTCATATCAATGAGTAAAGGCGAAGTTTCAATATGTAAATGTTCCATTTTACGAACAAAATCAGCCTAAATTCTAAATTTGCTATTTTCTTAAACCAATGAAAGTGCGTAAGTTTATCGATATATAAGAATCTATGCTCAAGGCACTCACGTACATATTAACTTTTGGTTTTGTTTTTGGCTCCATGTCGCTAATAGCTCAACAAGATTTGCAGAATACCTCGAAGTTTACCGTTAGGGGAAAGGTTATTGAAAGTGAAACAAGAGAAGCCATACCAGATGTAAATGTAGAGGTAAATGGCGGTTCGTACACAACCACCGATATATTTGGAGAGTTTAGAGTTCAGGCCAAACAAGGAGATGAGTTAATTATAAGGCACATCGATTTTGAAACCATATATTATACCATTCAAAGTAGCGAACGTATTCTGGTAGAGGTGCATCCGGAGAAAAAGAAACGATTCGTCTCCAAAAAGTCATCTAAAACTGGTGTGAAACCTCAATTTAACTGGTTCATAGATTCTGCTGAAACTTACCTCAAGAAAGATGCAAAAAAGAGTATTCAGTTCATAACAGATGCATTAGAGTTAAGTAATTCTAGAAAAGAAAATGCAGAAGCGTACGAGGTCTTAGGTGATATAAATATGTATTGGAAACAGTACGATTTAGCGGTTTCTAATTACAAGACCAGTCTCGATGACAACGACTCTAATGAGGTGAGATTAAAACTGGGTAAGGCACTCAGAGAGAATAAGAATTTTCAGGAGAGTATGCGGTTATATAATGATATTGATAAAAGAAATTTGTCTAATTATCAATTAGTAGTGCTTTATGAAGGTTTGGGAGATGTCTACATGGCCATTCAAAAATACGACGAGTCGGTCCAAACCTATCAAGAAGGGCTTCAGGTAGCCCAAAAACATCTTATTACACCTAAGGTTACCGATTTAAATTCTAAAATAGCTGAGGTTTACAACCTAAAAGGTGAGGTTAGCGAGGCCCAGGATTTTTTTTCCAATTCATTACGTTTAGCCAAAGGCGAGAACAAGAAACGTGCCTTGCAGGAAAAAGTTAAGGTAGCCGATTTTGAAAGCAGGAATTCCAATTATTCCACAGAAATAGAACTTAGAAAGCAGGCTCTCGAGGATATTGAAGATATTGAGAAAGATTCTCTAGTTAATAATGAGAGTGCCTTAACGCTACAAAAACAAACCTATAAAATCGGTAGGGCTTATGCATTTCAAAATGATGTGTCAAATGCCATTAACTACCTTGAGCAAAGTATAGAGGAAGCCGATAAGCGAAAGGATTTGATTGTTCAAAAAGATGCAACTAGAAAATTGTCTGAAGTCTATGAAAGCTCAGGGCAGTTCGATAAAGCACTACTGGCTTACCAGAGTTATGTAGAGTTGGTAGATAAGGCTTATATTTTGAAAGAACAAGAAATTGCCAGGGCCTCCAGATTTAGTAAAGAATTGGTGACCAAACAAAATAGAATATCTAGTTTGGAGAGTCAAAAGGCATTAGCCGAAACAGAGTATAGGCTAACGACCGAACAATCTAAAAGGCAAAAGTTGCTTATTTATTCACTTTTTGGTGGGCTTTTATTGTTATTGGTCGCTGCCTTTTTAATGATAAAAAATATCCGCCAACAACGACTAGCAAATAATTTATTGGCATTAAAATCTTTGAGAAGCCAAATGAATCCTCACTTTATTTTTAATGCCCTCAATTCTGTGAATAGCTTTATTGCGTCTAACGATGAGCGTACGGCCAATAAATATCTTTCCGATTTTTCATCACTTATGCGCGCCGTTTTAGAGAATAGTGAAGAGGATTTTATAACCTTAGAAAAGGAAATTGAACTCTTACAACTTTACACCAAACTCGAGCATTTTAGGTTTAAGGATAAGTTCGATTATAACATTAAGGTAGACAATAATATAAGGGTTAAGGATTTTGTTATACCGCCAATGCTATTACAACCCTACATAGAGAATGCCGTTTGGCACGGATTGCGATATAAAAAAACAAAAGGGTATTTAGAGATTGCGATTGCGCAAACATCTTCTGATGAAATTTGCATAACTATAACAGATGATGGCATTGGAAGAAAACGCTCAAAAGATTTAAAGACCCAAAACCAAAAAAAGCAAAATTCAAAAGGTATGGTCAATATAAAGAAGCGGGTCCATATTTTAAACGAAATGTATAAGGACAAAGTCGATGTTCAGGTTAGTGATTTCCAAAAAGGAGAAGATCCTGGAACAAAGGTTGTTGTAACAATAAAAAAAGATTAAATGAAACTTAATGCCATTATCGTCGAAGACGAGCAAACAAGTAGAGCTATCTTAAAGAACTACTTAGCTAAATATTGTCCTAATATAGCTATTCTGGGAGAGGCCGAAAACGTCGATGAGGCCATGATTTTAATTAGAAACCATGAATTGGATTTGGTGTTTTTAGATGTGGAGATGCCCTATGGAAATGCATTTGATCTTTTGGATAAAGTAGGCGATATAGATTTTGAAACAATATTTGTAACCGCTTATAATCATTATGCCATCGAGGCTTTAAATGCCCATGCTTCTTACTATTTAATGAAACCCATTTCTATAGATGAACTTATAAAGGCTGTAGACTATGTAACCGAAATTAAAATCAAGGAAAATGCCCTTCAAGACCAAGTTTTGATTCCAAAAGCAAATAATGTGGATGGTAAAATAACTATTCCTCAGCTTGACGGTTTTGAAATTCTAAACACCTCAGACATTTTATACTGTAAAGCAGACGACAACTATACCGAGATATATTTAGATAATAACAAAAAGAAGGTAGTTAGTAAAACACTTAAGTATTTTGAAGAAGCCCTAAAAGGTCATAGTTTTGCTAGGGTACATAAGAGCTATTTGGTCAATGTAAATGAAGTGGTGAAATACGTAAAAGGAAAAGGGGGCAGCGTTATTTTGAGCAATGGCAAAGAAGTTATGGTTTCATCATCCAAGAAGTCTGATTTGTTATCGTATTTCAAATAGTTTTTTCATCTTGCACTTGATGAGGAATCTACATAAGTTGAATTAATAGATTTCTGCCTTCGCAGGAATGACAAAAAAGGAAATGTTATGCCAGTTATTTTACCAGTAAAAGGAGTCTCACCAAAAATACCAGAAGATTGTTTTGTAGCACCCAATGCTACCATTGTAGGAGATGTTGTTATGGGAGAAGCATGTAGTGTTTGGTTTAGTGCGGTGGTTCGCGGTGATGTAAATTATATCAAGATGGGTAATAAGGTCAATATACAAGATGGCGTTGTAATCCACGGAACATACAAAAGTGCCGCTACAGAGATTGGGAATAATGTCTCTATTGGCCATAATGCCATAGTACATGGCTGTACAATACATGACAATGTCCTTATAGGCATGGGAGCTGTTCTTATGGATGGCTGCATTATTGAAAGTAATTCTATTATAGCAGCAGGTGCGGTGTTATCTAAAAACACAAAAGTAGAGGCAGGAAGTATTTATGCTGGTGTTCCTGCAAAAAAGATAAAAGATATAAGTGAGGAATTAATATCTGGAGAAATCAATCGTATTGCTGATGCCTATATTAAATATTCTAGTTGGTTTAAATAACAATCTTGTCTCCCTGAACTAGTTTCAGGGTCTACTGAGGTTATCGCTTCAGGTCTAACTATGAACTCAGTGTCATTCCTGCGTAGGCAGGAATCCAGATTTATTCTGTTGTTTTAAGGTTTGAATTTTAATGCAGAAAAGTTTTATTAAAGCCTTTAGCTTTAGATAAATGGAACGTAATACATTTTTATGTTAAAGCTACACTAAGTTTGTGCTTTACATTCATAGACCTGCCTTCCCCGGAAAAACAGTTTAATTTTAAAAACCTAGATAAGTAACATTAAAATCTGTACCTAAAAGGTTACTTAATACCTCAGGGTTTCCGTTGGTAAAAAACTCAATTTCAGAAGACTTGCTTTCTGTATTTAATAATCCGTTTTGTTCTAAAATAGCTTTAGTCTGTCTGGCTACAGCTTCACCAGAGTCAATTATTTTTACCTTTTGTGGTAGTATGTTCTTTAAAATAGGTATTAGATAAGGATAATGAGAACATCCTAAAACCAAATAATCTATATTGGCACTAATCATGGGGGTTAAATACTTTTTTAAGAGCGCAGTCATTTCTTCAGAGTATAAATTTCCACTTTCTATAAGGTCAACAATACCATCGCCATCTTGTTCTATGACATTTATATTAGCGGCAAATTTTCCTGAGGTTTTCGAAAACAGTTCACTGCTTAAAGTGCCGTAGGTCGCCAATATACCAATGGCGTTAGTTTGTGTTTGAAGGGCAGCCGGTTTTATAGCTGGCTCAATACCAATAAAAGGAACAGGGTAATTCGCTCTTAAGTAGTCTATAGCGTTTGTTGTAGCTGTGTTACAAGCAACAACAATAAGTTTGCACCCTTTATCTAAAAGTAACTCGGTATTCTTAATACATAAATTGGTAATGATTTCTTTTCCTTTAGGGCCATAGGGTGCATTTGCGCTATCTGCCAAATACATAGTATGCTCATTTGGTAAGAGTTTATGAATTTCTTTCCAAATAGAAGTCCCTCCAACACCGGAGTCAAAAATACCAATGGGTTGTTTGTTCATAGGCTCTAAAAATATTGAATATTATCAACTTATTTGTGATTTTCGAATACTTAAGGATAAATAAAAAAGCTGCTTTATTCAATAAAGCAGCTTTTAAAATATTTTATTAATTGTGAGATTCTATTAATGAGAACCTTTTTGGAAAAATTAAATTCCTAGTTCTTTTTTAACATCATCAAGCAAGTTTTTACCGTCTGCTAGAATAGCTACACCTTGAGATGAATCTAAGACATAGTCAAAACCTTGAGCTCTTCCTACTTTCAAGATAGCAGCTTTCGCTTTTTCTGTAATAGGTTGTAGCAAATCGATTTCTTTTTTTCTGATATTTTGCGCTGCATCAGCCTGAAATTGCTGGATATTTTGCTGCATACCTTGTATCTCCTGTACTCTTTTTGCGTTTTCTTCATCTGTTTTTGTTGCACTTTCGGCATCATACTGTTTTGCTTTATTTTGAAACTCAGTAACAGAGGCTTGGTAATCTGTTTCATAAGTTTTTTGTAAAGCCTGTATTTCTTTTTGAGCCGCTTTCATCTCTGGCATCGCAGCAATTAATTCTTGTGTATTTATGTGAGCAACTTTACTTTGCGCTTGAGAAAAACTAATACTTCCTATACATACTGCCGTTGCTAATAAAATAGTTTTTAAGTGTTTCATTTTAAAATAGTTAAATGTGTTATAAATTATTAATTTTTGTTTATACTGTCTCTAATTCTTTTTCTTTCTTCTAGAGCCTTTTGTCTGTCTTCTAGTATTTTTTTCTTTTTCTCTTCCAGTGCTTTAATTCTAGCCTCGCGTTCAGCTAATTTTTTTTGTCTGTTTTCTTCTAAAAGCTGTTCTTTTGTTTTTGTCTCAGTTTTAGTCTCAGGCTCAGTTTTAGCTTCAGTAGGCTTGTCTGTTGAGCTTTGAGGTGTTGTTCTGGCATCTAATTTAGCTTGTCTAGCCTTTTCGCGGTCTTCAATAATTTTTAAACGCTTAGCTTCAGCAGCTTTAACTTTGGCTTCACGTGCCGCTAATTTCTCTTGTCTGGCTTTTTCTATAACACTCTCTCTAGCTTTTTTCTTTTCCTCTAGGGCTTTTTCTCTAGCCTCCTGTTCTAGGTTTACTTCTGGAACCAATTCTTCGGCCTCCGCTGCTTTACGTTCGGCTTTAGATTTAGCTTGGTTTCTTTTCGAGGTTCTTGTAATACTTCTTATTACGGTTTCGCTTATATCATATTGCTTTGCCGAAAAGAGCATTGTTGTGTCATCAGAGGATTTGTCGAAAATAAAATCATACTTTCTTGTGGTAGCTATATCTTGAACTGCGGCGAATATTTGATCTTGAACAGGTTGCATTAGTTGTTTCTGCTGTATGAACAAATCACCATTGGGTCCAAATCGCTTTTGCTGATAATCTAGTATTTCTTTTTCCTCAAAGTAAATATCTTCTTCACGCTCCTCGATAAGCTCTTTAGTCAATAATGCTTTTTCATTACTAAGGTCTTTTCGTTTCTGTTCAATTTCATTTAGCTTAACCTCAATTTCATTCTTCCAGTTATCTGCTTTTTGATTTAACTGGTTTACGGCTTCCTGGTACTCTGGAACATTTTCTAAAATGTATTCTGTATCGATGTAGGCCACCCTAACACCTCTTTGAGCAAAAAGGGATCCGCTTAGTAATATTAATATCAATAAAAAAAGAACTTTGTTTCGCATATTCCTTTGTTTAGGTTTTAGTCACTGAATTCTCAAAATTAACGAAATTTAACATTAAAAATTTTAATTATTCTGCAAAACATTATTAAGTAGTTAGAAAATATCGTGCCAAATTTTTTTTAGTCCTTAAAACTGTTGTCCAATTATGAAGTGAGTTTCCCATCCGTGTTTCTCAACTTGTCCAGGTAAAGGGTCAAATCCATGTCCAAAATCTATTCCTAGTAAACCAAACGCAGGCATAAAGATTCTAACACCTAACCCTGCAGATCTATTTACATTAAAAGGATTGTAATCTTTAAAGTTGTTCCAAGAATTACCAGCTTCTAGGAACCCTAGGGCATAAATTTTAGCAGAAGCCTTTAAAGTAATAGGGTAACGTAGTTCTAAAGAAAATTTATTGTAAATGGTTGCTCCATCATTAAAAACTTGACCAGTGGTTTGATTGAAAGGCGCTAGGGATTGATTTGGGTAACCACGTAATTGAACAGCCTGCCTTCCATCTAAGCTAAATTGTCCTAAACCATCTCCTCCCACAAAAAACCTCTCAAAAGGTATGGCACCTCTGTCATTGTTATAAGCACCCAAGAACCCAAATTCAACTAGGGGTCTCAATACAAGGTTTTTAGCTATTTCGTTATACCACTCGCCTTTAAAGTTTACTTTGTAAAACTCTAACCATTTAAAGCGTTCTTGGTCGATTTCAGAGATTCTACTGTTGGCATTTTCCACTTCTAAAGGTGAGCTGGTTACATTTCTTGTTATGCCTTCATTTTGCTCACGTTCCTCTCTTAAAGCCGTGTAGTCTACGCCATTAATTAACGAGTAAGGGAATGAAAATTTTAAAGTAGTAGAAAACTTAGAACCTCCAGTGGGGAAAATTGGGTCAAACCTTGTATTATCTCGTGTTAAACCAATACTATAAGATAAATTATTAGAGAAACCATCTCCAAAAGTAAAGAGGCCAGTGTTGTAGTTGTTTAAATCATAACGCTGAAAACTAATGGCATTGGATAGGGTGAAATATTCATCAGGAACTGTTAATCGTTTTGCAAGTCCGAATGTAACTCCTGTAATGTTAAAACTTCTACTCTTATCTGCTCTTCTATTTACAAAATCGAATAAAAACTGCTTTGTATGGGATATAGATGTTGAAAATTGAACAGGCTTTTTCCCGCCTAACCAAGGTTCAGAGAATTGAAAGCTGTAAGTTTGAAAGAATCTACTAGCCTGTAAACGTAGAGATAAACTTTGTCCATCTCCCATTGGAATTGGCTTGTAGGCTTCTTTTTTGAAAATGTCTTTCATAGAAAAGTTATTGAAAGACAATCCTAAAGTACCGATAAAACCACCGCCACCATAACCACCTTGAAGTTCAATTTGGCTAGATCCTGTTTCCTTTACAGAATATTCCATATCTATAGTGCCCTCAACTGGATTAGGATTATTGAAATTAGGTGCAATTTCTTGGGCATCAAAGAATCCTAATTGACCAAGCTCACGAACCGTTCTAACCACATTGGCTTTACTATATAATTGTCCAGGCCTTGTTTTTAACATCCTGTAAATTACATGGTCGTTTGTTTTATCGTTACCAACAACCGATACTTTATTAAAATGTGCCGCTTTACCTTCGGTAATTCTAATTTCCATGTCAATTACGTTGTTATCAGCACTGGTTTCTACCTGTCGTATAGTTGAGAATAAATAACCATTGTTTTGGTAAAGGTTGGTTATGTCACTAGCATCAGGTTTTGAGTTATCTGCGATACGTTTTTGTAAGAGTACCCCATTGTAGGTGTCCCCTTTGTTAATTCGTAATAGATTGTGTAGTTGCTTATCGCTATAAACTGTATTTCCAATAAATTTGATGTCTCCAAAAGTGTAGAGTTCACCTTCGTTGACATTTATTTGAAGTGAAATGGTTTTATCGTCATTGTATATAATAGAGTCCGATACAATTCTAGCGTCTCTATATCCATATTCCTTAAACTTATCTACTACACTGGTTAAATCTGCTTGATAGGCCGAGTCTATAAATTTAGAGCGTTTTAGTACTCTTATTCTATTTATTTTTTTGGTGCTTTTCATGGCTTTTCTCAAAGCCTTATCTTTCATTGCATTGTTACCATTAAAAACAATATCCTTAATCTTTACTTTCTCTCCCTTATCTATATTTAAAACCATATTTACCCTAGCGGTTTGAACGGAGTCTTTAACCTCTATGGTGTTTATGTTTACTTTAGTATTCAAGAACCCCTCTTTTCTATATTTTCTGGTTAAGAAGTTTATGGTATTTGTGATAAGGTTCTGGGTTACTTTCGTTCCTTTGTTTAACTTGTTGTCGCTAACGATGTCAGGAACTCTACTTGGTTTTACACCATTTACTTTTAATTCGTTAAGCTGCGGTAAATCTGAAAGTTTAATTTGAAGATACGCTGTATTGTTTTCAATGTTTGTAACAAAAACTTCAATATTGTTGAAGAGCTTGGTGCCCCATAGTTTTTTAATGGCATTTCCAATTTCTTCTCCAGGGATGTTGATTTCTTGCCCCTTTCTTATGCCAGAATAGTTGATTATTGTTTTGTCTCCAAAAGTGGTGCTACCTGAAACTGTTATGTCTCCTACTTTATATTTTTTGTTGGTATTAAATGGTAGGTCTTGTGCCTGAAGATTTAAGCAACTTACCATAAAAAGTAGGATGGTTAAACAAAGCTGTATATGTTTTTTGTAAGGTAAAATACTAGTTAAGTTGTTCACTTGTTTTCCCAAATCTTCTCTCTCTTTTTTGATATTCAATAATAGCTTCGTACAAATGCTCTTGTGTAAAATCTGGCCAAAGTACACTAGTAAAATATAATTCTGCATAGGCAATTTGCCATAGTAAAAAATTACTTATGCGTTGTTCTCCGCTAGTTCTAATAAGCAAGTCTACATCTGGTAAACTTTGCGTGTAAAGATGCTCATTTATAATTGATTCGTCAATATTGTCGGGCGAAATTATATTATTTTTAACTTTAATACTAATCTCTTTAACAGTATTTAGTATTTCTTCTCTAGAGCCATAACTAAGCGCTAAAGTTAGTGTCATTGTATCGTTATCTTTTGTTTTTTCGATAACCTCAAATAGCTCTTTGTAAACCTTTGAAGGTAAAAGGTTTAAGTTGCCAATGGCAGCAAGTTTTATATTGTTGTCTTGAAGCGTTTTAATTTCTTTTTTTAGTGACGATATTAAAAGTTTCATTAGTGTCTGAACTTCTAATTTTGGCCTGTTCCAATTTTCAGTAGAGAATGCATAAAGCGTTAAATTTTTAACACCAAGTTCTGCGCAAGCCTCTACAGTTCTTCTAACAGATTTAGTGCCGTTTTCATGGCCAAAAGCCCTAAGCATACCTTTCTGCTTAGCCCAACGGCCATTGCCATCCATAATAATAGCTATATGGTTGGGAAGTTTATTACTTAGTATATGTTCTTTTAGTTCCATTTTACTCTATGCAATAACAGGGGTTTTCACCAAAGGTATATGTTAGTGTGATTCCAGAGAATACATACCAGTCGTTGTTGTTTATATTTCCAAAACTAAATTGTTCGTTATTTGGATCACTGGGGACACTCCCGTCTATTTCATCGGAAAATGTATACCGAGCGCCAATTTCAATTCCAAAAACAATGTTTTCAATAAAAGTTGCTTTGTAACCCAAGGTCATGGGTATGCCCAAAGCCCAACTTGATGTGTTTTCAGAAATTTGGACACCATTTACAAAATAGTAATTATCATGTTTAGCAGCTGTAATTCCAGAATGTAGATAAGGTGTTCCTATCTTCCTTTCAGAATGTAGGTTGAAATCTTTAAAAGTCAACTCCATTCCAAGCGATAATTCAGTTATATTGCTAGAGAATTGAAGTCCTCTTTGAATACGTCTGGGGTCATCAGAATCAATATCCATGGCTTCCAGTTTGGTGAAAATTAGAGATGCCCGATATGAGTGTCTTTTGCTTCGATTCCATTTATACAGCCCTCCAATAGCGAGTTGATTAGGGGAAATATACTCAGTAGAACCAACATCACCAATTAAATTACTGCCACCAAGATATAGCCCTATTTCGTTAATTTGAGAATGGGCAAAATGTATGCTTAAAATGCTTAATACTAATATGGTAAAACGCTTCATTGATGTTCAAAAGTTTGCAAATATAATAAATAAGACAAGCCAAATGTAATTTGGGCTAAATTGTATTAGTTTTAAACAACATTTACACTAAATTATTGTAGTACAAGGGTTAATTGCGTTTGTCTTCTCCCCAAAGCATTTTATTTCTAAGCGTTTTAAGAAAACTCTCGTCCAGTAGGTCGATCATCTTAATCTTAAAGTCTGCTTTTCTTATTTTAATTATGGTTTCATTGTCTAAAGTTGCAATTCTGGAATCCATCGATACTAAATGCTGTTTTTCACGACCACTAACGCTTAATTGTATTTCGGTAGAATCAGGAATTACAAGTGGTCTTGCACTAAGATTATGTGGTGCTATGGGTGTAAGTACAAAACTGTTTGCTCCGGGTGTAATAACGGGCCCCCCGCAACTTAATGAGTAGCCAGTAGACCCAGTAGGTGTTGAAACAATAAGACCGTCACTCCAATATGAGGTGAGAAACTCTCCATCCAGATGAGTTTCAACTGTAATCATCGATGTCGTATTTTTTCTGCTTACGGCTATTTCGTTAAGCGCAAAATTCAAGGCCTTTACTTCTTTATTTTCGGGAACTGTTTCTATGGATAACAGTGTGCGTTCGGAGATGACGTATTTACCATCTAACATATTCTGAACCGCTCTCTCTATATCATCAATTCTAATGGTGGCAAGAAAACCAAGTCGGCCGGTATTGATTCCAATGATTGGGATATTTAGGTCCTTAACAGAGGGGATTGCTCTTAAAATGGTGCCATCACCTCCCATGCTTATAAGGATTTCGAACGATTCGTCTAAAGTGTCATAAGTGCCGAATAAGCTATGTAAGTCCTTGCTAGAAGTTTCAGATTCGATAAGACGAAGAAATTCAGATTCAATAAGCACCTCAATATCTTTTCCTTTGAAAAAGTGAAGTAACCTTTCTAGTGAATCAATGGTGTTCTTGTTATTATATCGGCCAAATATGGCTATTTTCATCTACTGTTTTTTTAGTTTGGAAATGGTTTTGTGATGGTTATTTCCAAATTACATGTTTAAATATTTATTCAAATAATCAGAACGGTCTTTAAGGCTCTTGTAATAGCTGTCGTCTACATGATTTGAAACTATATTGTAGCTATATCTTCGGTAGGTCTGGATAATTTCGTTAAGGTTGGTGTTGCTTACTTTTAAAGTTACTTGAACAACATCATTTTTAATTTGAGAGACAAAAGCACCCAGCAACCTGCCATTATTAGACTCTACAATCTGACTAATCTCACTGAAAGAGTAGTCGTTTATGCCTTTTTCAACAACCAGAACCGATCCGGCCGAATGAAAAAATGGCGATTCGTTAAAAAGCCCGATGATGTCCTTAAGCTCATAATATCCAAGGTAATTGTTTTTTTCATCTAAAACAGGCATGATATTGGCTGAGTTTTTAGCAAAAGCTTCTAAAACATCTAACCATAGTGTGTTGTCTCTAACAAAAAAGTCTTCTACAGCGTATAAATATTCGCTAACAGGTTTGTCACTTTCAAAACAATGTACATCGGTTTCAAAAAGTAATCCCATAAAATACCCATTGGTATCTTTCACGGGAATATGAGAATATGTAAGCTGATTAAAAAGTGCCTGTAGGTCGCCAACTTTGCTTGAGCTGTCTACCGGTTTTATGTCGTTAATGATATATTGTGAAAGTTTCATATGGCTTTGATATCCTTTGCAAATTAATTAAAAAATTCACATACTTTTGTCTCTGAAAAAAATAATTCATGACAAAGTTAAGTGTAAATATCAATAAGATTGCGACATTAAGAAATTCTCGTGGTGGGGATGTTCCAAATGTAGTAGAGTTTGCAAAAGATGTTCAGAGGTTTGGAGCAGAAGGGGTGACCATTCACCCAAGACCAGATGAACGCCATATTCGCTATCAAGATGCGCGTGATTTAAAACCTGTGGTTTACACAGAATACAATATTGAAGGGAACCCTATACAATCTTTCATGGATTTGGTATTAGAGGTTAAACCAACGCAAGTCACTTTGGTGCCCGATGCAGAAGATGCCATTACGAGTAATGCGGGTTGGGATACCATTAAGCACAAGGATTTTTTAATAGATGTTATTAAGGAGTTTCAGCAAAATGGAATTAGAACCTCCATTTTTGTAGATCCTGTTCTAAAGCAAATAGAAGGCGCTAAAGCAACGGGAACAGACAGAATAGAGTTGTATACAGAGTCTTTTGCGCATCAATATGGATTGGGAAATAAATATGCAGTGAAATCTTATACAGATGCTGCTAAGCTGGCCAACGATTTAGGGTTGGGTGTTAATGCTGGTCATGATTTGTCTTTAGATAATATTGAGTTTTTTAAGAATAACATTCCTGGATTGTTAGAAGTGTCTATTGGTCATGCTTTGGTCGCTGAAAGTTTGTATTTGGGTGTCGAGAATGTTATTCAAATGTATCTGAGGAAACTAAAAGCCCATCCTTAGTCCTTCCCAAATGGAAGGGAATACTCAAACGTATTAACAACGGGCAATTTTTAAAATATTAAACTAACAGTTTTCCTCCTTTGGAGGGATTAAAGGAGGCTTATATGCTATTACATTCAAACATTATTGGAGAAGGAAAGCCATTTGTAATTCTACATGGCTTTCTTGGTATGAGCGACAATTGGAAAACACTTGGGCGTCAATTTAGCGAACTGGGTTTTGAAGTGCATTTGGTGGATCAGCGTAATCACGGACGTAGTTTCTGGGATAACGATTTTAGTTATGAATTACTTGCCGAAGACTTGAAAAATTACTGCAACGCTCATAACTTAGAGGATATAATATTGCTTGGGCATTCTATGGGAGGTAAAACCGCTATGTTGTTTTCCAGTCTAAATCCCGAATTGGTTTCTAAATTATTGGTAGCCGATATTTCTCCTAGATTTTATCCAGTACACCACGATGCCATTCTGGAAGGCCTAAGTGCATTGGATTTTGAAATTATCAAAAGTAGAGGCGAAGCCGATAAAGTTCTGGCAGCACATGTCACCGATTTTGGTACCCGCCAATTTCTACTCAAAAATTTATATTGGGTCGAAAAAGGAACATTGGGGTTACGTATTAACTTAGATGTCTTAAAAGCTGAGGTTGCCGAAATTGGTGAGTCGTTACCATCATATTTAAAATTTAAAGGGGATGCCTTATTCCTTAAAGGCGACCGTTCGGAATATATTGGGGCTGAAGATGAGCGGCTTATTTTAAACCAATTTCCAAAGGCAAATATTGTAACAATAACTAATTCAGGGCATTGGTTGCATGCAGAGAATCCGAAAGATTTTTTTGAGGCAGTTGTAGGCTTTATTGTTTAAAATTTTAAGAAAATTCTTATATTCACATTTTGTATCAACATAGACATATGAAGTGTATATTCTTTTTTCTCGTTATAGGTGTTTTAATTCCTTTCTCGGCTATTTCTCAGGAACCAATAGAAAATGGCGCGTATTCTGAGTTTTACAGTAATGGTGTCCTTAAAATTTCAGGTTTTTATAGAAACAACAAGAAACATGGTCAGTGGAAATCGTTTTATGAGACCGGTGAGTTAGAAAGGGTGTATGGCTATTCACAAGGTGAATTAAAAGACGCTAGAATGTCTTTTTACAAGAGTGGTGCTGTGAAATCAAAAAGATTCAAGAAAAACGAAATACTGTTGTATCAAGAGTTTTACGAAACAGGTAGTTTGTTTTTTGAGAAGGAGGTTTGTGACGGATATGCCAGGGAATATTACAAAAGTGGTGTGTTAAAATCAGAGGGAAACTACATTGAACAGGAACTTAACGGAATATGGAGAAGTTATTTCGATACTGGTGAAATTGAATGGGAAATCGCTTATCTAAACGGATATAAGCACGGTGTTTATAGGCAATTTTTTAGAAATGGAAACCTTAGGCTAGAAGGTGTTAATTCTGAGGATAAACAAAATGGTATTGAAAAGCGGTTCTATGAAACTGGATATTTACACTGGGAAGGTCATTTTCTCAATGATGAATTTCATGGCGTTTGGAAAGAATACGATACTTCAGGAAAGCAGATCAATCTTTTAAAATACAAGAAAGGTAGAATTAGAAATACTGATTTGGTAACTTTAGAAAAGGTAAATCAGCCAAATGGTGCTATAGAAACTGTTCCTGTTTATCCGGGTTGCGAAAAAAATCTAGGATTTAAAAATAGAAGAGCTTGTTTCAGTTCTAAGATTTCTAAATATATTTTGGGGCAATTTAATTCAAAACTATTGAAAAACTCAAGTTTAACTAAAGGAAGTGAGCAACGTGTAATTGTTTTTTTTGAAGTAAGCGAAGTAGGAAACGTAACAAATGTAAAAGTAAAATCTAACAGTAGACTTCTGGTTTCTGAGACCTAAAAGGTAATGGAAGGTCTTCCAAAGATTTTACCAGGAACGCGATTGGGAAAACCTGTTGCAGTTCCTTTCTCAATACCTATTGTCTTTAAAGTACAGTAGTTTGGTGGATGAATTCATTATTTTTTCTTAATTTAAACCAATGAAACTCATTATCAAACTTTTAATAAACGCCCTTGCTGTATTTGTAATCGCCCATGTACTCAATGGTGTATCTGTCGATGGTTACATCACTGCAGTTATAGTGGCTGTGGTTTTGTCGGTATTAAATCTTTTTGTGAAACCAATTTTGGTTATTTTCACCTTGCCCATTACGGTGTTGACCTTAGGCTTATTCTTGTTAATAATCAATGCTTTAATTATACTTCTAGCAGATAAATTAATTGATGGTTTTTCGGTAAGTAGTATATGGGTGGCTGTGCTTTTTAGTATTTTACTTTCAGTGTTACAATCCATATTACATTCACTGTTAACAGAAGATAAAAAATAGCCTTATAATCAGCATATTAAAAACTTTGTTGGGATGTAAAAATATATTATTTTTGCATCCCAATTTTGGTTAGATAAAAACTGTTAATTGCCTTAAGGGCTATATATCATTTTAAAATGAACATTACAAGAGAAAACGTTGATGCATTAAATGCGGTGGTGAAAGTTGATATTGCTAAAGAAGATTATAGCGATAAAGTTGAGAAAATCTTATCAGATTACCGTAAAACAGCAAATATTCCTGGGTTTAGAAAAGGGCACGTGCCTATGGGTATGGTGAAAAGACAATATGGAAAAGCTGTATTGGTAGATGAGGTAAACAAGCTACTACAAGATGCTTTAAACAAATACTTAACCGAAGAGAAGTTAGACGTATTAGGGCAACCATTACCAAAACCTCAAGATGATATCAATTGGGATTCTGATTCTTTTTCTTTTGAATTTGAATTAGGTTTAGCGCCAGAGTTTGAAGTAAAGCTTAAGGGTAAAAAAGCCATTACGCAATACAATATTATTGCTGATGATAAAATGATTGATGAGCAAATTGAGCGCATTCAAAGTCAGTATGGTAAATTAGTATCCCAAGATACAGTAGAAAAGGATAGTGAAATTACAGGGACGTTCGAAAACCTTGAAAAAGAAATAGATAACACCGTAACGCTTACCCTCGATAAATTTAAAGGAAAAGCTACCGAGAAAAAATTTATTGGTGCTAAAGTAGGCGATGTTATTACCCTAAAAACCAAAGGACTTTATGATGATGAGCATGAGTTAATGCATGCTTTAAAGTTGGGGCATGATGATGTTCATGGATTGGATATTGAAGTAACCTTTACCGTTTCTGAAATTAATAAAAGGGAATTGGCCGATTTAGATCAAGAGTTGTTCGATAAACTTTTTGGTGAGGGTACAGTAAAAACAGTTACAGAGCTAAAAGATAAAATAAAAGAAGACGCCGAAAAGCAATTTGTTCAACAAGCAGATCAAAAGCTTTTAAATGATGTTACCGAGTATTTAGTGGAAAACACAAAATTCGATTTACCTGCTGAATTCTTAACAAAATGGATGGCAACAGCTGGAGAAAAAGAATTGGATGAAACTCAAGCTAAAGAAGAGTATGAGAAGTCTGAAAAGAGCTTACGATACCAATTAATAGAAGGAAAGTTAATTGAGGAGAACGATATCAAAGTAACTATGGATGATATTAAAAATCATGCTAGAGAAATGATAAAAGGGCAAATGGCTCAATTTGGGCAGATGAATCCTTCAGATGAAGAACTAGATGGTATTGCAGCTCGTGTTTTATCAAACCAAGATGAAGCAAGAAGAATTTCAGAACAATTAATAAGTCAAAAATTACTTGGGATTTACAAAGAAAAAGCAAATCTTAAAGTAAAAGAATTGAGTTACGAAAACTTTGTTAAAGAAGTTTACGGTGATAAATAAGTAATTGAATAATTCACTATATTTAGCGCTTAAATCTGCTGATTTAAGCGCTTTTTTGTCTAAAAAAGAAAGCCAAAAAAAGCAGGTTTTATTTTTATCTTGATGTAAATCAAGGGTTTAATTTTATAAAAAAGCAAAAAATTCTATGGATTACGCTAAAGAGTTTGAGAAATTCGCAATAAAAGACCAAGGTATTAGCAGTACTTACTACAATAAAATAATAAGTAGTATGTACCCCACTAACTTAACTCCAAATATTATTGAAGAGCGCCAGATGAACATTGCCATTTTTGATGTGTTCTCACGTTTAATGATGGATCGTATCATTTTTATGGGTACAGCGATAAACGATCAGGTGGCCAACATTATCCAGGCGCAGTTATTGTTTTTAGAAAGTACCGATCCCAACAAGGATATCCAGATTTACATCAATTCTCCCGGAGGTAGTGTTTATGCCGGTCTAGGGATTTATGATACCATGCAGTTTATTAAGCCAGATGTAGCAACCATTTGTACTGGTATGGCTGCGTCCATGGGAGCCGTTTTATTGTGTGCAGGTGAAAAAGGAAAGCGAAGTGGTCTTACTCACTCAAGAGTGATGATTCATCAACCGTTAGGTGGGGCTCAAGGTCAAGCAAGTGACATTGAAATTACAGCTAGAGAAATTCTTATTTTAAAAGAAGAACTCTATAAAATTATTAGTAAGCATTCAGGGCAGGATTACGACAAAATCTACGAAGATAGTGATAGAGATTACTGGATGAAAGCCGATAAGGCCAAGGAATATGGTATGATCGACGAGATTTTATCTAGGAATTAAATAAAAATTCGTAATTTTAATTAATTGTAGCAAAGGTATTTACGATTAATTCACCTTGAAAATAGAATTAGATTAATGGCAAAAGAAGAATTAGAATGCTCGTTTTGTGGCAGAAAAAAGTCTGAAACTAATCTGTTAATAGCAGGTTTAGATGCGCATATATGTGATAGATGTATAGAGCAGGCTTATGGTATTGTACTTGAAGAATCCAAACAAAACGACAGCAGTGACTTGTCTGCAGAATTAAAACTTCGTAAACCACAGCAGATTAAAGCGTTTTTAGATGAGTATATTATAGGTCAAGATGTTACTAAAAAGGTAATGTCTGTGGCAGTTTATAATCACTACAAGCGTTTATTGCAACCACCATCTAAAGATGATATTGATATTCAAAAAAGTAATATCGTTATGGTTGGGCAAACCGGTACAGGAAAAACATTAATGGCAAAAACCATTGCTAGAATGTTAAATGTGCCTCTAGCAATTGTAGATGCTACTGTGTTGACTGAAGCAGGTTATGTTGGCGAGGATGTAGAAAGTATTCTAACGCGTTTGTTACAAGCAGCAGATTATAATCTTGAAAAAGCAGAAAAAGGTATCGTTTTCATTGATGAAATCGACAAGATTGCTCGCAAAAGCGATAACCCTTCCATTACAAGAGATGTTTCCGGAGAGGGAGTACAGCAAGCTCTACTTAAACTATTGGAGGGTACGGTTGTAAATGTTCCGCCAAAAGGAGGAAGAAAACATCCTGATCAGAAATTCATAGAAGTAAATACTGAAAATATTTTATTTATAGCAGGTGGTGCTTTTGATGGTATTGAAAGAGTCATCACAAAACGCCTTAACATGCAGGCTGTAGGTTACAGTGCTTCTAAATCTGATGAGGTAATAGACCAAGATAATTTATTACAGTACATTATTCCTAAGGATTTAAAGGACTTTGGGTTAATTCCTGAGATTATTGGTAGATTACCCGTACTTACCCATATGGATCCTTTAGATTCTAAAACACTAAGGGCCATATTAACAGAGCCTAAAAATGCTATAATCAAGCAATATGCTAAGTTGTTTTCGATGGATGATATTGAGTTTACCATCACAGATGGTGCTCTTGAGTTTATTGTAGATAAAGCTATAGAGTACAAGCTTGGAGCTAGAGGTTTACGTTCGCTTTGTGAAGAAATTCTAACAGATGCCATGTTTGAATTACCAAGCTCTGATGAGAAGAAGCTCAATGTAACCAAAATATATGCAGAAGATAAATTAACCAAAACGACCCTTAAGAAACTTAAAGCAGTATCTTAATAAGTTGTACAAAAGGTATACAAAAGAAAAGCCACGCAAATAGCGTGGCTTTTCTTTTTTTATGGAATATATTAATCAATAATAAACATTATGGAATAATTTCATTTTGTTTAGAACTGGAGTAAATGTAGAGTAATTTGTGAGTTCCTCAAAGTCATATTTAGCCTTTTGGATGACTAGGCAAAATACTCGTTTAAAAACTTTAGTGCTTACATTTAATCGGTATTTATGTAGTTTTAAGAATTTAGCTTTAGAAGCTCGTCCATATAATCTCTTGTATTCGATAATCTAGGGACTTTGTGTTGGCCGCCAAGTTTATTGTTCTGTTTTAGCCAATCATGGAACAGCTGATGTCTTGCAATATTTATTTTGGGTTTATTTAGTGTTATATTGTTATAGCGTTTAGCTTCATAATCGGAATTCAGGGCTTTTAGAGCATTGTCGAATAACTCATTAAAGTAATCGATGTCCTTGGGAAGTGTTTTAAATTCTATGAGCCACTCATGGGCACCTTTCTCTTTATCCTGCATAAAAATGGGGGCTGCAGTAAAATCTACAATTTCAGCTTTTGTCCTTTTGCATACTTTCTTTAGAGCTTCTTCGGCATTTTCTATTATGAGCTCTTCGCCAAACACATTAATATGGTGTTTTGTTCTTCCAGAAATTCTAATTCTATAAGGACTTAGGGAAGTAAACCTCACAGTATCCCCTATCTTATAACGCCAAAGTCCTGAATTGGTTGTGATGATAACAGCATAGTTAACATTTAGTTTAACCTCACTTAAAGGAATCGCTTTTTCTTCAGAACTTGCGTATATGTCCATAGGTATAAATTCGTAGAAAATACCATAATCTAACATGAGCAATAATTCGTTAGAATTGTTTTGGTCTTGTATGGCAAAAAAACCTTCAGAAGCATTATATATTTCGTAGTACCTAAAATGCTTTTGCGGAAGGATTTTTTTGTATTGGTCTTTGTAGGGTGTAAAGCTCACGCCGCCGTGAAAGTAAACTTCCAAATTAGGCCAAATTTCGAAAAGATTTCCCTTCCCAGATGTTTCTAAGACATTATTGAGTAATACTAACATCCATGAAGGAACGCCCGCTAAGCTCGTTACGTTTTCGTTTATAGTTTCGTCTACAATAGCTTGCATTTTGTGCTCCCAGTCGCTCATTAAAGACACTTTGTTACTTGGAGTGCTACTAAACTCGGCCCAAAAAGGCATATTGTCAATTAAGATGGCAGATAAATCCCCAAAGACAGTTCCGTTTTCTTTATAGAGTTCCTTACTTCCTCCCAAACGTAAACTTTTACCAGTAAATAATTGCGAATTTTCATTGTTGTTAAGATACATGCAAAGCAAGTCTTTACTTGCTGCGTAATGGCAATCTTCTAACGATTCTTCACTAACAGGAATAAACTTGCTTTTAGCTCTGGTGGTTCCACTCGACTTTGCAAACCATTTTATAGGGCTTGGCCAAAAAATATTGTTTTCTCCCTGTCTGGAGCGGTTAATAATGTCCTGCCACCCATCATAATTCATTATGGGAATACGTTCGGCAAAGGTTTCGTAATTTTTAATAGAAGCGAAGTCGTATTTTTTTCCAAACTCAGTGTTTTTAGCATAATCTACCAAGTTGTGAAGCAGCTCTATCTGGACTTCGTTCGGGTATTTTAAAAATAATTCAATTTGATGGAAACGCTTCTTCAGGAACCAGGATGCGATAGAATTTACTAAAGGGATTGGCATATTTATGCTATCTTTAAGGTTTTAAAAATAACATTTTTTTTTCATGTTCTATCAAGGTGTTTTAACAAAAATGAAGTCGGAGTTTGCAAGCCCTATTCAATATTATTTAGTGTTTGAAAATGATTTTATTAATATGAATCAGTTGTTAAATAAAACTATAACAATGGAGTTTGTAAAATACCAATGTTTAAATTGTGGGGAAGATAAGCCAATTTACCGTCAGGGTTTTGATAAACAATGTTTTTTTGAAGTGCCACAAGCTGCCGATTGGGTTATGAGACCAGAACTTAGCAAAGCGCATTTGGGTATTGAAGACCGCGACTTGGAATTTGAAAAAAATGCACAATTACAACCTCATATTGTGTATTTGGCTAATTCCAGTAATGTAAAAGTTGGGGTAACAAGAAAGAGTCAAGTACCAACGCGATGGATTGATCAGGGGGCTCATGAAGCCATTGAGATTATTGAAGTGCCTAACCGATATCTTGCGGGGATAACTGAAGTTGCTCTAAAAGAACAGGTTTCTGATAAAACGAATTGGCGTAAAATGTTAAAGCACGATATAGAAGACGAAGATTTACAAGAGTGGCGACAACGTCTTAAAGATTTTATACCACATGAGGTTATCGATTATTTTATAGAGTACAACACTGAGACTAATTTGCAGTTTCCAGTAAGCCAGTACCCTGAAAAGCCAAAAAGTTTAAATATTGTAAAAGCTCAAACTTACACAGGTAAGTTAGTAGGAGTTAAAGGTCAGTATTTAATTTTTGAGGATGAAACAGTTTTCAATGTAAGGGCAAATGAGGGAATTGTTGTAAAAATCTCATTCTAATTGAAGACATAAAGTTTTATAGTTTGCATTGTACCCAATAATGTTATCAAGACAGCTGTTATTTTGTCTACTACAAAATTTATATTCTGAAATTTACTTTTAATAAGTGTACTAAACTTACTGTAGAGTGTAAGCGTAAAAAATTTCCCTATATATACACCGGCAAAGAAGAAAAAGAGCACCGTAAAAGTTGATTTAACAGAAAGCATTATGCTCTCTCCCAGGCTGCTTACAAAACCATATACCAAAACCCAGTAGATAAGTACCGGTGGGTTCAATAGACCTAGTACAAAACCAGTAACGTATTTATATTTTAATGGCTTAATCTTAGACTTTTGTTTGGGTTTTCTGAAAAATAAATAAGCCCCCAGAAGCAATAGTATGATAGCGATACTGACCTGGATAATCAGGTTGCTTTCAAAAAAGTGTGTTATGGCTACATTGTAATGCAGTGCATAAAGCGATAAGATAACTTCTGCTATTCCAGCTGCTAGTGCAATTTTCAAAGCCTGTTTAGAGCTTTGTTTTATAGACGTGTTTATAACTGCAATATTACTAGCGCCTAAAGGTACCGCGCCGATAATGGCGGTCATTAAACCTAAGAACAAGTATAAAACTATCATGCAGCATTTGTAGCAACAAATTACTAAAGCTTACACCAAAAGCTGAATTATATAGAATTATGTTATTTATAAAGTCTAATTAATCTTGGTAGATTTTTGAGTGATCCCTGTATCCTTCTTCATTTTTGTACCAGTTTTTAAAGATTTGCCCTTCACTTAATGCCCATGGTATAAAGTTTAAGTGGCCCTCGTCTAAATTGGCTTGTTCTATTGGGTAATCGAATTTACTTGGGAAGTTAAGCCCCCAAGGTAAGTTCTCACTGGTTTTATAATACGTGCCACTTCCTGGTATGGTATTATCTTTTGAATACCCAAAAAAGGAGGTGTCTACCAAGTCACTAGGTGCGTGGTCGGCAAGGTGAATTTCTCGACCTCTTTCCTTATTTACAATAATGAATGGGTTAAAAGGGGCTTGGTCGAGACTAGTAGCGCTAATTGGAGTAACAAAATCTATTTTAACAGAAATCGTATCGGTATCGATAAAACCATGTTCCTGTCTTGTGTTACTGTAACCATGTTCCCATGCATTATCAAATATAATAATTGTAGCGCTGCTTTGTCCGGCTTCAGTACCATTTGCATTGGTTTGAATGTAGTTCTCGGTATATTGAGTTCCAGTTACAGAGGCGATAGAGGCAGGCGCAATATTGTCTAGTGTGAACCCAAAACCGTTCTCGAAACTGGCTCCTATAGCTCTTACAACAAATTTGCCTTCTATAGAAACAATATCGTTGTTATTGTCTGTTATAGAGTTGAAGTTGTAATCTATAACGAGGTCGTTAAAATCGTAATCGGCTTGCGATGGCCAGTTGTCCTCAAAGGCCAATGTGCCGAATAAATCCTTGCCTGGGTAATAATTGTTAAAAGCCATTGTAGCGTCTAGAGGATAGTCGTCGAAACTATCAAAAATATTATCGCTATCAGCATCCAGAGGTTCAGGATTGGCAATTAATATATCTTCAATTTGAACGTTTTCTATAGGGTTGGCTGTTGCGTAAAAAATAGCATCATTAAAATCGTTATCACCTCCCGGTCTTATTAAATCTTCAAATCCTATTAAGAAAACATCATTTTCTTCTTCGTACAAAAGCACAGAGTGTTGACGGTGCTCAATATTTGGTTCCGGATTTAATTCTAAATTCGAATATAATAACCCTAAACCCTCAGTCGGCGTTTGGCTAGATGATTTCCAACCATTTCTCATGAGCATCCAACCAATAACTGTACCCTCAGAGAAGGTTCCTAAAGAAACTTTGTCTCCAGAATATAAACCACCTCCAGAACCTGCAAACGATGTATTTGGAAAAATTACGTAACAGTCTGTGATGTCTTCAGGTGATTGAGGCGGAAAATCTCTATCGTAGGTATAGTAAGCAAGAACGTTCTTATATCCAGCGCCTTCAGAAACAAAGGTCACCCAAACTTCTGCCTCATCGGTAATGATTAGGTTGTGTTGGTTTCGAGTCTCTAAATATTCAGGATGATATGTTGGTACTGGATTTCGCTCTGGAAGTGCAGCATTGACACTATTTAAAAAATCACCACTTATATAATCTCTTTCAGGTTCTAAGTAATTGGGAACACCATTGTTGTCGAAGGTTCCCAAATAATTAATGTTGACATTAGCGCTGAATGTACTCTTAAGGGTGTTTTCTATTTTGCCGTAAATAGCATTTTGTTTAGAAATCTTGCCAGAATGACTTTCTTTAATTCCGCCAAAAGTGTGACTTATGCTTCCGTTTGTAACAGGTACTTTTATTTCTGGTACAAAACCAATAAAGTTAGTTTTTAGGACTACTTCGGTTATGTCTGCACTAAATTCGTATACGATGTTAAATTCTCCTTGGTCATTGGTAACACCATTAATAATTTCGATGCCTTCTTCTTCCTCAAAGTCGCTCCAAACACTCACTCTAACATTTTTTATGGCATTACCAGCATTATCTTTTGTGTTGATGGCTATCTGAGTGTCTTGGGTATTTTCCCAATTAAATATTGAGCTAAAATTAAAGTCACCAAGTGTTTTGTCTTCAGTATCTATATTTTGGTCTTGTGGAATATCTTCAAACTCGCCTAGCTGACAAGAGAATAGGTTTATAGTAATGAGAATAACTATAAAATTTTTGAGAGATTTCATTTTTAAGTTGTGCTATTGGTTCTTAAATAGGGTTTTCCCCGGCAAGATGCACATTTAATTAGACAACACCACATCGCATTCTTTAAAATGATTGTTTTGGTCTTCGAATCGACAAAAAGTGTCGATGAACGGTAAAAAAAACTTTTAATCTGTTTTTAAAATCAAAAAAGTAAGTTTTAAAGCACTTTTAAGGTTTCTTATTTTTTTTCAGAAGACCGTTTAAAATTGTTTTAACGCCATCTGTAATAGTCATCGAAGAGTCTGTTTTTACTTCGGGATTCTTTTCTAAAATTGAATCAGTACTTTTAGTGTTATTGTTTAGGAAGTCTTTCAATACATCTTTAGCCTTATCCTTTCCTTGGTTAAGTAGTTTTTGTTTTTCAATTTCAATCAACTGTTTGGTAAGGCTAGATACAGAAGCCTTTAAGTCGGTTTTAATGTTAGGAGCTGAATACCGACCAGTAATATTTGCCGTTACAGGGACTGTAATATTATTGGTTTCTTCAGAATTTATTTTACCAATTAAGCGATTTATGTCACTTCCTAAATATTTAGCAGGAATATTGAAAACGGCTTTGTAATCTAAGCTTTTGTCAAACTTGTGATTTCCCGAAACATCAATAGCGATGTCTTCATAATAGAGTTTGAAAGGTTTTGTGCCTACGGCACCATCTTTAAATTCGAGTTGCGTTTTTACGTTTTTTAAATCTAACTTATCAAAATCTATAAAAGTGAATTGGCTTTCTAGGGCTTTGAATAGTTCAGCATTATCGGTATTGATTTTGGTGGTTAATAGTTCTGCCAAAGCCATCCCAGATATTGAGGATAGTTCTGGAGAAAACTCATGGTCTAGATTTCCAGAAAAGTGTAAAGTAGAATTTAACTTGCCCTGGAAAAGTTTTGCTATTGGAGCAAGATTCTGAAGGAGTTCCATATTGTTAAAAGATTGGGCAATATCGAAACCTGCAATACCCAGATTTAAATCAAAAGTCGGTGTTTTATCCTTTGTTGATACGTTTCCAATAAGAGCCAGAGAGCCATCAAACAAGGCTGAGGTGACTTCTTGAAAATTAGCTGCTTGGTCTTTTATGACTAGAGTACCGGTTACATCCTTTAAATTTAAATTGTCATAAATAACAGTTTTAGCATTTGCTCGGATAGTACAATCTAAAAATTCTGGAATTCTCAACGATTCTTCGTTGCCGGTCGTTTTATTGTCTTTGGCAATAGTTTTGTCTTCGGTCATAAAGTCACTAACCTTAAACAGATTCGATTTTACATTAAATGTGCCTTTAAGCGTATTATTGCTTAACAGAAAGCCCAATAAATTTTCAATATTTCCTGTGGCATTTAAATCACTTTCGCCCGTTTTGGCTTCAAATTTATTTAAGGACACCACTTTAGGATTAAAGGTCATATTGGCCGAAGTGATATGGATGGGGTTTACAATGTCTTCTGAAGAAAAAACAAAATCATTTATACTTACAGCACCTTTGGTTTTAATGCGCTCGTAGGTATTGTTTTCTAGAGCATTCATATCAAAAACCGTATTGATATTGCCTTTTAAAATACCGCTTAGGGTTTTATCAAACGCTATAGGATAAACTTTAGTAATGTTGGCTAAGTTTAAAGTGCCATCAACGTTAGCATTTACCAGCATATTATCGGTAACATCTTTTAACATGGCAGAAGATTTAAAAACATCTTCATCGATTTTAAAGTTTAATGTTTTAATATCGATATAGGTGTCTTTTGGTGTACCTGTGTTGTTTTTTAAAGAGGCATTAATAGCTATTCGCTCCACTTGTTTTGGGAGGTTTGGATATTTAAATGATGCATTATTAGAGGTTATATTTATATCTAAATTGGGAATGGTCTCATTAGAATTCAGGCCTTTTATAGTGCCATTAACATTAAAGTTTCCAGTTGTTTCGATTTTATCTAAATCTTCGGTATATGCTTTTGGCATAATGGCAAGGAAATCTTTAAACGATGCTTGCGGATTAACAAAAGTTATGTCTAAAAGCTGTCCTTCTTCCAGTTGCTGGACAGAGCCGTCAAATTCTATGGGTAGTTTGTTAATAAAACCAATATTGTCTTTAAAAGTGTATAGGCTTTTCTCTAAATCTAAGCCAATAACCGCATCTAAAGTCAGCGTATTATTCTCTAAATAGTTGACGTTATCCATAGAGAAACTAAGATTGGCCTTGCTTTCGGTATTCATTTCAGAGGTTTCGGCAGAGAAAGTACCATGACCACTATGATTTAATTCAGAAAGATAGATTAGCATATTCGAAGATTCGTCTAAATAGGTTAAGACACTATTGTTAATGCTATAGTCTTCTATGCTAAATGAAAAACCAGTGTTTTTTTGAGCAGTTGTTGCGTTAGTGCTATCTGTTTTTACAATGTCGTAATTCGTATTTCCGAATTTATCGGTTTTTAAAGTTAGTAGCGCATCATCAATTTTAAAGGCGTTTATTATTATGGGGTCTTCATCTGCATTTTTAAAAAGTTCTTTAATGGGCATGGTTAACGAAATATTTTTAGCGGTTGCTAATATTTCGTCTTTAAATGGTTCAAAATTGGTAATTGTTAAATCTGAAACCTTTACACTAGCTTGCGGGAAGTTATTAATGAAACTTAAACTAATGTCACTAAACTCTACTTTTGCATTTAGGTTTTTGTTAATGTAACGTTTAACGATTTCTGATATTTGAGACTGAAAAGCAAAAGGGATTGCAATAAGAAGAATGACTATAGAAAGAATCGAAATTCCCACTATTTTAAAAATTCGTTTCATAAAGAATGCATTTTAAATAAATATACGGCAGACAAAACCGTTTGGTTCAAAGTTACTTGAGAAATAATCACAAGTAAACCATATTAAAGCAAATCTATCTCTTCGTTGATTTTGAGTTTGAAACGTTTTCTGAAAAGATAAACACCTAGGTATAGAAAAGGTGTGTCGCAAGCAGCGACTAAAACCTTAAATAAGAAGCCGCTCATTAAAAGGCCTAAAAATTTATCCCAAGTAATTATATTGAATAAGCACAAAAGTCCAACTACAGTAAATGTGTCTACAAATTGCGAAAACCAAGTGGAAAAGTTATTGCGTAACCATAAGTGCTTACCCTTGGTGAGGCTTTTCCAAAAATGATATATCTGGATATCCACAAACTGAGCAAAGAGATAAGCCATCATACTAGCAAAAACCGCTAATATTGTATTGCCAAAAACCGTAGTAAACATTTCGTTATTAACGGGTGACCATGATGTAGCGGGAACTAAGCTAGATGAAAAAACAATTAAAAGTGAAAAAAAAGATGCGAAAATACCAGTTACTACAACTTGGTTTGCCCGTTTCTTACCATATATTTCACTGATTAAATCAGTGATTAAAAAGGTGATGGGGTAAGGGAGAATACCAACAGATATTTCAAATAATTTACTACCAAAAATTTCGATGTCTAGAGGATACCAATAAAAAAATTTTTGGAAGATAAGGTTCGAAACCACCAAAGATGTAATGAAAAGTGCCCCAAGAAGCATATAGATTCTTTGGGCAGCTAGTTTGTCTTTTAAAGTCATGTAATTGTGAATAAATACCTTTTGTAAATATAAAGGAAACCATTTACTTTTTCTTATTTTGGCTGTTCTATGGTGCAAGCAACTACTTTTTACATTGCGTTGGGTAGCAACAAGGGGGACAAGATCCAGAACTTACAGTTAGCGGTAAATGCCATATATGCCGAAGTTGGAAACATTAAGCTGATTTCGAAAGTTTATAAATCCCCTGCCTTTGGTTTTGAGGGTGATGATTTTTTAAACGCTTGTTTGGTTTTAGATAGTTACTTGAAGCCTCAAGAAGTTTTAAAAACTTTATTGAAAATTGAAAAGGACCTTGGGCGTTCCAGGAGTGAAGGTACAGGGTATGAAGCACGAACAATCGATTTGGATGTCCTTTTTGCTGGAAATGAAATAATTAATACCAAAACACTAAAAGTACCTCACCCTGAAATAGAAAAAAGAAGATTTGTTTTACTGCCACTTAACGATATAGGGGCAAACATAAAACATCCAAAGATAGGTAAGACGGTATCTGAGTTATTGGATGAGTCTGAAGATAAATCGGTTTTAGAGCCCATAAAAATTTGGTTGAAAAACCCGCGAAAGTCTTTTAATTTCTCAAGGTACAATTACATTGCAATAGAAGGAAATATAGGTGCAGGGAAAACGAGTTTAGCTACCATGATTTCTCAAGATTTTAATGCTAAACTTATTTTAGAACGTTTTGCCGACAACCCATTTTTACCAAAGTTTTATAAAGATGCCTCTAGATATGCTTTCCCGTTAGAAATGTCTTTTTTAGCTGATAGGTATCAGCAGATTTCAGATGATTTATCCCAATTGGATTTATTTAAGGATTTTATAATTAGCGATTATGATGTTTTTAAGTCGCTTATCTTCTCTAAAATAACCTTACAAGAAGATGAGTTCAAGCTTTACCGCAAGTTGTTCCATTTAATGTATAAGGATATTTCGAAACCCGAACTGTACATATATCTTTATCAAAATACTGTGCGCTTACAAGAAAATATAAAAAATAGAGGTAGAGACTTTGAGCAGGATATAGAGGATTCCTATCTAGAAAAAATAAATAGTGGTTATTTAAGTTTTTTGAAATCTCAACCAGATTTTAATGTGAAAATCATTGATATTTCAGATAAAGATTTCGTGAAATGTAGAGAAGACTATTTGTGGTTGTTAAATGAGATATGTGTGTAAGTGAATATTTTAAATACATCTAAGTTTTTTACTAAACACCTAAAATGTAGGTTTTTAAATAATTTAGTTCCAAAGGTTAATTAACTTGTATTTTGGTATTTGAGCCAAAAATATCATTCGTTTTAATTTTAAAAATTTAATTTTGTTATACCCACAACAATCTACTAATATGATTAAATAAACTGGGTATTATTAAAATATTAAAAATCTACTAATATCAAATTTATGTCTTCCAAATCACTTTTAACAGAAACCTTGCCTTCAGTAGAGGCTAAAGAGATATGTCCAATTGCTATTTCTAACAGAGATGAAACAGAGAAATCTAGAAAACTAGCTTCTGATGTAGTCGATAAAATTGTTTCCAAAAAACTTTTTAGAATGGGTTTGCCCAAACACCTAGGAGGGTGGGAAGATAATCCTGTTGAAGTATTAAAAACATTCGAGGTTTTAGCTAGTGCAGAAGGTTCTGCAGGTTGGCTTACTTGGAATAATCATCTGGCTTGTACTTTTGGACGTTTTTTAGATGAAAGTACCATGAACGAAGTGTACAGTAATCCGAACCATGTTTATGCAAATTCAGCTCGCCCTGAAGGTTTTGCTGAGGAAACAACAGATGGATATATAATGAATGGTGAATGGACACTTGTGTCAGGTTGTGAGTTATCTAGCTGGTTGGCTTTACGTTGTATTGTTACGCAAGATGGAGTGCCAAAAAAGTCCAGTAGAGGAGTGGAAATGAGACTTTTCTTTATTTCTAAAGAAAAAATTGAAATCATTGATACATGGAACGTACAAGCCTTGAGAGGTACTGGGAGTCACAATGTAAAAGTCAAAGATTTATTTGTTGAGAAAAGGTTTGCTGTTGATTTTGACTCGCCCGTAGCGATTGATAATGCGTACAGTAGATTACCAATAGGCTGTATTAACGCTGCCGGTAATGCGTCTATAGCGCTAGGTTTAGCACAATCAGGTCTTAATGATTTAATTAAAATGGGGTACGAAAGAGTTACTCCAGGAAAAAATCCAGATTTAAGAGATCGTGCTACTGTTCAAGCTGCTGTTGCAGATGGAGTATCTGCTTTGGCAGCCGCTAGAAATCAGTTGCACGGTTCTGTTAATAAAATATGGGAACTCTCTCTTAATAAAGAACAATACAGCGATAAACAGCTTGCTGATGTTTGGTCTTCATCCTACAAGGCAGCTACTACGGCTAAGGCTACATTATCTAACGTCTTTTCTGTGGCTGGTACTGCTGCTCTATATACCCAATCTCCAATTGAAAGAGCAAATCGAGATTTACATGCGGTTCTTCAACATGGAATTATACAGCCACATTGGATGAATCAAGCGGGAATGGCTTATTTAGGGCTTGAACCTACGGCTGCAATGTTTAGAATATAGATTACCAAATAGAAATTATAATCAGTTATTTACACTGTTAAATAGATGCTGTTCAAAATTGTAAGTATAAACAGGTAACAATTCGACCTAAATTATTTTTCAAAACAAAGTCATCAAGTATCTTGATGGCTTTAATTTTGAAATAAAAAGGAGCCTCTGTTAAATTTATACCACTGTTTTGCTTCAGTCTTATACCTTGTCCTGAAATGATATCCTTATTTGGGATGAAAGTTTCATTAGGAATATGTTCAGTAACGATAACATATTTATAAGTTTTAAGTTTCTTTACGATTTTATGTATTTCGTTGTTGGATAAATGCTGTAATACTTGCCTTAAAATAATGCAGTCTGCCTCAGGGAGATTATCTTTTGAAATGTCCAGGCAAAGAAACTCAAGTTTTGGGTTATTAAACAATTGTTTATTTCGTGTAACTAGAGAGTCCACGATATCTATAGCAATGTATTTTTTAGAATATTTAATCAGACGATGACCTACATTAAAATCACCACACCCCAAATCGCAAACGGTTAGCGGGGTATCGAAAGATTTTAAAAACTCACTTACTTTATTAACGTAAGGCTCAACAATAGCTGAGTCGTGAGAACCGTATCCTGAATAAAAGTCATGGTCTTTACCGCCCCAAAGATGCTTTTCATAGATTTGACTCATAGCATCTTTAGTTGGCCAAGGTTTTTTACACTTTTTTACCACTAGCTAAGCTCATCTGTTATTTTACAAAAGAAATCCCAAACCACAACACCGCAACTAACAGAGATATTTAAGGAGTGTTTGGTTCCAAATTGAGGAATTTCAATAACACTATTACAAGCTGAAACAACATTTTGCTGTACCCCTTTTACCTCATTACCAAATATTAAAGCGTAGGTTGTGTTGGTTGTAGGAAGGAAATCATTGAGCATGGTAGCGTTTTCTGCTTGCTCAATAGCACATACCTTTGTGCCGTCAGATTTTAGTTTTTCAACAAGGGTATAGGTGTCTTTTACATATTCCCAATCCACAGATTCTGTGCTCCCCAAAGCTGTTTTATGAATATCTTTGTGAGGAGGTGTAGCTGTTATGCCACAGAGATAGATTTTTTTAACTAAAAAGGCGTCACTTGTTCTAAATACCGAACCGATATTATTCAAACTTCTAATATTGTCCAGAATAATTATTAGAGGAATCTTTCTGCTAGTTTTAAATTCTTCTATGCTTAATCTGTTTAATTCACTATTTCTTAATTTTCTCATAATGGCAGTAGATTATGCAAAGAAATACAAAGTTTTTGTTTTCATAGAGGCTTAGCACTTCAAAAGCATAAAAATGTATTTCGTCGATACTAAATAGCTTTTAAGCGACATAAAAACGCTATTTTGTAAGTTTTTATTCATTTATTTGAGTATATTTGGTTAATTTGTAGTACAAAAGCTATAATTGTTAATCTTAATTTCAGCCCCATGAAACGAATTTTTCTAAATCGTATTGCTATTTTTCTCTCTTTTTTTGTTGTAGTATTTTCATGTGATGTTACAAAGGATATTGAAAATTTTGAAGTAGAAGTAGAAGATAGGGAAATAGAGTTTTTGGATATTCCCGAGGGCTTCGACTTTAGAACGCACAAAGAAGTTCTTGTCACAATTAACGATAATGAGAATTTTGTGAAGTACGATGTGTTTGCTTATTCTGATGAAAAATATTTCGCTGGAATAGAGACTTATGAAAATGAAGAGGGTGTTACTGTTACAGATTCGGTTTTTAAATCGGGTGTTTTAGATAATCTAATTTTTACAGGAGCTATTAATAATGGCAAACTCAGTCAGATAATTAGTTTGCCAAATCATTTTAATAAACTTTACATAAGAAGAAAAGAAGGTTATAAGTATTCAGCTTCAATTGAAAGTGTTTACAATAACGAAGTTAATTTTAATTATACGGATATATCAGGTAAAAATTCACTATATGGAAAAAACCAAACAGCAGGTGTTACAGATTATCTATACTGTGTAAATGGTTCTGCAGAATTATTTCAGGTAGACCCGCTTACGGGTAGTTTGGTTTACTTATCCGATATGCCAATGGGAAGTTATACCTGTGCCATAGATCAGGAAAATAAAGTGCTTTATTCTATAGGTAGAAGTAATCCTCACCCTTTAATGAAATATTCAATAGAGGACAATACTTGGGAAACCGTAGCCAATTATCGTAATGGTGGTCCTAGGTTAGATTTTAATCCTAACGATGGATTGCTTTATTTTTCAACTGGAGACAAACTTTACACGATAAATACAGATACAGGACAAACAGTAAATACATGGGATATTAATGGGTTGCACTTAACTGCTGGAGGAGATTTAGCTTTTGCAGAAGATGGAACATTATATTTATGTTCGTTTTCTGGACTTTATAGTTTAGAGTTAGATCAAAACAATGTGTATCAGGCATCTCGTATTAGTGCAGATAATTTACCATTTAACCCGACTTCGATGACCTTCGATTCAAATCAAGAATTATGGTTAGCAAGTAACGGCGGTAGTTCAGATTTAATTGTAATGGATACCGTTACCGGAGGATGGCAAATTAATTGGGGTGCTGGAGCCAACAATAATTCAAATTTTGGAAGAACGATTAACGACTTAACCACCTTTAGAGTGTATTCTGATGTGATAGACCAGACCGATACAGATAACGATGGGATTATTGATGTTGAAGATGAATTTCCTAACGACTCTGAAAAAGCGTTCGAAGTCTTTACGCCAAGTAAGTATGGATGGGGAACTTTAGCCTTTGAGGATTTATGGCCGTATACCGGAGATTATGATTTCAATGATGTGGCATTGAACTATAAATGTATTGCTATTTTAAATGCTCAAAATTTAGCTGTTCAATTAGATTTTATTTATACAGTTAAAGCTAATGGTGCTGGTTTTAAGAATGGTTTTGGATTCGAAATAGAAAATCTTTCGCCTTCGCTGGTTGAGAGTGTAACTGGAGCAGTTCTTAATGAAGGCTATATAAATATTAGTGCTAATGGAACAGAAAGCGGACAAGATAATGCTGTAATTATACCTTTCGATAATGTACATGCGATGGTAGGGCAAGAAACTACTGTTTCTATAAAGTTTACTCAACCAATAAGTACTAATGTGCTTGGTGTTGCTCCATTCAATCCTTTTATAATCGTAAATGCTGAGAGAGCGAAAGAAGTACATTTACCAACAAAAAACCCTACTTCATTAGGAGATAACCTTATACAAGTTCAAGGCGGATTTCCTAAAGATGCTGATGGTAATTATCTATCGGATACAGGATTGCCTTGGGCCATAAATGTTGTACATGACTTTAAGGTTCCAAAAGAAGGTATAAGAGTTAATGAAGCTTATAACTATTTTAATCAATGGGCAACATCTGGTGGAGCTAGTAAAGCAGATTGGTATAAAGACAACCCAGGACACAGGAATTTAGACAAAATTAAAAACTAGTGAAAGAAAACATCTTTTATTAAATAGGTTTTTTCTTCTTTTTTTAACCGTTCATCGAAAAAATAAAAATTATTTGAGAGAATTTTATCTTAAAAAACCGACGAAATGCAAATTTCGACGTTTATTTGCTAAAAATACTCTCAACAATGAAATTAATTGTCCCCAAGTTAATAGCAGTGTGTTTGGTTTTTGTACTACTAAGCTCATGTGATGTAACACAAGAAATTGAAGACTTTAGAACTGAAGAAAGTCAAGATACTGAAACTCCGGTATCAGAAGACCCCATAGATAACCTAAATATTCCAACAGGATTTAGTTTTAACACTCAGCAAGAAGTAAGAGTGGTGATTAACGATGTTCAGGATAATGTTAAATATGATATCTATGCCTATTCGGACGAGAAACAATTTGTTAGGGTGGAAACTTTCGAAAACGAAGAGGGTGAAACTGTCACAGACTCAGTCTTTAAAAACGGGATTTTAGATAAGCTCATTTTCAATGGGGTTACAAAAGGTGGAAGAATTGACAAAACCATTACGATACCTAGTCATTTTAGCAAACTTTATTTAAGAAGAAAAGATTATTTACGTTACTCATCAGATATAGTAGATATAAACAATGGTCAGGTAAACTTTTTTAGTTCTGGTTCAACAGGTAAAAGTGCTCTTAAGAACAATGCTGCAGATCTTTTCTATAGTGTTAATGGTAACGGCGAATTATTTCAAATAGATGTTTCAACGGGCGCATCAGCATTGCTTTCATATATGCCAGCAGGTAGTAATTCTTGTGCTATAGATCAGGAGGAAAAAGTATTGTACGCTGTTGGCAGAAGTTGGCCGTATATTTTAATGAAATATTCTATAGAGAATAATTCTTGGGAAAATATAGCGAACTTAGGTGTGCGAGGATATCGTATGGACTTTAACTCAGATGACGAACTCCTGTACATGTCAGATAGAAATCAAGTGCATTTAATAGACCCTAATAGCGGGGTTGTTACAGAAACAAGAACCATCAACGGAATTTTTATTCCTTGGTTTGGAGATATAGCTTTCGATTCTGAAGGAGTGTTATATATGTCCTCTATTTCTGGAGTACATCGCTTAGATTTAAATCAGAATAATGAATATGATAGTACCGAATTAAGTAATGAAACAATACCATTTTGGTTAACAGGTATGGCTTTTGACTCTTCCGGTAAGCTTTGGTTAGCCGAGGATAAGTTTTTTAGTTCTAACATAATGACCATGAACTTGCAAACTGGTGACTGGCAATATGAATATGGTTCATCAGCAAACAATAGCAGTAGTTTGAACTATTCTATAGATGATTTAGCCATCTTAAAACCAGTAGCTGATAATCAAGCTCCTGATACCGATGGTGATGGCGTTACCGATACCGATGATGCTTACCCAGATGACCCTGAAAAAGCCTTTGATGTTTTTGCACCAAGTGAAAACGGCTGGGGTACTTTTGCTTTCGAGGATTTATGGCCGCATACAGGTGATTACGATTTTAATGATGTTGCGCTTAGGTATAGATTTAAAACTATTTTAAATTCTGACAATGATGTCGTTCAAATAGACTTTACATATAATGTCAAGGCCACTGGCGCTGGTTTCACCAATGGTTTTGGTTTAGAGATTGAATCATTATCACCTGCGCAAATAGAGAGTGTTACTGGTTTGGATTTAAAGCAAGCGTATATTAATTTAAACGCCAACGGTACCGAGTCTGAGCAAAACAATGCTGTGTTTGTTATCTTCGATGATGCTAGATCCATGCTTGGAAACGAAGTTACCGTATCAATTAATCTGGCTCAGCCAATAAATTTAAATAGCTTGGGGTCAGTACCATTTAATCCTTTTGTAATTGTGAATAAAGAAAGGGATAGAGAAATACATTTACCTTTTAAAAGCAGAACAACTTTAGGTACGGATATTGGTGGTATAAAAGATGCTGATGGGAATTATGTAACCGAAACTGGTTTGCCTTGGGGGATTAACGTTGCTTACGATTTTAAGGTTCCAAATGAACGTGTAACAATAATCGAAGCCTATAATTTCTTCGGTATTTGGGCTGCTTCAGGTGGTTTAGCTAATGTGGATTGGTATAGAAATAACCCTGGAAATATAAATAATGATAAAGTTGCACAAGATTAGTGCAATACTATAATTCAATAACGGTAAAAGCCTCTAATAACAATTAGAGGCTTTTTTTGTTAAAATCTCCTCTTAATTGTAGATAACTTGTACTTATTAGAGTTTATAAAAGCACAAATAATATTTACATTAGCGTGCTTGCAGCTTTTTAATATCAAATAAAATCTACTACACTTTTGGCAAAGAAAGAAACTCCATTAATGAAACAGTACAATGCTATAAAGGCAAAGTACCCAGATGCTTTATTGTTGTTTAGAGTTGGTGATTTCTACGAAACCTTTGGTCAAGATGCTGTTAAAACAGCAGGGATTTTAGGGATTATTTTAACCAAGAGAGGCGCAGGTAGCGAAAGCGAAACAGAATTAGCTGGTTTTCCTCATCATTCCCTAAACACCTATTTGCCTAAACTTGTTAAAGCAGGCGAGCGTGTTGCTATATGCGATCAGTTGGAAGACCCTAAATTAACCAAGAAAATTGTAAAGCGAGGTGTTACGGAATTAGTGACTCCTGGTGTTGCTCTTAATGATGAAGTGTTGGTTTCTAAGTCCAATAATTTTTTGTGTTCGGTTTATTTTGATAAAAAATATATCGGTATTTCTTTTTTGGATATTTCTACGGGTGAGTTTTTAACCTCTCAGGGCAATGCTGAATATATTGACAAATTACTTCAAAATTTTAGCCCAAGCGAGGTCTTGGTTTCCAAACAAAAGCGTAATCTTTTCCATGAAACTTTTGGTGATGATTTTCATACGTTCTTCTTGGAAGACTGGGTGTATCAAACTGATTATGCCTATGAAACACTTACCAAGCATTTCGATACTAAAACACTTAAAGGATTTGGGGTAGAAGATTTATACGAAGGAATAATTGCTTCGGGGTCGGTTCTACACTATTTGGGAGAAACACAGCACCATAAATTGCAGCATATCACTTCTATTTCTAGAATTGCTGAAGATGATTATGTTTGGATGGATAAATTTACTATTAGAAATCTAGAACTTTATCATTCTACGAATAATAATGCAGTTACGCTTTTAAATGTTATAGATAAGACTATCTCTCCTATGGGAGGGCGTATGTTAAAACGTTGGTTGGCTTTACCTTTAAAGAGTTTAGATAAAATTAGGCTTCGTCATGAAGTGGTAGATTTTTTAACTAAAAACTCAGAGGCACTTCAAAATATCCAAAATCATATCAAGCATATTGGTGATTTAGAACGTCTTATTTCTAAAATTGCTACTGCAAAAGTGAATCCTAGAGAAGTAATTCAATTAAAAAATTCATTAGATGCCATTGTACCTATCAAAGCAATGGCAATTAGTTGCCAAAATGAATCGCTTAGAACTATTGGCGATAATTTACAAAGCTGTGATTTACTTAGAGAGAAAATAAAAGAAACCCTTAAAGAAGATGCTCCCGTTAACGTTTTAAAAGGGAATACTATTGCTGAAGGGTTTTCTAAAGAACTAGATGAGCTTAGAGGGCTTTCTAAATCTGGAAAAGATTATCTAGATAACATGCTAGAACGTGAAAGTGAACGTACTGGTATTCCTTCATTAAAAATAGCTTCAAATAATGTGTTTGGGTATTATATTGAAGTTCGCAATACTCATAAAGATAAAGTACCAGAGGAGTGGATTAGAAAGCAGACCTTAGTTAATGCCGAGCGTTATATTACTGAAGAATTAAAAGAATATGAAGCCAAGATCCTTGGTGCCGAAGACAGGATTCAAGCTCTAGAGCAGGAGTTGTTTGCAGACTTGGTAGTTTGGATGAGTCAGTATATAAAGGCTGTTCAACAGAATGCCCATTTAATAGGTCAGTTAGATTGTCTTTGTGGGTTTGCTCAATTGGCTAAAGATCATAAATATACATATCCTGTACTGGATGAGTCTTTTGATCTAGATATTAAAAACGGCAGGCATCCAGTCATTGAAAAACAATTACCCATAGGCGAGGCTTATATTGCCAATGATGTTTTTTTGGACAGAACGACTCAGCAGATTATAATGATTACTGGGCCCAACATGTCGGGTAAGTCCGCTATATTGAGACAAACGGCCTTAATTGTTTTATTAGCTCAAATAGGAAGTTTTGTGCCTGCAGATTCTGCTAAAATCGGGCTTATTGATAAAATATTTACCAGAGTGGGGGCCAGTGATAATATCTCTATGGGAGAGTCGACTTTTATGGTAGAAATGAATGAAACCGCTTCAATTCTTAATAACATATCAGATAGAAGTTTAGTGCTGTTAGATGAAATTGGGAGGGGTACTAGTACTTATGACGGTATTTCCATTGCTTGGGCTATTAGTGAATATTTGCACGAACATCCAGCCAAACCTAAAACACTTTTTGCTACACATTATCATGAACTCAATGAAATGACCGAAACGTTTGAACGCATAAGGAATTTCAATGTTTCGGTAAAAGAGTTAAAGGATAATGTGTTATTTTTAAGAAAGCTTGTAGAAGGGGGAAGTGCCCATAGTTTCGGAATTCATGTAGCTAAAATGGCAGGGATGCCACAACAGGTTTTACATCGGGCGAATAAAATCTTGAAGAAGTTAGAGCATTCTCATTCTAGTGAAGAGCTTACTGATAAGGTTAAATCTCTAAATAACGAAATGCAACTAAGTTTTTTCAATTTAGATGACCCGCTCCTAGAAAACATCAAGGAAGAAATTTTACATACTGATATTGATACACTTACACCGGTTGAGGCACTAATGAAACTCAATGAGATAAAACGCATGTTGGTTAAAAAAAGACGTGCCTAAAATAAATTACATTTATTTTAATAAAACCCTTTGCATTTATTAGAAATATTTTAAATTTGCACCCGCTAGAACGGTAAAATAATTTCGTTTTGGTCTCAATCGAAAGATTGGTTGTTCATAAAAAAGACTGCGAAAGTAGCTCAGGGGTAGAGCATCACCTTGCCAAGGTGAGGGTCGCGGGTTCAAATCCCGTCTTTCGCTCTGATACTTTCTTAAGTTCAAAATACCAAGTTGCTGAAGTGGTGGAATTGGTAGACACGTTGGACTTAAAATCCAATGGCCCTTGGGCCGTGCGGGTTCAAGTCCCGCCTTCAGTACAAAAGCCTTGCTCGATTGAGTAAGGCTTTTTTTGTTATGAGATTTTTTTAAAACAGAAAAGCAGCTTATTGAGCTGCTTTTCTGTTTTAAATATAAATAAGTGGTTTTAGTGTCCGCTTACTTCTTTAACTTTATTTTTAGCAGCATCAGCAGCGTTGTCTACAGCTTCACCAGCAGCATCAATGGCATCTTTAGCTGCATCGCCCGCTGTATCTACAGCCTCTTCTACAACCTCTTCTACCTTTTCAGCAGCATCTTTAGCAACTTCCTCAACTTTCTCAGCTGCTTCTTTCGCTTCGTTACCTGCTTTTTCAACGACCTGTTCAACAGCATCTTTTGTCTCTTCTGCCTTTTTTGTATCCCTACATGATGTAAACATTACAGCAAGGGTTAATAAAAAAACTGAACTTAAAACTAATTTTCTCATGACTTGATTTTTAGTGTTAATTAATTTGATTTTCCTTGAATATAAAAAAGGAAATATGAAAATTTATACTATTTACGTAAATAGTTCATAATCTGGATTGTTGCTCCCTTATTTTCTTTAATATATTCTAAGTTTTTAGACCCGCTTTTTTTACGAAAGTCACTATTCTCAATTAATTTGTCAAGGATACTAATAAAGCTGCTTAAGTTGAGGATTGAAAACATACCGCCCTTATCAAGCATAGCCTTTGCTTCGGGGAACTTCATGTGATTGCCACCAATAATTATCGGGACACCAAAAACGGCTGGTTCCAATGTGTTATGAAGGCCAGTATTTCCTAAAGCACCTCCAACATAAGCAATATCAGCATAATTATAAATTTTAGAAAGAATACCTATGGTGTCCACTATAAGTACTTGAGCATCTTTGAGTTTGTTGTTGTTTTCTTTTTCAGAGAATAATACTGTAGGAACGTTTATTCTACTTTTCAAGTTGTTAATTTGGTTGGCCTTGATGTTATGAGGAGCAATAATGAATTTTGTGTTATTATGTTTTGTGTTGTTAATATAGTCAACAAAAAAAGCCTCACCTTCTGGCCAGGTGCTCCCGGCAACTACACATAGCCTATTATTTTTAAATTCTTCAACAAAACCTAAGGTGTTATCTTGGTCTAATTGTGCAGTGACACGGTCAAAACGAGTGTCTCCAGAAACACTAACTTTATTATAATTAATAGATTCTAGTAATAGTTTTGAAGATTCATTTTGAGTAAAAATGTGTTCAAAAGAAAACAAAGCTTTCTTTAAGGTGTTTCCATAAAACTTAAAATAGGGTTGGTTTTTTCTGAAGCTGGCTGAAACTAAAATGGCTCTGAGCTGCCTTTTTCTTAGTTCGTTTAGTAAATTGGGCCAAATATCATACTTGACAAAAACTGTTAGTTCAGGTTTAACAATATCTAGAAACTTTTTAGCATTATTTTTTGTGTCTAAAGGAAGATAGACTACTATATCTGTTATTGGGTTGACTTTTTGTATTTCGAAACCTGAGGGAGAAAAAAAGCTAAGGACAATTTTATAATCAAAACAAAGTGTTTTTAGTTCTTTAAAAATAGGTAACCCCTGTTCGTATTCTCCCAAAGAAGCACAATGAAACCAAAGTGTTTTGTGTTCGCTATTTAGGTTGCTTTTAAGACTCTTAAACGTTTTTCTTCTTCCAGTAACGCCCTTGTTGATTTTGTCATTAAAAGGCGAAAGGCATTTTAAACCAAACCCTGCTAATCTTATGCCAATATTATAAAGAAAACTCAATATTAAATGTTTATTGCTAAAATACATTTCTTTGAATAAATTCGTTGGTTTAGCTATTCTAATTTTTGTAATTTCGTGATACGCAAGCTCCTCGTTTCTGTTTGTATTTGTATTAACAGGAGTTCTAATTTTTGAAGATGAAGAAAATTCAAATGGTTGACCTTAAAGGTCAGTACAGCGGTATAAAAGACGTTGTAAATCCTTCCATACAAGAAGTTATTGAAACCACAGCATTTATTAATGGACCCAAGGTTCATGAATTTCAGAAAAACTTAGAGGAGTATCTAGGTGTAAAGCATGTTATTCCCTGTGCTAATGGTACCGATGCTTTACAAATAGCCATGATGGGTCTTGGTCTAAAGCCAGGAGATGAGGTTATAACTGCAGATTTCACTTTCGCTGCTACTGTTGAGGTTATTGCTTTATTAAACCTAACTCCTGTTTTGGTCGATGTTAATGAAGACGACTTCAATATAAACATTCAGGCAGTTAAAAATGCCATAACACCAAGAACGAAGGCTATAGTACCTGTTCATCTATTTGGTCAATGTGCAAATATGGAAGCAATTATGGACATTGCAAAAGAACATGACCTATTCGTAATAGAAGATAATGCACAAGCTATTGGGGCTAATTATACATTTGAAAATGGAAAAAAGGTTAAAGCAGGAACAATAGGAGATATTGGAGCTACATCATTTTTTCCTTCCAAGAACTTAGGTTGCTACGGAGATGGTGGTGCGATTTTCACAAATAATGATGAATTGGCTAAAACGGTAAGAGGTATTGTAAATCATGGTATGTATGTAAGATATCATCATGATGTTGTTGGGGTAAACTCAAGATTGGATAGTATACAAGCAGCTGTATTAGATGCTAAATTGCCCAACTTAGATAGTTACAATAAAGCGAGGCAAAATGCTGCAAAAAAGTATAATGCTGCTTTTGCTGGGAATGAAAAGATAATTATACCGATTATCTCAAAATCATGTGAGGTTATGTGCGATAATTGTGATTGTCATGTATTTCATCAGTATACACTCAAAGTAAAGGCTGTTGACCGAGACGCTTTAGCTGCTCACCTAAATGAGAAGGGAATACCATGTGGCGTTTATTACCCTATTCCTTTGCATAAACAAAAAGCCTACGCCGATGATAGATATAATGAAGCTGATTTTGAGGTTACCAATAGGTTAGTAAAAGAAGTAATTTCATTACCAATGCATACCGAGCTTGATAATGAACAAATAGAATATATTACATCAACCGTTTTAAAATTTGTAAATGGATAAAATTTTAGTCACAGGTGGTTTGGGGTTTATTGGCTCACACACCGTTGTAGAATTACAAGAAGCAGGCTTTGAAGTTGTTATTATAGATGATTTATCGAATTCATCCGAAAATGTCCTTGATGGTATTACTGCGATAACAGGTAAGACACCGATTTTTGAAAAAATTGATTTAAAGGAAAAACAGCTAGTTGAAGATTTCTTTAAAAGACATAATGACCTTAAAGGGGTTATTCATTTTGCAGCTAGTAAGGCAGTAGGTGAAAGTGTTGAAAAGCCATTATTGTATTACGAAAACAATATAAGTACACTGGTTTATATATTAAAAGAGTTGAAGAATTTGCCTGAGGCAAGTTTTATTTTTAGCTCTTCCTGTACCGTTTATGGACAGGCAGATAAAATGCCAATTACTGAAAACGCTCCTGTAAAACCCGCTGAATCTCCTTATGGAAACACAAAGCAAATTGGGGAAGAGATAATTAAAGATATATGTAAAATTACACCAAATTTAAAAGCAATTGCTTTACGCTACTTTAATCCGGTTGGTGCACATAAATCTATTGAAATTGGAGAGTTGCCAATTGGTGTTCCTCAGAATTTAGTACCCTTTATTACCCAAACCGCTGCTGGGATTCGTGAGCAATTATCTGTTTTTGGAGACGACTATCCTACACCAGATGGGACTTGTATACGCGACTATATTCATGTGGTAGATTTGGCAAAGGCTCATGTAATTGCCTTACAAAGATTACTTAATGGAGCAAATAAAGATAACTACGAGACTTTTAATTTGGGTACTGGTAAAGGTAGTTCTGTATTAGAAGTTGTGAATTCTTTCGAGAAGGTATCAGGTGAAAAGTTAAACTATAAAATAGTAGGAAGAAGAGAAGGCGATGTTATTTCTGCTTATGCCGATACTAAAAAGGCAAAAGAAGAATTAGGTTGGCAAACCGAGTTGACTTTAGATGATGCTATGCTTTCAGCTTGGAACTGGGAAAAAAAAGTAAGAGGTGTTTAGGTAAAATACTCTTCAGTAAAATATAGAAAAAGCCGATTAATTATTAATCGGCTTTTTCTATATTTTTAGGTTTTTTCTTGAGTAAAATGGTAAACACGAGAATAATCATTCCGGTGGTCACAAACACATCGGCTACATTAAATACCCCTGTTTTAAAGGGGTCTCCTAAATCTATAAACCAAAAGTCGGTTACTTTCTTGAATACTATTCTATCAAAAACATTGGCTACACCACCACCAATAATAGCAGAGAACGCAAAAAGTGACCAATTATCTAAATTTTTATCTTTAAACACATAGCGCAGTACAAATCCTAAGACAACAACAGGAAGTATCATTAGTAAAATGATTCTCAATGTAGTGTTGAGTTCACTTCCCATGCCAAGGAATGCGCCTTTGTTTTCAACATTCATTAGGGTGAAGTATTCTCCAATAATAGGTCTTTTTTCAGTGTATAGTTCTACGTTAGCTCGGACCCAAACCTTAGTTATTTGGTCTAGGGCTATGGTGCCAATGATGGTTGCTAGTATAAATATAGAACGACGTGACATCTTCATTTATAAATTTCCTTCAAAAGTTGCAGAAGCTGTTTCAGAAGCTCTATTTATTTTCTTAACTAAGCCCTGTAAAACTTTACCTGGGCCAACTTCAGTGAATAAAGTAGCGCCATCTTCTATCATTTGTTGAACAGATTGTGTCCATCGAACAGGTGCAGTTAATTGAGATATTAAATTAGTTTTAATAGCAGTTTCATCGGTAACAGCAGAAGCCGTTACATTCTGATAAATCGGGCAGTTAGGTTTATTGAAAGATGTGTTTTCTATGGCAGCTGCTAATTCTTCGCGGGCAGGTTCCATTAAAGGCGAATGAAATGCGCCTCCAACAGGTAATACTAAAGCACGACGAGCACCTTCTTCCTTTAAGGTTTCACAAGCAGTATTAATCGCTTCAATTTCTCCAGAAATAACTAATTGTCCCGGACAATTATAGTTCGCAGCAACAACAACACCATCTGTATTATTACAAACGTTTTCTACAACATGGTCTTCTAAGCCTAAAACAGCAGCCATGGTGCTAGGCTTTAGTTCGCAAGCTTTTTGCATGGCCATAGCACGTTGCGATACTAATTTTAGTCCATCCTCAAAATTTAAGGTACCATTGGCAACAAGTGCAGAAAATTCTCCAAGTGAATGCCCTGCTACCATGTCTGGTTTAAAGCTATCACCAAGAGTTTTTGCTAATATTACCGAGTGTAAAAATATGGCAGGTTGTGTAACTTTGGTTTGTTTTAAATCGTCTGCAGAACCCTCGAACATAATATCTGTTATATTAAAACCTAAAATATCATTGGCTTTTTCGAAAAGTTCTTGTGCTTGTGCAGAGTTTTCATAAAGGTCTAAACCCATTCCTGAGAATTGTGCGCCTTGACCCGGAAATATATATGCGTTCATTATTATTAAATTTTAGTGAGGCAAAAGTACATGTTTTTTTAGTGACTTACTAGGGTAATGATTTTTTTAGAATTCCCGTTATACGTGATTTCTAAATTAGCCGTTTCTCCCTGTTTTTGAGAACTATGTTTTAATGCAATACTGAAGCTGATGTTAACGTCAACAAGGGTTAAATCATAAATGGATTCAATTTTGAAGGCACTAGCGTTTTTACCGGTTAATTCAATAGAGTTGATAAAGCTAGCAGTATTTCCAGCTTTATTTTTAATTTCAATTTTTGCTGAAGTTCCCTTATCTATTTTGAATTTTTCTGGGCCAGCAAGGTAAGATGCCTTTATTTGTTGTCCATGAGGTCTATCTTCATTATATACCTCCATGTTAAGTTGTCTGCCGCCTCCGCGTTTTGGTGAACCTCCGGTGATATAGATTCCTTTACCAGACAAAATAGCTTGAGTGCCATGTCTTGGATAATGCATATCGGCTTTGTCTTCCCAATTATCTGTCTTAGTATTGTAAGCCTCAACAACTTTATAGGCAGGTCCTTTTTTCTCGCCTTCACCACCCATAACAAATAGTTCTTTGTTAAGAACGGCAACTCCCGGAGCCGCACGAGGTGTTGGGATATCTTTTTTTAATGTAGACCATGTTTTCGTTTTAAAATCAAAGACGTCAACAATTTTAACCAATGGAGCGAAAACGCCGCCAAAACCTCCAGATTGTCTTCCTGCTGCGGCATATAATTTATGGTCTATAACAGCAGCACTAAAGTGATCTCGTGCCTGTGAGGCATCATCTAAAATAGTCCATATGTTTTTTTCTGGGTCGTATTCATCGAACCAATTCACATAACCCCCGTCGTGCCCTCTTGTATTTCCTCCCACAACATAGAATTTGTCCTCGTATACAACTAAACCCGCACCACCTCGTCTTCTTTCTTTAGGAATTTCAGGACCTTTAATCCATGTGTCGGTTGGCGGGAAATATAACCAAACATTATCTTCTGGAATTTCTCTTGGGAATTTATTGGTTTTAAAAGCTCCTATAACCCAAATAAACCCTTTGTAGAACGTCGCTTGGAAATGATTAAATTGTTTTGGAGCCTTATTTTGTGCGACTTTCCAAGTATTATGTGTAAAGTCGTAAATCTCTAATTTTTCAGCAGATTCACGCCCTCCAAACATGTAAAATCTGTTTCCAGCCTGAACAAAAGAACATTCATGGCGAGCAGTGTAATTTTCATTTTCATCTTTGTCAATCCACTGGTCTTCGTAAGTTGTATCTAATTTTATAGGGTTTGGATTTTGTTGAGGTGTCTTACAGGAAAAGAAAACCCCTAACAGTAAAAAACCTAAACCAAGCCTCCTAATAACCATATTGTTGATTTTGCATGTTGGTAAAATTACTTATCATGCAAAATACTAATTAGTTTCTATTTTGGTAATAATAATCCAAAACATGTTTAGGAACCTTTATGTTTTCTAGTACTGAGTTATCAGAGATTGGAACTTCTGCTATTTGTTTTATGGGAATAACTCCAGCCCAAATAGGGAGTTCTAAATCAGATTTTTCATCAATGGCTCCTTCTGCTCGTACTTTAGCAGAAGCGTTATTAATCCTAACCTCAATAACCAATGTTGACTTTAATTCTTTATCTGTCATGGGGCGCAGCGTGTCCCACCTTTTAGGAATCATTTGGTCAATAACGCATTTTAAGGCAGCTGTTTTAAGTTTAGGTTTTTCAACTTTAGTAGCCTTCCCAAAAACAGTGACAGACCGGTAGTTAACGGAGTGATGAAATCCGGAACGTGTTAATACCAGACCGTCTAAATGCATAATGGTCATACTCATTTGTTCGTTTTCTAAAATTGATAAAAGCATTCTGTTTTTTAAGGAACCGTGTAAGTAGATTTTATCTTCAATTTTGCCATAGGCCATCGGAATTGTAATAGGAGTATCCTCAAAGAGGTAGCTAACATAACCAATAAACCCTGCTTCGATAATGCTGTCAATCGTGTCTTTGTCATAAGTAGCACGGTTAGAACCTCTTATTACTTTATTCGTTTTTGATGTATTGTAGGTGTTCATTATAACTGTTGTTTCCGATTGTTTATAACAAAATTAGTAGCTTTATGGTGTATTGAGATAATCCAGAATTCATTTTTAAAATAGTCCAGTCATGATTCCTTATAAAACGACGATCCATTTAAGCAGGGACAGTAAAACCCCTTTATTTATTCAATTGACAAACCAATTTATTCAGCTTATAAAAAGTCGGACATTAATGCCCAAAGCAAAATTACCGGGAAGTAGAACGCTAGCTAATTTGTTGGGAGTGCACCGAAAAACAGTTGTAGCATGTTATGAAGAACTGGTTTTGCAGGGCTGGGCTGAAAGCATACCTCAAAGTGGCACATTTATTCATGCTGATTTGCCAGAACTACAGCAACAAAAATTGAACGAGCCACACGAAAATTTAGATACAACATTAGCTGGTTTTTCATTCATAAGAGATGAATCTTTAGATAGGAGCTTTCCTCAAGATCATGACGAATCATATTTATACGTAAACGATGGAATAAATGATGAGCGCCTCACGCCTTTCTCTGAAATAGGAATGATTTACAGACGGGTTTTAGGTAAAAAAAGCAATTTTAAGCATGCATCTTATGGCACGACTTACGGCAATTTAGAGCTTAGGGAAACATTAGTCAACTATTTAAATGAAACCAGAGGACTTAATGTATCTGTTGAAAATATTATGATTACAAGAGGAAGCCAAATGGGGATGTTTTTGTCGGCTCAAATATTGTTTGGAAATGGTGGGTGTATTATTGTTGGCGAAACAAATTACAGTTCTTCTGATACTACTTTCGAATTTTCTAACGCTACTATTTTAAGAGTGAGCGTAGAAGATGATGGTCTGGATATTAACGCGATAGAAAAGTTGTGTAAAATCAATCCTGTTAAAGCAGTTTACACAACATCTCATCATCATCACCCCACCACTATTACCATGTCTGCCCAGAAGCGATTACAATTATTAAACCTAGCAAAAGCCTATAAGTTTGCCATTGTTGAAGACGACTATGACTACGATTTTAACTATAACCATACTCCTATTTTACCATTGGCCAGCCACGACGTTTCTGGTAATGTAATTTATGTGGGATCTTTTTGTAAAACTGTTGCTCCTGTTTTTAGGGTGGGTTATTTGGTAGCCTCTAAAGATTTTGTAGATGAAGCTGCCAAATTGAGACGTTTTGTAGATCGACAAGGGGATGCCTTTTTACAGATTACATTTGCTAAATTTATAAAGGAAGGTGCTTTAGATAGACACGTAAGAAAGGTGATGAAGATTTACAAAGAGCGCAGAGATTATTTCTGTAAACTCCTGAAAGATGAACTGGATAGATATGTTGCCTTTGAAATACCCAAAGGCGGTATGGCGGTTTGGGTAACTTTAGATAAAAAATATTCTTGGGATGAAGTAGAAGAGGAAGCTAAAACGCATAAGCTATTGTTTGCCGAACTTAAACGCTACGATATGGCCAATATAGGGCATAATGGGATTAGGATAGGTTTTGCTCGCTATACTTTTGATGAGACCAAACTATTTATATCACACTTTAAAAAAACTATGGAAATTCTGGAATCCCGATTAAACTAGTTGTTTTCTTATATAAGTAATAAATGAAAACTCATAATCGTGATTGTTATCTTTCTTATGAAATTCGTTTGCTGTTTCTTTCCATACATTCGTGTCTATTTCAGGGAAAAAGGCATCACCTTCAAAGGTTTCGTGAACTCTGGTAAGTTCAATTTTATCAGCTATGGTCATCGCTTGCTTGTAAATCTCGCCTCCTCCTATTATAAAAGGTTGTTCATCGCTTTTTGCTTCAGTAATGGCAGCCTCTAAACTATTTACAATAATGACACCTTCAGGAGCTTTATAATCGGTTTGTCTTGTAATGACAATATGTGTTCTGTTGGGTAAAGGTTTAGGGAAGCTTTCAAAAGTCTTACGTCCCATAATGATATGATGACCGTTTGTTAGCGCTTTAAATCGTTTTAAATCATTGCTGAGGTGCCAGATTAACTTGTTATCTTTCCCAATAGTATTATTTTCTGCAGCAGCAACTATAATGGTTATTACCGAAGATTTACTTTTGATTGCAATCTCTTCGTTATAAATTTCACTTTCGGCAATGTGGGGCGCTTCTTTTTTTAGTTCGTTCTTTATTTTTTCTATACGTTCTTTTTGAGCAGTTACAAGTTTGTTCAATTGTTTCTGTTCCCAAGCCTTACCCATAAATTTATGTGTTACAAAAACATTAAAAGCGTGATATAGCAACAGGAATAACCAAGCTAGAATAGCCAATACAAACCAATTCATAGCAAAAGGCATGAAACTTTCACCTATACCTAAAACCGTGTTGGCTATGATTAAAAAAACGGCACCCAATAAAAATAAAACAAAGTGAATGTAAAGGCGTTTTTTTTGCCTAATTCGCCTTAGTGCATTTTCAATTAATTCTAATTGGTCTTTATCTATTTGGGGCGTGTTTTTCTTCTTTCCGAACATGCTTGCAAAATAAGAAATGTAAAGTTAATATTTTATAATTGCCGTTTTTTATATTTTGTTGTTCAGGTGCTTGTTTTCGAAAACGTTTTAGTTTTAAAATGCCTGAAAATCAGCTTCAAAGGCTATGTTTTTTTGTTGATGATACCATATTTTTTTACATAAAATTTTCTCATACTTTAAAATATTGTTATTCTATATTACCAAATTAATAATTCTGATAGGTTAGTTAAGGATATTGTATACGCATAGCGATATCTTTTATAAATTTGTACCATAAAACAACACGCAAAAATTTAAAATCATGGCAATTAAAAAACAATACTTAAAGACTAAACCAGTATGTAAAGTTACTTTTTCTATAGAAGCTGAAGAAGCAAAAAAGGTTTCTGTAGTAGGGAGTTTTAACGAATGGAACGCAAAAAAGGCTCCTCTAAAAAAATTAAAAAATGGTACTTTTAAAGGGACTATAGATTTAGATAAGGATAGTTCTTATGAGTTCAAGTACCTAGTAGATGGAGAATATGTTAACGATTCTGCAGCAGATTCTTATGCATGGAATGATTTTGCAGGAGCTGAAAACAGTGTAATAACTGTTTAGTAGTATATAAAAATTTACATAAAAAAAGTGCTTCCTTTAGGAAGCACTTTTTTTATGTAATCACATGGCAATTAATTTTTAATAAACTTTTTAGTTCCTGTTTTGTCTTCAAATTTTAAATTTAGAAAGTAAACCCCTTTACTGAGTGCCGAAACATCTATGCCATCATCCGGTGTTGCTACACCTCTAGATATTATTTGACCAGAGACATTGATGATATTGTAATCAAATGTTTTTGAGTAAAACGATGTTTTAAGATTTAATCTTGTTGTCACAGGGTTCGGATAAAGAGAAATTTCGTTACTGATATTGTTTACATCTTCAATACTAAGAACATCAGTTATGGTGGCCTCAAACATACCGTTTCCATGTGTGCCGACGAGTAATTTACTATCAGCTGGTCTGTAAGCCAACGAGCTCACCACTGCGAATCCAATTGTAGATGAACCTTCTCTAACCCAATCTGTAGTTGTTGGGTCTGTGGAGCTGTACAAGCCTCGTGCAGTACCAACAAAATATAATACCTCACCAGAAACTTCAGTTATAGCTGCAGACCTTATGGAGTGTAGCGATAGGTTACGTTCTACTAAAGTCCAAGTTGGTGTAGCCGAAGTGGCATTTGTAGTCAAGTATATACTATTAATCCCATAGTTAGAATATGTTGCTAAAACAATATCTCTATTAGTTGGATGAATGGCCAGTCCTGTTACAATAGATGGAAAAGTGGTTGAAGCAGTAGGGGGAGTAATATCAATCGCAGAAGCAATGCTTGCAGCATTTTGTGGGTCGTCTAGTCTGTATATGTGACCAGTATCTCCACCCATTAACAAATAACTTGTAGCCGCACTGTATGTGCCTCTGGTCGTGGAGAATATTTGAAAATTATCTGTGTGAGTAAACGTTGAGGTACTTCCTAAATCGGTCCATGTATCTTGTGTGACATTAAGTGCATCGGTCGTTCTCAATAGCTTATCGTTTGATGCATAATAAAGAGCATTATTATTGTCTGGGTCTGAATGGTAATACGTTACAAACTGACTGGGGTATAATACCTCTTCAACAGCAGGAGGGCCTATTTCTGGTGCTGTAATGCGAGGTGTTATTTCAGTGTAGCCATCACAATAGCGATATAACTGACCATTTTGAACACTTGAGAAAAAACCAAGTGAGCAACCTGCATCATTAAAAAGTGCAGCGGCGCCACCATCACCACCAGTTGCAGCGCTATGAGCCGTTAAAGTTCCATTTAATGGTGTTCCTCCTACAGTAGTTCCGTTGTCTTGAGAGCCTCCAATAACAAAATTGGAACTGATATCAGGATTGATATTTATGTGGTAAAACTGAAATGTTTGGTATCCGTTATTTAAACTGGTCCATGCAACGGTGGCATCTGTAATATTATTTGTTCTGTGAACACCACCATCTGTTCCCGTAAAAAGAATATTATCATTAAAGGGACTAAAAACCAAGGAGTGAATATCGGGATGGTGATTTAGGTATAAAGAATAACCAGCAGAAGATGCGTAACCGCCAATACGTGTGAATGTAGCATCGGTTGTGATGTCTGCTATCTTGTATGCATTAGTACCACCAATAATCACAAAATCTTCATCATCTGGTTTAACACTAACAACAAGGTCATAGCCCCCCTGAATAGCAAAAGGATCATTACCGTCCGAGCAGCCAGACTCATCTGGCAATTTACTTGTGTAGTCAGTAAATGTCGTTGTGGACTGGTTCCATTGCCAAAGTCCAGCTTCAACAGCTTCGGTTCCACTACAATCTGAAGTAGTACCATTATCGAATAATACATACAGTATATCTTCATTAGATGGCGCTATAGCCATTACAACTCTGCCAGCAGGGGTGAAATCAGCTGCGTTTATTCTAGACCAAGCACCTGTCGCCTCAATTCCTGTTGCGGATGTCCATACACCTTCAACTGAAGCGTCGTCTACACCTGAAAAAGAAACATAGACACGTCCTCCTGTGGTGATAACAATATCTGTTGCCTGATTTGTGGAAGCTCCAGAAGAACCATTGTCAATTTCTGTAATCCAACTTGAACCGTTAAAGCGGCGAATTCTTCCCAGCAAAGCTGCATATAGGTCACCGGTTGTTGGATGAACGGCTAACCTGTATACGATATCAAAGAAACTATCAAAACTCGTTTGAGTACTACTTGTGGACGGTAATTGGGACCATGTAATACCACCGTCTGTAGATTTCCAAATACCTTGACCTAAGTAAAAAGCACCACTTTTTGAAGTTGAGTTTCCTAAGCCTTCACCTGTGCCATAGTACCAAGTGTTTTCTTGGCCTGCTCTTGGGTCTTGAACAATAGAAGTAACGTTGTGTATTTCATCATTTGAGGAAACCTTGGTCCATGTTGCTCCACCATCAGTAGTACGGAAAACACCGCCGCTAACACCACCGGCAATAATTGTATTACCAGTATTATCACTTCTATCAACAACAAGAGCCCGAGTTCTACCACCAAAGTTACTTGGTCCGCGACTAATATAGGTTGCTTGAGGTACTTTTGCACTTAAGCTATTGTAAGTCCTTAATTTAGTACTTCGTGCTTGTTTAAATTCTCTGCTCTTATCAGTCTTAGATACAATTCCTGTATTGGGGTTAACCTGTCTATAAAACTCATATAAGTCACGAGCCTCGTTATACAAGGCACGTTCTTCAAGTGTTTTTTTCTTTCCTTTTTGAGTGGGATTGATAGTCTTTCGCTCAATTTTAACAACTTTATTGCTTTCATCTGATGAATAAAGTATTGTTATTAATGCAATAACAGCGCAGAAAACAAGTGAGCCTGCTAGAAGTAATTTTTTTTTCACAATATGCTTAGTTTTTGGTTAATAGAAAACACCTAACAAGATATGGAAAATGTAGACTTTTGCCTAATTTATTTATTGAGACATTAAAAAAACAAGCATTTTTTGTGAAATAAATAATATTTTCACAAAGTACTAAACGGCCACAACACCTTTTATGTGCGGGTGTGGATCGTAATTTAATAAGGTGAAATCCTCAAATTTAAAATCGAAAATATCTTTAATCTCAGGGTTTAAAACCATTTTCGGTAATGGCCTAGGTTCTCTTGATAATTGTAGTTCTAGTTGCTCATAATGGTTACTGTAAATGTGGGCATCGCCAAAAGTATGTATAAATTCACCAGCTTCGTAACCGCAAACTTGAGCCATCATTAAGGTAAATAACGCATAGGATGCAATGTTAAATGGAACACCCAAAAAGATATCTGCACTACGTTGGTATAATTGGCAAGAGAGCTTTCCATCTGCTACGTAAAACTGGAAAAAGGCATGACAGGGAGGTAACGCTGCTTTTCCGTTGGCAACATTTTCCCCAAACGAAATCGAAGTATCAGGTAAAACAGATGGGTTCCAGGCAGACACTAACATTCTACGGCTATTCGGGTTTTTTTTGAGTGTCTCAATAACCTCTTTTATTTGGTCTATTTCATCACTGTTCCAGTTACGCCATTGATGTCCATAAACCGGTCCTAAATCACCGTTTTCATCAGCCCACTCATTCCAGATTCTAACACCGTTATCTGTTAAGTACTTAATGTTAGTATCACCTTTTAAAAACCATAATAATTCATAAATGATAGATTTTAGGTGCAACTTCTTGGTTGTGACCATTGGGAAACCCTCATTTAAATCGAATCGCATTTGGTAACCGAAAACACTTTTTGTTCCGGTACCTGTACGGTCGCCCTTTTCATTTCCATTTTCTAATACATGTCTTACTAAGTCGTGATACTGTTTCATAGGCATTATTCCTGTGAGAACAGGAATCTCATAATAAGTTAAAAATAAGCAGCAATCAGTATGATGATAGCAGCAACGAATTTAAAGAAAAAGAGTGTTTAAATATTTCATCTTAAAGCGGATAATATCAAAAAGTTATTAACGGTTTAAGATGCTATGAAATATAGGAAAGTTTCTCTAATAGCGCGAATTTTAGCCTATAATCATGCCTGCAATAGTAGCCGATACCAAAGAAGCGATAGTTCCACCAATTAAGGCTTTCATTCCAAAGTGAGATAAGACTTTACGTTGTCCTGGAGCTAAAGAACCTATACCTCCAATTTGAATTCCTATTGAGGCAAAATTGGCAAATCCACAAAGCATGTAGGTTGCCATAATAACCGACTTTTCAAATTTAAGATGGGTTGCACTTGCAACATTTTTTAAGTCCGCCAATTGAATATAACCTATAAATTCACTGGCGGCTAATTTAATCCCAAGCAGCTGCCCCATAAGTGCCATGTCTTCTTTGGCAACACCAATAAGCCACATTAGCGGAGCAAAGGCATAACCCAAAAGAAACTCTAATGATAAGCTGTCATATCTTGTATTAGCAACTATCCAATCATTGATTCCAGAGTAATGACCAACCTTCAAGAATATAAAGTTAAACATTGCGATGAAGGCAACAAAAACCAGTAACATTGCTCCAACGTTTACAGCTAATTTTAATCCTTCGGTTGTCCCATTAGCAATAGCGTCCAAAAAATTAGAACCGATTTTATCTTGTGAAACTTTTACTTCGGTATTTACACTTTCAGTCTGAGGATATAATATTTTTGAAATCACAATGGCGCCTGGTGCCGCCATTACAGATGCTGCCAATAAATGTTTTGCGTAAAATAATCTTAGCTCTGGGTCGTCACCACCTAAGAACCCTATGTAGGCTGCTAAAACAGCTCCTGCTACGGTTGCCATACCTCCAATCATAACCAAGAGCATTTCAGACTTATTCATCTTTTCTAAATAAGCCTTTATTAAAAGTGGAGCTTCAGTTTGACCCAAAAAGATATTGCCTGCAACACTTAAACTTTCGGCTCCTGATATTTTTAAAAGTTTAGATAGTAGCCATCCAAATCCTTTTACAACAATTTGAATAATTCCTAAATAATATAGAACAGAGGTTAATGCCGAAAAGAAAATAATAGTTGGTAAAACTTGAAAGGCAAAAATGAATCCAAAAGTGTCCATATCAACTACTAAACCTTCAAAAAGGAATTTACTTCCAGCTCTTGTAAATTCTAAGACTTGAACAAAAAGGCCTCCAATAAATTCAAAGATGGCCTTTACAAATTCAACTTTTAAAACACCAATAGCTATAAGTAATTGAAACCCTAAACCTATGCCTACAATTCTCCAATTGATTGCTTTTCTATTGCTACTAAAGAGAAAGGCTATAAATACCAGTGATATCATTCCTAAAACACCGCGCCAAAGACTTTTTAAAGAAAAGCCTTCACTTGGAATTATAGAACAATTAGTTTTATGGTTAACAAGTGTAGTATTGGTAGTATCAGGAGTTGTGCTAACTGTTGTCTGTTCGTTAACTGAAACAGTAGCTTCCTGCAAAGTTTCTTTTTCTGTTCCCTGTGCTAATGTTGAAGTTGAAAAAACCAAAAAAAAGACAAGAAATGACAGAAAAAGTTGTTTCATAGTAAGCACATTATTTTCGTTTGGAGATTTCGTCTCTTATATGTGCTGCCTTTTCATAGTCTTCATTGGCGACAGCCTCGTCAAGTAATTTTTCTAATTCATCTATAGATTTATCGCCGTAATTGTCTCTAATCGCTGGCTCTAGCTCACCTGCCATAACATCGTCCATTAATATGCTGTCTTCTTTAGTTTCGTTTTCATCATCGCTAGAAGGGTTTACCTTTAAATAAATGCCAGCCTTGTCCAGAATATTCTTATATGTGAAAATAGGTGCTTCAAATCTTAGAGCAAGGGCAATAGCATCACTGGTTCTTGCATCAATAATTTCCTCGATTTTATCACGTTCGCAAATTAAACTTGAAAAAAAGACACCATCTACTAGTTTGTGTATAATAACTTGTTTTACAATGACATCAAATCTATCAGCAAAATTCTTGAATAAATCGTGAGTAAGAGGTCTTGGTGGACGGATTTCTTTTTCAAGTGCAATTGCTATGGATTGTGCTTCAAAAGCACCAATTACTATAGGGAGTTTGCGGTCTCCGTCAACTTCATTTAATATTAGGGCATAGGCACCATTTTGTGTTTGGCTATAAGAGATGCCCTTTATATTTAACCGTACTAAGCTCATAATTTATAAAAGCACAAAGAACTACTTTAATTTGGAATTTACCAACTGCACATTTAATATTTAGGTAAATTGGGTCAATTCACCAGGAATAATTAAATATACAAGGTATAAAAAAAATTATTGCTGAGCCTTAAAAACTTTTAATTTTTCGATGAGTTCTGGTACGACTTTAAAAGCGTCTCCAACCACTCCATATTCTGCGGCTTTGAAGAAAGGTGCTTCTGGGTCTGTATTTATTACGACTTTAGTTTTAGACGCGTTAACCCCAGCTAAATGCTGTATAGCTCCAGATATACCTATGGCAATATAAAGATTAGACGCTACAGGTTTTCCTGTTTGCCCTACGTGTTCAGAATGTGGTCTCCAGCCTAAGTCTGAAACAGGTTTAGAACATGCGGTTGCGGCACCCAAAACGTCAGCTAGTTCTTCTATTAGCCCCCAGTTTTCTGGACCTTTTAATCCGCGTCCTCCAGATACAACAATATCGGCATCGGCTATGGTTACTTTGTCTGTGGCCTTATCTACAGATTCAACTGTAATTTTTGATTCAGGGATTGCTGGTGAAAAGTCTTCAGCAGTAGCGCTTCCTGAAGATTCAATCAACCCAAAAGCATTGCTAGATACACCTATAACCTTAACGTCTGTATTTATTTGAGCTATTTCAAAAGCCTTGTTTGTAAAAGCATTTCTTTTAACAGAAAAAGGAGATGTGCTGCTAGGGGCTTCAATCACATTTGAGGCATAACCAGCATTTAAGCCAACGGCTAAAAGAGGTGCTAGATATTTACTGTCTGCACTAGAACTTAAAACAATAACTTGTGCACTTTCTTTTTCAGCGGCTTGTTCTATAATGTTTGCATAAGTTTTTGCATTAAATGCCTCTAGATCAGAGTTGGAAACGCTCAATACTTTGTCTACGCCGTAATTTCCCAATTCTGAGGTGTCTTCAGCATTAATGGAGACAGCTGTAACTGTAGTCCCTAACTGATTTGCAACTGCTTTGGCATAAGAAGCTACTTCTAAAGCTCCTTTTTTAAATGTTCCTTGATCTGATTCTGTATATACTAAAACTGACATAAAACTTTAATTTTTGTCATCCTGAACTGGTTTCAGGATCTCATTTAATGATTTTTTATTGACTCCGAAACATCACTTCGACTACGCTCAGTATAACAGTTCGGAATGATTAGCATGTGCTAGATTACTTTAGCTTCGTTGTGGAGTAAACTAATTAATTCGTCTAGATTATCTTCGCTTACCAATTTCACATCGCCTTTGGGCGCTGGTTTTTCAAACTTTATAGATGTGGTTTTGTTGTTGCTGTCCACAGGTTCTACAACTGATAACGGTTTTTTTCGAGCCATCATAATGCCTCTCATGTTGGGGATTCGCAAATCGCTTTCTTCTACTAGTCCTTTTTGTCCACCAATAACCAACGGTAAAACTGTTGATACAGTTTCTTTTCCACCATCGATTTCTCTGGTAGCCTTGGCCGTATTGCCTTCAACTTCAAGAGCGATGCAGTTGTTTACAAAATTGGCATCTAACAAACCAGCTATCATCCCTGGTACCATACCACCGTTATAGTCTATGGATTCTCTCCCAGCGATAACAAGATCAAATCCTCCATTTTTAACAACTTCAGCAAGTTGTTTGGCAACTGTAAATCCATCTTTAGCTTCTGTATTTACACGAATAGCTTCATCGGCTCCAATGGCAAGTGCTTTTCTTAGTGTAGGTTCAGTTTCAGGACCACCAACACTGGCAACAGTGACTTTTGCACCTTGTTTTTCTTTGAGCCACATGGCACGAGTTAATCCAAATTCATCGTTTGGATTGATTATGAACTGTACACCGTTTGTGTCGAATTTTGAATCGTTATCGGTGAAATTTATTTTTGAAGTCGTGTCTGGAACATGACTTATACACACTAAAACATTCATAGAATTTTGCGTTTAAAAAGGACAATTTTTTTGTGGTTACGAAGGTAATTATTTTATTTCTAAAAAATACTATGCGCGCATAATAAAATTTTCTTAAAACTTAAGAAAATAGGATTTAATTGAGATTTTTTTGAGAATTTATAATGTATTTCTTACTCAATATGAGAATAAATAAAATAAATTCCAGATTATTTAAATATCAATTATTCATAAAAGATGTAATAATTCTACAAAATTATCAATTGTTCATCTAGAGGTGCTTTTACTGTTGGTTTTATGTTCTGTTTATTGGCAATAATTACTATTTTTGCATCTCGAACAAAACAATATAAATGAAGACAATTCAATTTAGAGAGGCTGTATGTGAGGCCATGAGCGAAGAAATGCGCAGGGATGAGAGCGTGTATTTAATGGGTGAAGAAGTAGCAGAATACAATGGGGCTTACAAGGCTTCTAAAGGTATGTTAGACGAGTTTGGTCCAAAACGTGTTATAGATACGCCAATCGCTGAGCTAGGTTTTGCAGGTATTGCCGTGGGTTCGACCATGACAGGAAATAGGCCTATAGTAGAGTACATGACTTTTAATTTCTCTTTAGTTGGAATTGATCAAATTATAAACAACGCAGCTAAAATCAGGCAAATGTCTGGTGGGCAATTTAAATGTCCTATTGTATTCCGTGGGCCAACAGCATCTGCCGGTCAATTAGGGGCAACACACTCACAAGCTTTTGAAAACTGGTTTGCAAATACGCCAGGATTAAAAGTTGTTGTGCCATCAAATCCTGCTGATGCCAAAGGATTATTGAAATCTGCTATCCGTGATGATGATCCCGTTATTTTCATGGAAAGTGAGCAAATGTACGGTGATAAAGGCGAAGTTCCAGAAGGTGAATATTTAATCCCAATTGGTGTTGCAGATATTAAAAGAAAAGGAGATGATGTAACTATCGTGTCTTTCGGAAAGATTATTAAAGAGGCTTATAAAGCAGCCGATGAATTAGCCAAAGAAGATATTTCATGTGAAATTATCGATTTGCGTACTGTTCGTCCAATGGACAGAAAAGCTATTGTAGAGTCTGTTAAAAAAACAAATAGATTAGTCGTGCTGGAAGAAGCTTGGCCATTTGGTAATGTGGCTACGGAAATTACATACTTAGTGCAATCTGAAGCATTCGATTACTTAGATGCTCCAGTAATTAAACTAAACACAGCTGATACACCTGCACCATATTCTCCAGTTCTATTGAAAGAATGGTTACCAAATAGCGAGGATGTGATAAAAGCGGTGAAGAAAGTTTTGTATCAATAAAAAATATTTTTTTACGTTATAGAAACTTCATTAACACATTGTTGATGGAGTTTTTTTGTATCCAAAAGGTAATTAGAAAGACTTTTTCAGGACTTTATGCAACCTACGGATTAATGTTAGGTCTTTATTATTAGAATCAGAGTTTTAAATGAAAATAAAACTATTTTTTGTTCTTTTCTTAGCAGTTGTTGGCTTAGCTCTATCTCAGACTAAAGTTAGCGGATTGGTCTTTGATGAAGACAATGAACCAATTGCTTTTGCTAATGTCATTTTTCAAGGGTCTACTCAGGGAACTATAACAAACGAAGATGGGAGGTTTTATTTAGAGTCTGAAGAAAATTGGGACGCACTTGTAATCTCATTTATAGGATATGAAACTTTAATATTCCCTCTAAATAAAAAAGTTAACTACAATTTAGAATTCATTTTAAAAGAGGAGGCTGCCCAACTAGATGCTGTGGTTCTAACTACCGGTAAGCAATCTAAAAAAAACAACCCTGCCATAGACATTCTTAGAAAGATATGGGAAAACAAAAGAGAAAACGGGTTAAAGCGCTTTAAACAGTATGAATACGATAAATACGAAAAAGTTGAATTCGACATTAATACCATAGATAGTGCTCTTATAAAAAGTCGGTTGTTCAAAGGTATGGAGTTTGTATTTAATGAAGTGGATACCTCCAGGGTAACAGGTAAAACCTATTTGCCTATGTTTATAAACGAGGCAGCATCAAGAGTTTATGGCGATAACAGCATTAATAAACAGAAGGAAGTTTTGAAGGGTAATAAGAATTCTGGCTTTAGTGATAATCAAGTAATCATTGATTTTGTTGATGATTTGTATTCCGATTTCAATGTGTACGACAATTATTTAAAGTTCTTTGACAAGAGTTTTGTAAGTCCTTTATCAAGAACCGGAATTAACACTTACAACTACGTTTTAACCGATAGTGCTTTTATTGACAATAAATGGTGTTTCAATATTATTTACTATCCCCGAAGAAAAAATGAACTCACCTTTAAAGGAGATTTTTGGGTTGCCGACACCACCTACGCTGTTAAGGAAATTAATCTACAGGCCTCAAAGAGTGCTAACATAAATTGGGTTAAAGAAATTTATATCGAACAGGAGTTTGATGTGCTCAACGATTCACTCTTTTTAGTGAAACGGGATTATATGATGTCCGATTTCGCATTCAGTAAAAAGGAGCAATCAAGAGGTGTTTATGGTAAGCGCACTACACTTTACGATAATTATACTTTCGATTTGGAAAAGGATAAGAAATTCTATGACGCCGAAGTGTACAATTACGACCAAGATGTTTACGATAGAGATGATGCCTTTTGGGAGCAGAACAGACTCGAGGCACTTAATAAAGATGAAAAAGGTGTTTACAAAATGCTTGATACCTTAACCACTGTTAAAAAGTTTAAGCGACTCTATAACTTAGGAAGTATTTTATCATCTGGATACATAGAGTTCAATACATTACCATTGGATTATGGACCTATTTTTTCCACTTTTGGCTTTAACGATGTAGAAGGGTTGCGATTACGAACCGGGGGAAGAACTTATTTTGGAAGAAACGATTTATGGCGATTAGAGGGCTTTTTAGCCTATGGTTTTAGAGATGATAAATTTAAGTATGGTATTTCAGGAAAAGTACTCTTAGACAAGAAAAGTAGACTAATAGTCTCTGGCGGAAACAGAAGAGATGTAGAACAAATTGGGGCTAGCTTAACCACAAGCACTGATGTTTTAGGAAGGAGTTTAGCTTCTTCTGCTGTGGTAGGCAATGGGTCTAACGACAAATTAACTACAATAAACCTTACAAGTTTTGCTATAGAAGCAGAACCCTTTAGAAATCTTATACTTAGATTAGGTGCTAATTATCGAACACTAGAATCGGCCTCTCCAACCTTTAGTTTGGATTACAATACGCCTACAGGAGTTGAGTCTGAGATTAAACAATTTGAAACTTCGGCATCTGTATTTTATTTTCCTGGCCGAAAAACCACAGGATTTGGTGTAGAGCGTCTGGATGCTAACGATGATTATGCCCGTGTTTTTGCCCAAATTAGTAGAGGGGGTAGAAATATGTTCAAAAGCGATTTTGATTATACTAAGTTGCAGTTTTCTTATGTGCAACCGTGGCAGTTGGGTGGTTTTGGAAGGTTAACAACCTCTATTGAAACTGGAAAAACTTTTGGAGAAGTACCTCTTGGTTTGTTGAGTGTTATACCTGGTAACCAAACATTCTTTTCAATTTACAACACCTTCTCTCAGTTGGATTTCTATGAATTTGTTTCAGATACGTATGCTTCATTTCACCTGCAACATAACTTTAACGGGAGGTTGTTTTCTAGAATACCATTTTTAAGAAAATTAAATTTACGTGAAATCGTTAGCATTCGAGGAGTTTGGGGAGACTTATCTCAAGAAAATATAGCCTTAAGTAATGTGCCTAGCAATCCTGCCAATTTAGAGCTTATTGCTCCAAACAAAGAACCCTATTACGAATACAGTTTGGGTATTGGTAATATTTTTAAAGTGTTTAGAATAGATTTTAACTTCAGGGGTAACTATTTGGATAATCCCGGATCTAGGAAGTTTGGGGTAACCGGGGCATTTGGTTTTAATTTTTAATATTTTACCTTGCGGCTATGGCTTCAATTTCTAAAAGCCATTCCTCTCTATATATTCCAGTAATTACAATTGTTAGAGCAGGTTTAATGTCTTGAAGCTTATTTTGTCTAAGTCGATAAACTACAGGTAGATACTTTCTGTCCGACACAAAAAAATTCACCTTAACTAAGTTTTCGGCTGTCATATTAGCATTTTTTAGCTGTTTCTCTACATTAGCCCATGCATATTTACATTGTTCTTTAATAGTCTTTGGTACTTCATTTTGTTCGTTTTCAGGGATTTGCCCACTTATGAATAATAATTCGGAAAAGTCTGTAATCTTTACAGCTTGAGAGTAGTCCCAATTTGGATTAGCATCTATTCTTTCTTTTTTCATTATTTTTCCATTGGTATCTTGTCCCAGAACAGGAATTGAAAGTAAGAAGCAGATAATTAAAGCTATGTTTTTGGTAATTTCTGATTGTATTGATTGATGTTTCATTTTATTCTAAGTAATTATTTGTGATTCACTTATTTAATAACAATGGCAGTTCCAGATAGTTCAATTAATTTTTCTTTGCTGTATAAAGAAGAGATTCCGATAAATACGTTTGGAGGCATCTTAATATTTCCGTAGAGTTTTTTTCTTACTTTGAAAAACATGTCTAGATCTTTGTCGGGGTCATAATCTACTATGTATATTTTCATTTCAACTAAATCGGCGAATGTTGCGCCAGCTTGTGCCAAGCGTTTTTCAATAGCTTTATAAGCGGTTTCTAGTTGCATTTCCTTGGTCTTTCCAGTTCCTACTTGGCCTGCAATATAAATTGTTTTATGGTTTTCATGGTCTATTGCCACTACGTTGGTTAAAGCTGTTATGGGGTCGATATGTTCTCTGGTTATCTTATTTTTTTTAACAGGCGTGTAGTTGTTTGATGGGGCTGGCATTAGTATATCTTCAAAGTATTTAATCCATTTTCCCTTTATTAGCGTTTCTCCATATTCATGAAATTCTCCTTTTTTTGTTTTTTCAAAAGTTAGTTTGTTCTTTGGGTTGAAGGTTACTAAAAATTTACCGTCAACAAATTTACCCTTGTATTTGCCGGCACCAGTTTTATTAAACGGTTGATAATAGAAGCAACTGTCTTTAACACTGTAAGTTATAATGGTATGTAAATCTAAGCTGGAAGATGTCACATCTATTGCTATAGCATTTCCTCCAAGTATATAATTAACACTTTCCTGTACTTTAACTCTAGTGGTGTTTTTAACGGAGTACTCTGTAGACGTTCCCGACCAATTCCCCATCATGAATGAAAGTTTTGCTAATGCTTGTTTTTCAGTTTCTTGACCGGTACAGAAGTTTATTGAGAATATTACTATCATTAGGGCTTTAAATAATTTACTTGAATTCATTGGTTTTATTTTTTAGTGGCCAATATAATTAAGATGTATTCTAAGAATGTTAATTCCTTGTTATAATTATTGAAGCTGAAGAGGTGTTTTAAATCACTTGAACTTTAATATTTTCATAAAAAAAATTAATGTTTTTTATAAAAAATATAAATAAAAATATATGATTTTATTGTTTTAATTTTACTTCAGAAAAAAAATCGATCATGGAAGTAAAAGCATTAAACGGTAGTTTTAAAAAAGGAAATACACTTAATAAAGTAAAGATAGCAATTGCTCAAGGTGATGGTATAGGTCCGGAGATTATGGATGCTACACTTAAAATTCTTAGGGAGGCAGGAGCTAACATAGAACCTAATTATATTGAACTAGGGGAAAAGGTTTACTTGTCTGGAAACACATCCGGTATTACCACAGAGGCTTGGGAAACCATAGGTGATACCAAAATAATCTTGAAAGCACCCGTTACTACACCTCAAGGAAAAGGGTACAAGAGTTTAAATGTAACTTTGCGCAAATCTTTAGGGCTTTTTGCCAATGTGCGTCCAGTGGCAGCTTTACATCCATACGTGCATACCAACTTTCCAAACATGGACGTAGTAATAGTAAGGGAAAATGAAGAGGATTTATATGCCGGTATAGAACACCAACAAACCGATGATGTGGTACAGTGTTTAAAGCTAATAACTAGACCCGGTTGTGAGCGTATTATACGTTATGCTTTTGAATATGCAAGAGCTTTTGGTAGAAAGAAAGTGACCTGTATGATTAAAGATAATATCATGAAGCTAACCGATGGACTTTTCCACAAGGTGTTTATTGAAATAGCTTCAGAATATCCAGATATTATTAATGAGTCTCAAATTATTGACATTGGTGCAGCGCATCTAGCCGCACATCCAGAACGCTACGATGTTATTGTTACATCAAATCTTTACGGAGATATCATATCTGATATTGCGGCAGAAATTGGAGGCTCTGTTGGTATGGCTGGTTCTGCAAATATTGGAAAGAACATAGCTATGTTCGAAGCCATACACGGATCTGCTCCCGATATTGCGGGTAAAAATATCGCTAACCCATCTGGGCTTATAAATGCTGCAATTAATATGTTGGCATACATAGGTCAGTCCGATGTAGCCGATAAAATTAAAAATGCTTGGTTAACTACATTAGAAGAAGGCTACCACACAGCCGATATTTATAATAATAAATTCAGCATAAAAAAAGTGTCAACTAGCGAGTTTGCTGATGCCATTATTGAACGCTTAGGTGAGACGCCCAGAAAATTAGGCGTTAGTAAGCTTACTAGTGGTACAGGTGAGATTTTTATTCCTGAATACAAAAGAAAAGAGGCGAAGAAGCAGTTGCTTGGAGTTGATGTGTTTATCGATTGGAAAGGTTCAAATCCAGAGGAAATAGGGGGCATACTTTCAGGTATAAATGCATTTAAATTAAAGTTGAAAATGATTACCAATAGAGGTGTTAAAGTGTATCCCAAGGGATTAAAGGAGACCTATTGTACAGATCATTGGAGGTGTCGCTTTGTAGCTGTAGATGCTGACATAGAAACACAAGAGCCAGTATATAAACCAGTAGAATTCGAACAAGTTTTGGCGTTGCTTTCAAAATTACATAATACAGGTTTGGATATTATTAAAACTGAAAACCTCTATGAATTTAACGGAAAGAGAGCATTTTCTTTAGGCCAAGGCGAATAATAGTAAATAGTTTGTTTTTGTTATAGTTAGTTTGGGGCAGAGCCTGCATATATTTATGTGGGCTTTGCTTCGTTTTTTTAGGATTCTCTAATGAGAATCAACATTATAGGCTCGTTTCACCATGCTTTTAACCACAATACGATGAAATGGAGCAACAATGACCATATATGTCTTACCAAAAAAATTATTGTATTCTACTAGAGTGGTTACTTTTATATTAAAACTTGGCTCGGACGAATCAAGGATACTTACTCTAAAATTAAGGTGCTTATCGTCTGCGCCCAGAATAAGCTCGTTGTCAAGAATATTGTAAATTTTAAAAAAACCAGAGTAACCTCCTACTTTAAAGTCGATGTTGTAATCTTCTGGCATGTCTACTTTTAATCCAAAAGGTTTAACAAGCGTATTCCGAAGTTTCATTAAAAACCCAATCCAACCTGGAAAAGTTCCAAATATTAAATTTGAAATTGTTTTTAAGTCGTCTGTTTTATTGGTTGTGGCAAAAGTATCCTTAAAATCAATTTTTGATAGTGCCGATTTGATAGCGTTTGTGTTTGGTATTGTCTCTTCTCTTATTTTCATGGTTTCTAAATTAGGTCAAATGTACTAATTTTTAATAAATAGGTCAAGTTTACTAAAACGGTATATTTGTTATATGAAAACCAGAGATGTTATTTTAGAAACAGCATTAGAATTATTTAATAACGAAGGGCTTTCTGAGGTTACCCTTAGAACAATTGCTTCTAAAATGGGTATTAGCCAGGGCAACCTAAATTATCATTTTAAAAAACGACATGAAATCTTGGAAGCCTTGTATTTTAAATTAGTTCAAAACATTGATGAGGTGATTCTTAAAAGTAATAATCATAAACATCTTTTGGAAGGTTTTATGACAATATCAAAAAGTATGATGTTCTGTTTTTATGAGCATCGCTTCTTTTTTTTAGATTTTGCTTCTATTTTGAGGCAAAATGAAAAAATTAAAACGCATTATATTACGCTTCTTAAAGTTAGGGAAACACAGTTTGCCTCACTATTAAATGGATTAAAAAATGATGGTATAATTAGAGAAGAAGAGTTGCCTAACGAATACTTGAACCTTTACAGGCGTGGTCATATTATATCAGACTTTTGGATGTCTGCTGCCCAAACTCAAGATAAAAAACTCACTTTGAATGCCATTGATGAACATTTTAATACCATGACACAAGGAATTTATCCCTACCTAACAGATAAGGGAAAGAAAGAATACCAAGATTATTTCAATAAAAAATAAATTAGTTTTTGCTTTTAAACGAATCAAATTCAGATTTCGAACTAGTTTTTGGAAAACTATTATTTGCTGTGTCAGTATCTGCAAATTCAAAATTAGGGTCTAAGTTTACTTCGACTACTTCTTTTTCTTTAACAAAAGTTTTCTTGATTTCATATTCATTTCTTCTCCAAACATCAGCAGGTAGACGGTCAATTTCTTTGCTGCCGTCACTGTAAACCCATTCAATAGTTACCGGCATAACCAGACCACCTTTGTTTTTAATAGTGATTTCGTAAATATTTTTTCCAGAAAGTTGTTTTTTCACCTCCTCTTCGTCTATACGTGATAGGAAACCACCATAAACTGCATCTGGTGTTTTGGACATTTTAATCGTTTCAGGACCATTAGAAAAGTCTTTGGCATTACTTGTCTTCCCATCTGCCTCTATTTCCATCTTGTAGGATTTTCGTTGTTCTTCAATATTTTTGTTCTCCTCGTATATTTTAAACCATTTTACATCGGCTAGTTCAATATCTACATGGTCTGTTGTAAAAAACCAACCTCTAAAGAACCAGTCCAGATCTACCGCTGTAGCGTCTTCTAAAGTTCTAAATAAATCTCCGGGATTAGGGTGTTTGTATTTCCAACGATTTGCATATTCTTTAAAGGCTTCGTCGAATAGTTCTTTGCCTACAATGGAGTTTCTCAACATTTGGAGGCCTACGGTTGGCTTCAGGTAAAAATTGGCGCTAAATTGACTTAACAATTCATTGTCTGAAGTAGTCATAATGGGGCGTAAAATGTTTTTGTCGCCACTCATAAACGGCACAATACTTTTTGGGGTAGTACTGTTAAAATCTGGATAGCGCTCTGCAACGGTGCGTTGGTGTAGAAAGGTGTTTAGGCCCTCGTCCATCCACATCCATTTGCGCTCATCCGAACTCACAATCATAGGAAACCAGTTATGTCCAACCTCATGAATAATAGTGCCAATCATACCGGCTTTTGCACCTTTGCTCATTTTTCCATTCTTTGGTCTTCCGCCGTTAAAACTTATCATTGGGAATTCCATACCTATATTAGAGGTGTTTACAGAAATACATACGGGGTAGGGATAATCGAAAGTCGCTTCAGAATAGACTTCGAGTGCATGCATTATAGCTTTTGTGGATTCTTCTTTCCAAACAGGTAGACCCTCTTTGGGGTAAAAAGACATTGCCATAACATTATTTGTTGGTAATTTTACGTTTTGAGCGTCCCACAAGAATTTTCTGGATGAAGCAAAAGCGAAGTCTCTAACATTTTCTGCCTTGAATTTCCAGGTTTTTTTCTTTGTAGTTTTTTCTTTTTCATTGGCCTCAGCTTCTTCTCTGGTAATAATCATTACCGGTTTTTCAAAAGACTTTTCCGCTTCTTTTAGTCTCTGTCTTTGTTTTCTGGTTAGTACAGATTCTGGATTTTGAAGTGTTCCCGTAGAGGCTACAATATGGTCTTGAGGAACTGTTATAGTAACATCATAATTCCCAAACTCTAACGCAAATTCACCTAGCTTTTGAAACTGCTGATTTTGCCAACCTTCAGTATCATTATATACAGCCATCCTTGGGAACCAATGTGCCATAAGGTAAACCGTATTATCATCTTCTGGAAAGTGCTCATAGCCTTCACGAGATAAAAGAAACATGCTGCGGTCGGTTATATGGTAGGACCATGCTATTTGTATGGTGGTTGAAGTATTGGGCTGTAGGCTGGTGTTAAGCTTTACTTTCATCATGGTATTGTTTACCATAGATTTCAAGTTGTTGCTATTGCCATCTTTAACATATTTTATAGTATAACCAGCAGGAAAGTTTATGGCTCGAGTTAAAAACTGGAGTTGTCGCGCGTTCATGCCGTCTCTCATATTGTTATTAATGGAGCCAAAATCTTCATTTCCCTTCTTGTTTACATTTTGTTCCAGTTGAATCCATACATAGCTAAGTTCATCTGGTGAGTTGTTAAAGTAAGTGATTGTTTCTTCTCCGTGTACGGTGTTGTTAACCTCATCTAATTCGGCCTTTATTTTGTAATTAGCACGTTGTTGCCAATAATCTTTTCCAGGAGCACCACTTGCTGTTCTGTAAGTGTTTGGTGGTGCAATCAAATTATCAATAGGTTCAAACTTGCCTTGCCAAGGCTGGTTTTGTGCACTCAAATTTGCACATAGGAATAAAGCAACAAGCGTTGTTAAAATAAGTCGCATATTGTAAAGAGTTAGTCGTAGTCGTAAAATGCTTACAATATACTAATAAATAGTCATTTTTTTTAACAATTTGTAGTTTAAGTTAAGTTAATGTTAGGCTTTCATAAAAATTAAGTAAGCATAGTATATTATGTTGTTAATGGTTAAGTTCTTCAGTACATTTGTCAACCAAATACTTAACTATGACCAAGAAGAAAGACTTAGAAAAGAATGATGTAACCTTTGATGTGTTAATTGAAATACCTAAAGGAAGTAGAAATAAATACGAATACGATTTTACACTACACAAGATACGCTTTGATAGAATGTTGTTCTCATCAATGATGTATCCAGGGGATTATGGATTTGTTCCAGAAACTCTAGCTTTAGATATGGATCCATTAGATATTCTTGTTTTGGGTCATCAACCAACTTACCCTATGGTAGTAATGGAGGTGAGACCAATAGGTGTTTTCCACATGGCTGATGAAAAAGGTCCTGATGAAAAATTAATATGCGTTCCAGTTTCTGATCCAATATGGAGCAATAAATCTGATATTTCAGATTTAAACCCACACAGGCTGAAGGAAATCGAGCATTTTTTCCAAGTATACAAGGATTTAGAAAAGAAGAAAGTCGATGTTGGCGGTTGGGGTAATGCTGAGGAAGCTGTTAAGATTTACCACGAATGTGTTGAACGATACGAAAATAGCGAACACAAGAAAAAACGAACATTTGTTATCTAGAATACTATATTCCATTGAAATATTCAAGCCATCTGTAAAGATGGCTTTTTTTTGTTGAAATAATTGGTGTTCAGTAGATTGTGTTTTTTTTGTCACCACCCGAGTTTCATTTGTAAAAACCAAGAAAAAACATAACATAAATCATAGTTTTATCAATACTGTAATTTGAGCTGTTATTTAGTGTAAAATATTTAATTTAAAGGGGTTTTTTTATCAATTTTATTTTCCTATTTTTAGCGACTTATAAAAAAGTATTAACTATAAACCAACTAAATAGAATATGGAATTTATTGTAGATTTTTTACCGCTTTTTGGAGTCTTAGCTTTAGCTTTTGTTTTTATAAAAAGTGCATGGGTATCCAAACAAGATGAAGGTACAGAAACCATGAAAGTAATTGCAAAGAATATAGCTGATGGAGCTATGTCTTTCCTAAAAGCAGAGTATAAAATATTATCAGTTTTTGTAATTGCAGTTGCAGTTCTTTTGTATTTTAAAGGAAGTAGTGAAGATGGGTCTAATGGTATGGTCGCTGTTTCATTTATAGTAGGTGCCATTTGTTCTGCTTTAGCTGGTTTTATTGGAATGAAAGTAGCAACCAAGGCCAATGTAAGAACTACAAGTGCTGCTAGAAATTCTTTGGGCAAGGCGCTAGAAGTAGCTTTTGCTGGTGGAGCAGTTATGGGACTTGGTGTTGTAGGTCTTGGGGTTTTAGGATTAAGTGGATTGTTTATGGTCTACAGTGCGCAAGGATGGGGTATCACAGAAGTGCTCAACGTGCTGTCTGGATTCTCACTCGGGGCATCATCTATTGCGTTGTTTGCTCGTGTTGGTGGTGGTATTTACACTAAAGCTGCCGATGTAGGTGCAGACTTAGTAGGTAAAGTAGAAGCAGGTATTCCTGAAGATCACCCGTTAAATCCTGCTACTATTGCAGATAATGTTGGTGATAATGTAGGTGATGTTGCTGGAATGGGTGCCGATTTATTTGAGTCTTATGTAGGTTCAATTATTGGTACAATGGTTCTTGGGGCACTAATCACAACAGGTGATTTTGACGGCCTAGGAGCAGTCTATTTGCCATTGGTATTAGCAGCTATAGGAATTGTTATGTCCATAATAGGAACCTTCTTTGTTAGGGTAAAAGATGGCGGTTCTCCCCACAAAGCCCTAAATATTGGAGAGTTTGGTTCTGCCGGACTAATGGTAGTGGCTTCATACTTCATCATTGATATCATGTTAGCTGGAACCTCAAGTTTTGAACATGGTTCCATAGGTGTGTTTTATGCGGTTTTAGCTGGTTTAATAGCTGGATTAGCCGTAGGGAAGGTAACTGAATATTATACAGGGACAGGGACAAAACCAGTAAATTCGATAGTTAACCAATCTGAAACTGGAGCTGCAACTAATATTATTGCTGGTTTAGGTATAGGGATGATGTCGACTATGTTTCCTATCATTTTAATAGCTGCTGCAATTTTAGTGTCGCATCATTTTGCCGGATTATATGGTATCGCAATTGCCGCTGTGGGAATGCTTGCAAATACAGGTATTCAATTGGCAGTCGACGCTTACGGACCAATTTCTGATAATGCTGGTGGTATTGCCGAAATGGCCGAGTTGCCAAGTGAGGTAAGAGAGCGTACAGATAAATTAGATGCTGTTGGAAATACTACTGCTGCTATTGGAAAAGGGTTTGCTATTGCTTCTGCAGCCTTAACGGCGTTGGCTTTGTTCGCAGCTTTCATGGAAACTGCAGGGGTAGAGTCTATTGATGTTTCCCAACCAAAAATTATGGCCGGATTACTAGTAGGTGGTATGTTGCCATTTGTGTTTTCTGCGTTGTCAATGAATGCTGTTGGTAGAGCTGCAATGGCCATGATTGAAGAGGTGCGTAGACAGTTTAGGGATATTCCTCAGTTAAAAGCAGCTTTAGAAATCATGAGAAAATATGATTCTGATATGAGTAAAGCTTCAGATGCTGATAGAAAGATATTTGATGCGGCAAACGGTGTTGCTGAATACGATAAGTGTGTCGATATTTCTACAAAAGCTTCTATCAAGGAAATGGTATTACCAGGTTTATTGGCGATTGCTGTTCCTGTTGCCGTTGGATTTATTGGAGGAGCAGAAATGCTAGGAGGTTTATTGGCTGGTGTAACAACCTGTGGTGTTTTAATGGCTATTTTCCAGTCTAATGCAGGTGGCGCTTGGGATAATGCTAAAAAAACTATTGAGGAGCAAGGTAGAAAAGGGACAGATGCTCATAAAGCGGCAGTTGTTGGAGATACTGTAGGTGATCCTTTTAAAGATACCTCAGGACCTTCATTAAACATTTTATTAAAATTAATGAGTGTTGTTGCTTTGGTTATTGCACCTAGTTTGGTGTCAGATGAGGCTGTACAAGCTTATAACGAAAATGCTCCCGATGTTGAAATGGTTGAAATCACCAAGGAAGTGAAAGTAGATATGACTACAAATGATGATGGTACAGCAAAAGCGGTTGTAACTATTGTAACCGTTGAAAATGGTGAGGAATCAACCAGTTATCAAACTTTTGAAGGGACTGAAACTGAAGTGAAAGCGCATATTAATACAATTAAAAAGAGTTAAATAAATAGCAATTTTAAGTGAACTAAACTAAATCAAAACTAACTAAAACTAAAAACCACGCCGAAAGGCGTGGTTTTTTATTATGCTTTAAATTCTATTTTTAAAATAGACCATTTATCTCGGCATCGATGGTATTAATCACACTTCCTAAATCTTCTGGGTTGTCCACAAAGTTTAAGTTGTCTACATCGATAATTACCAATTTTCCATTCTTATAGCCATGAATCCACGCTTCGTAGCGTTCGTTTAGTCTGCTCAAATAATCGATACTAATAGAGTTTTCGTAGTCTCTTCCTCTTTTGTGAATTTGAGATACTAAATTAGGGATAGAACTTCTTAGGTAGATTAATAGATCGGGACCTTTAACTAAAGACTCCATTAAATCGAAAAGCGATTTATAATTTTCAAAATCTCTATTGGTCATTAGGCCCATAGCGTGCAAATTGGGTGCAAAAATATGAGCATCTTCATATATTGTTCGGTCTTGTATAATGTCTTTGCCGCTTTCCCTAATTTGTAATACTTGGCGGAATCTGCTATTTAAAAAGTACACTTGAAGATTAAAACTCCAGCGTTCCATTTGGTTGTAAAAGTCATCTAGATAAGGGTTGTCTACAACATCTTCTAATTGGGCCTCCCATTTATAATGCTTCGCGAGTAATTTGGTTAAGGTTGTTTTTCCAGCTCCAATATTTCCGGCAATTGCAATATGCATACTTAATTTATTTTTAATTGAAATTGTTGTAGTTTTTGATTCTGGTAAATATACAAGGTTTCATTGGTTACAAAAAACTGATTTATCAACAAATTTGGTAGTGTAATTAAAGTGGCTTCGTTATCGTTTTTTCCTTGGTAGTACAACGCGTTTTGTTTTTTTAAAATGAGATTTCCATTGTTCTCAATAAGCTCAGAATATCCTTGGTTTTTTGTTTTACTGACTAGGTTTCCAAAGTAATTATACTCGTAAATATAGTCTTCGGTTAACAGCCAAACGTTGTTGTAATTACTAACCAGGTCTAGAATTTTATTTTGAATGGGTAATGACCTGGCCTGTGTAGTGTTATTTTTATAATTGTATAATTCTAGCTGTTGATTGTCTTGATTAAAAAGCCACAGCGTGTTGTCAAAGCCTGCAGAAACATGGGTTACGTTCTTGTAGGGAAGAATTCTGTTGAAGTCAATCCTGAAAATTTCTGCTAACCTATTATCGAGTATAATAATGGTATTAAAATCGTGATAAAATAAATTTATTTTCAGAGGGTTGAAAGCGTTGGCCGATGTTACTTCACCCAATTGTAAATTATTGTAAGATAGTGTCTCTGAAGTTGTTTTTCTGTAGATAGTATTTTCTTGTAAATAAAAAACAGTTCCAAAATTATCTATGGCAATAATTTTATCACTGGTAAATTCAGTGGTTTTTAAAAGTGCTGTATCAATACTTTTTTGAGCGAATACAAAAAAAGGAAATAGAAAAAATAAAAAAAATAGATGTTTCATTGTTGCTTGAAAATTACAAAAATCAAACCAATTTTTCTGTAATAAGGTATAAGGTAGACTTAAAAAAAATTGCTTATTGAAGTTTAGTTTAACCCCATGGCTTATATTTTGTTTAATAATTTAGTATATTTGTTAAACAAAAAAATCTAACTCTCATGAAATCTGTTCTAAAAATAATCTCCTTTTGTATCGTTCTGTTAGGTTCAGTTTGTATACATGGTCAGGAGTTTCAAGGCAAAGCCTATTACCAATCTAAGTCTGCCTTAGAACTTGGCAGATGGGGAGCTACAATGAGTCAGCAACAAAAAAAGCAAATAGCAGCCCGACTGAAAAACAGATTGGAGAAAACGTTTGTTCTAACTTTTAACAAAACAGAATCTACATACAAAGAAGAAGAGGTGCTCGATGCTATTTCTGGAGCAACAGATTCTTGGGGGAAAAACTTTAGGGCAGGTACACAATATAAAAATGTTAAGGATAACAAGATTGTACAGCAGCAGGAGTTTTATGGTAAACGATTTGTAATCGACGATAACATTCAAAAATTTAACTGGAACCTTGGTACTGAAACCAAAACTATTGGAAACTATACTTGTTACAAAGCGGTATGTTTAATTCCTAGTTCAGATTTAGAATGGTGGTCTTTTTCTTGGAGTAAAATGAGAAAGCGAGATGCGAATAAAGAGGCAGCGACATCTTCAGAAAATAATGAAGGAGACCAGAAACCCGAGGACATTGAAATGACTCAAATAGTAGCATGGTATACACCAAAAATACCTGTCAGCCATGGGCCTTCAGAATTTTGGGGTTTGCCTGGTCTCATTTTAGAGGTTAGCTACAACGGCACCACTGTTTTATGTTCTAAGGTGGTTATCAACCCTAAGGAAAAAAACAAGATTGAAATTCCGGAAAAAGGTAAATACGTCTCAAAAAATGAGTACGTCGATATCATCTTCAAAAAGATGCGAGAGTTTAGAGAAAATAGAATAGGCAGGAGTACTCGATAAGCTTCGCATTTTTATTTAACTAAAAATTAACGTCTACGATTTAAACTATGAATTTGTATTTTGGTCTTAGCATTATAATCTAGATTAACCAATTAACAAATCCATAGATGAAACAATTACCATTAAAAATCGCGATGCTATTCATTGTACTATTGATGTCTAACTCAATAGTAGCGCAAGATTTTCAAGGAAAGGCGTATTACAAATCTAAAACCACGATAGACATGGCCAACTTTGGTAGGCCGGGCATGGATGAAGAGCAAAAAAAGCGTATAGCTGCTAGAATAAAAAGCGCTCTCGAAAAAACGTTTATTCTAACGTTTAATAAATCAGAATCTATTTATAAGGAAGAAGAAACACTAGACGCACCGGGCGGCGGTGGCGGTGGTTTCCGAACCATGATGATGGGAAACTTCGTGGATGGTAACCAATATAAAAATATTCAGAATCGCAGTTTCTTGCAAGAACGTGAAGTTTTCGGTAAAAAGTTTTTAATCAAAGATTCCATTCCTTCTTTTGAATGGAAAATGACCGGAGAAACTAAACAAATTGGTCAATACACCTGTTTCAAGGCCATAGGCAAAAAGATAAAATATGGTTTGGATGTTAATTTTAGAAGACCCAGACCAGGAGAAGAACAACCAGAAGAGCAACCAGAGCCTAAGCTCGATGAGATTGAGGTTGTGGTTTGGTATACGCCTCAGATTCCGGTAAGTCAAGGTCCAAGTGATTATTGGGGATTGCCGGGTTTAATTCTTGAAGTTAACGAAGGGAGAACCACAATACTGTGTTCTAAGATAGTCATGAATCCTAAGGAGAAAGAAGGTATTAAAGTGCCATCAAAAGGTAAAGAAGTAAGCCGTGCTGAGTTCGATGAGATATCAAAAAAGAAAATGCAAGAAATGCGCGAAAACTTTAGAAGAGGTGGTGGCCGTCCAGGTGGCGGAGGTCGTGGCCGAGGCTAACCCTTATAACACATCATAAACTCACAGGTAATTTAACTAACCAGTTTTGCATTGTGCTTACGAGCTGCTTGTGCATTATAAAACCGAATAATTTCCATGAAACAATATCTTCTACTAATACTTCTTTTTACGGTTGGGTATACTTTTGCTCAAATTAGGCTTGAGGGTACCGTAAAGGATAGTATAGGCACACCGCTAGAGTTAGCAAATGTTATAGCTATAAACCAAGCAACACAAAAATTGGATGCCTATGGTATCACAAATAACGAAGGGCGTTATAAGCTATCTGTAGAAAAAAATACAGCCTATACCATTCAAGTAAGTTACGTTGGTATGAAAACAGCCCAAGCGAGTCTGGAAACTAAGGACGCGCCTGTGATTAAAAATTTCACATTGCAAGTTGATAATGCTCTTGAAGCTGTAGAACTTGTTTACGAAATGCCCGTAACCGTTAAGGGTGATACCATTGTATATAACGCCGATTCTTTTAAATCTGGTACCGAACGGAAATTAGGAGATGTTTTAAAAAAGCTGCCCGGAGTAGAGCTTAACGACGATGGTGAGATTGAGGTGGAAGGTAAAACGGTTGGAAAGGTTATGGTAGAGGGAAAAGATTTCTTTGATGGTGATTCTAAACTGGCCGTAGAAAATATTCCGGCTAATGCCGTTGATAAAGTTGAAGTTCTTAAAAATTATGCTGAGGTTAGTCAGTTAAGAGGTGTAACCAATAACCAAGATAACATTGCCATAAATATAAAACTGAAAGAAGGCAAAAAGAAATTCTGGTTTGGAACGGTTACTGGAGGCATTGGTGATTCGCCAGATGAAACCTTGTTCTTGGCTCAGCCTAAGTTGTTTTATTATAGCCCAGAATATAGTATAAACCTTATTGGGGATTTAAATAATATTGGCGAGGTGGCTTTTACACGTAGAGACTATTTTAAATTTACAGGAGGTTTTAGGTCGCCCAGCAGGAGCAGTGGAACGAACATTGATTTAGGTAGTAATGATATTGGGTTTTTAACGCTTCAAAATAACCGAGCTAAATACATCAATACCAAGTTTGGGGCAGCCAATTTTAGTTATGCACCAAAAAAGACTCTAGATTTTAGCGGGTTTGCCATTTTTTCTAATAGTAGAACCGATTTACAAGAGAACCGCTCTATTACGTTTACAAACCCAGATTTGAATGTTCCAGACGAAGATACCGAGAGTAATACTACGCAGAGAAGCGATTTGGGCATGTTAAAACTGAGTGCCAATTACAAACCCAATGTAAATAATCAGTTGGATTATGATGTGTTGGCAAGAACATCAAAAGAATCTCAAAATCAAATTTTTGTGTCTTCTGTAATTGGTGATATCGACCAGAACGAGACCATAACACCCTTTAGTATAAATCAGAATCTTAATTATTATTACACGTTAAACGATAATAACATTTTTGCTCTCGAAGTGCAGCATTTATTTCAGGATGAAGACCCCTTTTACAACGCTATTCTCGAGGATAAAGCCAATTACGAAAATACGGCTAATGCTTTGGGGTTAGAAAATGCACAAATAGACTATAATATTGCGCAAGAAAAACGCGTAAAGTCCAATCAACTGGATGCGAAGATAGATTACTGGAATGTTCTAAATACCAAAAGTGATTTAAACTTCACTTTAGGAACAATTTATAGTGAGCAGGATTTTAACTCAAATATCTTTCAGTATTTAGATAATGGCGATAGATTACAGTCAAGTACGAATATACCAAACGCACTAGATGGCAACGCCATTAATTACACGTTTAGTGATGTGTATTTGGGATTACATTACAGATTAAAACTAGGGATATTTACGTTTAGGCCTGGGGTTTCTGCCCATGCCTACAGTGCAAAAAACAACCAGTTTAATGTAAGCTACACCGATAACTTTTTTAGGCTTTTACCAGATTTTAATACACGTATTCAGTTAAAAAATAGTGAGCAGATTATTTTCAACTATCGCATGTCTACCAATTTTACAGATGTAAATCAATTGGCACGCGGTTTAGTTTTAAACAATTACAATGCGCTGTATTCTGGAGAACAAGAACTAGAAAGTGCCCTAGCTCATAATGTTAATTTATCGTATTTCAGTTTTAATATGTTTAATTATACCAATGTTGTGGGAAGGTTGAGCTATTCTAAAACCATAGATCGTATAAGAACAACATCACAGTTTCAGCCTGGCAGCGTGGTACGTGTTATTTCACCTTTTAATTCAGATTTTGCCGATGAAAACGCTAGTGCTTCAGGTAGAATAGAAAAGACTGTAGGAAAGTTTAAAGCTCGGGTAAACGGAAACTTCAATTATGCTAAGTTTAACCAGATTATTAACTCGGTGCGCTCTGTAAACGAAAATTACACCTACACCTACAGAACCAGTTTAAGTACCAATTTTAGGGAAGCGCCCAATTTTGAAATTGGTTACAGACATACAATTCAAGATAATGACCAAGGTGCCAATAGAACTAAGTTTTTTACACGAGCGCCATCGGTTGAGTTCGATGCTTTAATTTTAAAGAAATTTACCTTTAAGACCGATTATAGCTATAATAATTTCAGCGATGAAGAAAAAACCATAAATAGTTTTGAGTTTTGGAATGCATCGTTGTCTTACAGAAAAGACCAAGATAGCAAATGGGAATTTGAAGTTAGGGCTACTAATATTTTAGATACAAAAAGTCAAAATAGGAGTAATGCCGGTAATGTTTCTGTAAGTGCGATAGAGTACTTTATTCAGCCCAGATTTGTGACGTTTAGGTTGCGTTACGAGTTATAATTTTTTTTACATCTCTCTTACTTACTCCTTGTTAGGAGGTAAACGGTTGCTTCGTTTTTAATGATTAAGATGAGATGCTGAAACGAGTTCAGCATGACACCAAATAGGTCTTGCCAGCTTTGAGAAAAATCAATAAAGTAACTTGAGTTCAATGAAATTTTGCTTTTATTTTTGAAAATCAGCAAGTTATTAACTGTTGTCAGGTTGAGCGTAGTCGAAACCTAGTTTAAATAACGTTATTTGGATGCCTTTCGATTAGCTTCGCGAGGTACTTTCAATGAAAATATATTTCATTTCAGAAATGCTCAAGGTGACAAGTACTTATTTTTATTGAACTTTTTGCTATTCTTTATGTTGAATTTAAGCTGAACTCACGTTAAAGTAATCTCTTTTTTCTTTGGTAAAAATATTCAACAATAATATATTTGCGCTCGGTTTTGGGAAGATACTCAAGCGGCCAACGAGGACAGACTGTAAATCTGTTGGTTTTTACCTTCGCAGGTTCGAATCCTGCTCTTCCCACATTAACTCGAAAAGTCTACACGATTGTGTAGACTTTTTTTGTTTAAAAATATGCTGGAGTTTACTTCAAAGCATATTTTTAAACAAAAAAAGTAAACTGCGGTAGCAGTGAAGCTTTTCATCTGTTTATAATTTTTTGATTTCTAAATTTTCAAAAAATTATAATACATTCAGGAACTCTCATAAATTTTATTCAATAACTTGTTGAATTTGAAATGAATAAAATTCATGTTCGTTTCATTTTCAGGATTGGGACGAAAGGATATACAATCCTGCGCTTTCCCCAAAAGAAAAACGCACCATTAATTTAACTGCATATTCGTATTATACCTCGAAGCCTCAATAGATAGTTCTTTAAACAGCTGAATGATGATCATCCAGTTGGCAACATCTAATGTGTGGTTTTCGAAGAATGTTTTGTCGGCGATAAAAGGGTTTATTTTAATTTTTGAAAACGCCGATACCTTTGTTCCATAAGATAAAACCTCTTGTTCTTTGTGCGTTACGCTAGGTGTAGAACGTGCCTATCCAATACCGGACTTTACGGAGAATTCATAATTATAAGCCAGTTGCGGTTTTGTGTGGTTGAGAGAATTAAACGCGCTATGGTAAAACGGGGTGTTTGTTTAATGGTCGCGGATAGGAAACTAAGTTTGCTTTGTGGAAGTGAACTTGTCAGCCGAGACTAAGTTTTCTACAAACCGAAATTTGTGTAAATCAATGCCGACCTATGTTTTATGTCCATCTTAAGTTATACAGTGTATTTTTTATAATTCTTGTGAACTACCAATAACGATTTTTTCTGCAATTATTCGCATTAGAATTATCTCATGTGATAGCTCTTTATCGTGTTTAAATGGAAGATATTTTGTCTTGTCTGTTTCCTTGCTATGAACAATAGAATTTCGGGTCTTATAAATTCTTTCCCTTAGGTTTTTAAGGATTGACTGTCGCTCTTCATTAAAGTTCACTTTATTGCCTTTTGAAAAAGAAACTTCATTGGTCTTGTAGTAATCTAGAAGCTTTTCATCATAGGTTTTTATTTCTTGTTTTATTTCTTCAAAGTCTTCAATGAACTTGTCTAGAACTAGTCGTAAAGCTTCTGGTTCGTTAATCTGAAATTCTTCATTCTTATATTTTAACTTATCCTGAATGACTTTGATTAAACTATTAAGGTCTTTTGATCTTTTGTATGAAAAAGAAGGTGCGGTTAGTTTGTCTTGTACTGATTGGATAAGTTCTTCATTGTATATTTTCTCAAAGAAGTGTTCTAAGATATGGTAGAATGAAAGAAACTGTAAGTCAGCACTTTCGGCTGAGATTCCTTTTTGATAGAATAATATTAAGTCTTGAAGATACTTTCGCTTAGGTGCTTCAATGTCATCTATACTGGCTCTTCTTATCCTCCCTATCCTTATTGTACGGCTAAAATCTTCTGTAATATTTGTAGGAAGAAAAGAAAGGTCTGTATTAAAGCCAAGTGTGAAAAGAAACGAAGAAGTATTGCTTTCAAAATCTTTAAGATTCTTCTCGTTTTGAGAAGATATTTGTAAAGTTTGAAATCTTGGAATTGATTCTTTAAGAACCTCAAACAGTTCAAGAGTTTCATTCTCTTTGTTTCGGTAATACATTCTATTTCTTAGCCGATTAAGCGTTAAAGGTGGTCTGCCTAACCCTTCAGAATTTGCTAACTCGATTAAATTCTTAATAAAGAAGACCAAGTATTCGTTAGAAGGGGATTTTAAGAAGTAATCTAGTCCATTTACGTTGTCCTTTTTATAAATCTCATCTCTACCGCCATAATATATTCGCGAACCTTGACTTAATGAAACTTCATAGTATTTTGGAGAAAAAAGTTCGTAACCTTCAATCGTTGTAAAAGCATCAAGCTTTTCACAAGTTTCGCGATAAAGTTTCTTTTTTAGTCTTATTTCAAGTTCATCAAATCTATAGTATTGATAATGATTTGTATCCCTATCAATCTTCAGTTTGAAAAGTCGTTCAACGGATTCATTAAAGTCTGATAATTTCATTGTCTTTTTATATACGGCTTGTATAACGTTTTTTCATTTTATTTAACTTAATTTCCCTATTAAATATGCTAAAAGTGCAATTGCCAGAAATTTTAGAATTTCTAGTTTAAAATCTTTGGACTGTATTAACCACTCTTTCAATTGCCATTTAAGCTTCCAATATTGGGAAATATTTATTTTTAAAAAGATTAAAAATACTTCTTCATCTACCGATTTTTTTATGTAATACTTGCAATGATTATTCGATTTGTCTCTCTTATAAGTTTTAAATATTTCAAAATTATCGGCTAATGTTGAATTGGTTTCCAATGCTTTTATTCCTTTAAAGTTCTTGTTTTCTACTTCTTGAATTTTTCCGTGTTTGAAAAGCAACTTATGAGGTATTAAATCATTTGTTTTCCATTTAATAAATCCATTAACCCACATTTATTTATCGTTTATAATGATAATATAATATATCTCCATCACTTGAAAAGGTTAAAGGGATTACAAGACTTTCATTTGTTAAACCATTAAGTGTGAAATTTCTATCAAGGCCTTCTTCCCATTGATTAATCCTTATGGTTTTTTCATCCTGCATTTCCCAAGTACTTGAATGATTGAAGTAAGGTTCATTAATGTGGTTATAAGTGTTGTCGTTATTAATAGTTAGGATGTTGTCATTATCTGGATACATAGGTTCTTCATCATTAAATTGAGTATATTCCAGGTGCCATGTTCCAATTACAGATACAGGTTCATTATTTTTATCGTCAGAACTACAAGAGAAAGTTAACAATGTAAATAATGGGATAAATGTTATGATTATTTTTTTCATATGTGTTTTTTCAAAATAGATTACAACTTTTGGATATATGACATTTCTAAGTGTCATATCTTCTACAAACGAAAGTAGTCGAAATTTTTTACAAAATCAATAAACACCAAAAAAAAGAGACACAAAACGAGTCTCTTTTTTGTATGGTTTTAAGTTTGGTTTATTGCACAATAAACTTCCCTTTCATAACCCCATAATGGCCGGGGAAACTACAGATAAAATCGTAAGTTCCTGCAGCAGGTGCTTCAAACTCAATAGCGGTGGTTTGTCCGCCACCAATTAGTTTTGTATGGGCGATAATATCGTCTTTAGCATCGGTTGGGATATACTCGGTATCTCTTGCTATTGCCGCCTTAGAAGCAAAAGCATTAATATCTACACCTTTTTTTAAGATTACTACATTATGTCCCATAACGTTAATATCGGCCTTTCCTTTGTGGCGAAGTGTAAGCTTAACGTTTTGCCCTGCTTTGGCCCTAATTTCTGTTTTGTCGTACTTCATTAGGTCATCACTTGAAATAACAATATTAGCTACATCGGTATTTTGGGTCGTGTTGGTTTTTTCAGAAGTACTATTTTCATACGAAAACCCTTCTTTTTCTTTTTTCTTTTCGCCACCACAGCTTATTAATAAACTAAATATGATAAAGGAAGCAGCAATAGTTTTTAGATTGTTCATTTTGAATAATTTTTTATACTTGTTTTTTTTTAGAGTTTTTAAATATAACCATGAATGGATATAATTGTGTGCATAATTTTTCAGTGAAAAATTACAACTACACTAAGAACTGAAATAAATCAGGTTTGTCGTTAAGGTAATCGCCATAAAAATTATGGGCTTTCATTTTAGAGATTAAAGGCTCTAAATCTTTTGATGATTTTAACTGAATGCCCACAACCGCCGAGCCATTTTCCCGGTTGGTCTTTTTGGCGTACTCGAAATAGGTAATATCGTCGTTCTCTCCCAAAATGTCGACTACGAACTCTTTTAACGCTCCGGCACGTTGCGGAAACTTTATGATAAAATAATGTTTTAAGTTGGCATATAGCAAGGCACGTTCTTGGATTTCGGAAGTTCTGGTAATATCATTATTACTCCCGCTTACCAGACAAACCACGTTTTTGCCTTTAATAGCGTTAGCATAAAAGTCTAAGGCAGCAATGCTAAGCGCACCAGCAGGCTCTACTACAATAGCATCTTTGTTATAGAGTTCTAAAATAGTTTCACACACTTTACCCTCTGGAACGGTAATGATAGCATCTAAATTTTTTTTGCAGATAGGAAAGGTTAAATCGCCAACGCGCTTTACGGCTGCTCCATCAACAAATTTTTCAATTTTTTTTAGCTCGGTATTCTTGTTGTTTTTTATGGAAACCGACATGGAAGGTGCTCCTTCTGGTTCTACGCCTATAATTTTTGTGCTAGGGGAAAGTGTTTTAAACACTGATGATAATCCTGCTGCCAATCCGCCGCCACCAACGGGTATAAAAATATAATCGATAGGGGCTTCGGCTTGTTCTATAATTTCCAATCCAATAGTAGCCTGCCCTTCAATAACCTTTTTGTCGTTAAAAGGATGAATAAAGGTCTTTCCTGTGTCTTGTACTTCGGTCATTGCAGCATGGTAGGCATCGTCAAACGTGTCGCCCACCAATTGTATTTCAATAAACGCGCCTCCAAACATTTTAACCTGTTCTACCTTTTGCTTGGGTGTTGGTGTGGGCATGTAAATGGTACCCCTAATCTGCAATAATTTACAAGATAATGCCACCCCTTGCGCATGATTTCCGGCGCTAGCGCAAACCACGCCGTTTTCGGAATCTTTTACAGAAAGGGAACTTATTTTGTTGTAAGCGCCTCTAATTTTATAAGAACGTACTTGTTGTAAATCTTCTCTTTTAAAGTATATGTTGGCGTTAAATGAATTAGAATACCTTGTGCCATAACTCAATGGTGTTACCGCCGATACTTTTTTAATCGTTTCTGCGGCTTGCTTTACATCATTTAAATCTGGAAAGTAAGTAGAAGTTTTGTTGCTCATCCGCGTTGTTTTATTTGGTAAATGCAAGTTACATAATTGCATTATTATTAAATCTATAAAAACAAAAAACCTCATGAATCTAAGACTCATGAGGTTCTATATTTAAAATATATAATTCTTAAACGATAGGCTTCATTGCAGTCATAGACTCTCTTAAGAACGTTCCAATTTTTTCAACTGGGTGTGCTCTTAACGCAGCATTTACCTCGATTAATTTGGCGTTATCCACACCTTCACCATTATCTTTAGCGTAAGGTTTACCAATTACATCTACATCGATACCTTTCATGAAGTCTTCTAGTAAAGGCTTACAAGCATGGTCGAATAAATAACATCCGTACTCAGCAGTATCAGAAATAACACGGTTCATTTCGTATAATTTCTTTCTAGCAATCGTGTTAGCAATTAAAGGCGTTTCGTGTAAAGACTCGTAGTAAGCAGACTCGTCGATAATTCCAGACTCAACCATAGCTTCGAAAGCTAATTCTACACCAGCTCTTACAAGGGCTACCATTAATACACCGTTATCGTAGTATTCTTGCTCTGAAATCTCAACATCTCCAGCAGGAGTTTTTTCAAAATTAGTTTCGGCTGTAGCGGCTCTCCATCCTAATAAGTTAGCATCGTCGTTAGCCCAATCTGCCATCATTGTACTTGAGAATACACCTTCCATAATGTCATCCATATGCTTTTGGAATAATGGACGCATAATGTCTTTTAATTCTTCAGATAATTCAAATGCCTTGATTTTAGCAGGGTTAGACAATCTATCCATCATGTTTGTAACACCACCGTATTTCAAACCTTCTGTGATAGTTTCCCAACCGTACTGAATTAATTTGGAAGCATAACCAGCGTCGATTCCTTTTTCAACCATTTTGTCGAAACATAGAATAGAACCTGTTTGTAATAAACCACAAAGAATGGTTTGCTCACCCATTAAGTCACTCTTTACTTCGGCAACGAAAGATGATTCTAGTACACCAGCTCTATCTCCTCCAGTAGCAACAGCGTAAGCCTTAGCTTGTGCCCAACCTTTTCCTTCTGGATCGTTATCTGGGTGAACAGCGATTAAGGTAGGTACTCCAAATCCTCTTTTGTATTCCTCGCGAACCTCAGATCCCGGACATTTAGGAGCACACATAATAACGGTGATATCCTCACGGATTTTCATGCCTTCTTCAACAATATTAAAACCATGAGAGTATGATAATGTAGCACCTTTTTTCATTAAAGGCATTACAGCATTTACAACATTGGTGTGTTGTTTATCTGGAGTAAGATTACAAACTAAATCTGCTGTTGGAATTAATTCTTCGTAAGTCCCAACGTTAAATCCGTTTTCAGTAGCATTAACAAAAGAAGCTCTTTTTTCTTGAATTGCTGCTCCTCTTAATGCGTAAGAAATATCTAATCCAGAATCTCTCATGTTTAAGCCTTGGTTTAACCCTTGGGCTCCACAACCTACTATTACTACTTTTTTGCCTTTTAATGCATTAACTCCATCTGCAAACTCTGATGCATCCATGAATCTACATTTAGACAGTTGGTCTAATTTACCGGCTAATGTAAGTGTGTTAAAATAATTTTCCATTGTAATTATGTTCTTGTTTTAATACTTGATTTTACCCAAAGAAGGGTGCTTGTTTGATTTTTTGTTTAACTTTTAATTTCTGATAATAATTCGGAAATTTTCATTTCGTCTTTTGTAACGGCAATTCTACCAGAACGCACAAACTGCATGATGCCAAAAGCATTTAAATCTCTTCGTAAGGCTTCGATTTCATGGCGTCTTCCAGATTTTTCCAAAACAAAAAATTCTTTGTTTACCGTTACGATTCTGGTATTACTTTCTTTAATGATATTTTGAATTTGAGGTTCTTCGAATAATAATTCAGACTTAATTTTGAACATGCAGGATTCTGTAAAAATAGTTTCAGAATCTGTATGGTAGTAGGCCTTGATGACCTCTACCTGTTTTTCTATTTGTCCAACGATTTTCTTCGCTTGCGTTTCAGTCATTTCAACCACAATAACAAAACGATTAACGTTTTCAATTTCAGATTGTGAAGTCGTGAGACTTTCAATATTAATGTGTCTACGTTGAAAGATAGCCGAAATACGGTTTAATAAACCAATCGTGTTTTCGGTATATACTGAAAATGTAAATGTTCTTATTTCTTCGTTCATTTTTTAAAAGATATTAGAGAAAAGATGAAAAGAGAAAAGATTTTTACTATCCGATTTCTATCTCTTTATTCTTTTGTCTTGGTTCTTTATTCTTCTTTAGCTTAATCTAACATCAGATACCGAGGCACCTGATGGAATCATCGGGAAAACATTATCTTCTTTTTCTACACATACTTCTAAGAAGTAAGATGATTTAGAAGCAATCATTTCCTTTACGGCATCTGCTAATTCTTCGCGTTTTGTTACACGTTTGGCTTCAATGCTATATCCTTTTGCAATGGTTACAAAATCTGGATTGGTCATTTCTGTAGACGCATAGCGTTTATCGAAAAACAGCTGTTGCCATTGGCGAACCATACCTAAAAATTCATTGTTCAAAACTACAATTTTTACCGGTACTTTTTGTTGGAAAATGGTGCCAAGTTCTTGGATGTTCATTTGATAACCTCCGTCTCCAATAATAGCAACGACCTCACGCTCTGGTGCTGCCATTTTAGCGCCTATGGCTGCTGGTAAGGCAAATCCCATGGTGCCCAAGCCGCCAGAAGTAATATTACTTTTGGTTTTATTGAATTCGGCATAACGGCAAGCGATCATTTGGTGCTGACCAACATCTGAAACGATAGCTGCATCTCCTTTACTGTGCGTGTTGATTTCCCTAAGAACCTCACCCATGGTCAAGCCCTCTTTTTCAGGAAGGATGTCGTCTTTAATGACCTTTTCGTACTCAATCTTATATAAATCCTTAAACTCCTGATGCCATGCCTCATGTGAGTTCTCGTTCAATTCATCTAACAGTAAGGCTAAGCTTTCTTTAGAATCGCCAAGTACAGCAACATCGGTCTTTACGTTTTTATCGATTTCGGCAGGATCTATATCGAAATGTATGATTTTAGCCTGTTTGGCATAAGTATTCAAACTCCCGGTAACACGATCATCGAAACGCATACCAATAGCAATTAGAACATCACATTCGTTAGTGAGTTTATTTGGCGCATAATTACCATGCATACCTACCATACCAACATTAAGCGGATGAGACGTAGGAATGGCAGAAGCACCTAAAATAGTCCATGCTGCTGGAACTCCAGATTTTTCAACTACCGCCTTTAATTCTTCTTCGGCTTTACCCAAGATAACGCCTTGTCCCCAAACTATAAATGGTTTTTTGGCATTGTTTATTAATTCTGCAGCTGACTTAACCGCGTTAATATCTGTTTTTGGAACGGGTTTGTAACTTCTTACACTGGTACATTTCTTATATGAAAAGTCAAATTCCTGAACCTGTGCATCTTTAGTAATATCGACTAAAACAGGTCCTGGTCTACCGCTTCTTGCGAGATAAAAAGCCTTGGCCATAACCTCTGGTATATCTTCGGCTCTGGTCACTTGGTGGTTCCATTTTGTTACAGGTGTGGAAATACCCACAATATCGGTTTCTTGAAATGCATCACTACCCAATAAATGAGAGAAAACCTGTCCTGTAATACATACCAAAGGTGTAGAATCGATTTGTGCATCTGCAATTCCTGTAACTAGGTTTGTAGCTCCTGGGCCAGATGTAGCCATGGCGACTCCTACTTTTCCAGATATTCTGGCATAACCTTGTGCGGCATGTGCAGCACCTTGTTCATGACGTGTTAAGACATGGTGAATTTTGTCTTGGTATTTGAATAGCTCATCGTAAACCGGCATAATGGCACCGCCTGGGTAGCCGTATAAAATATCCACGCCTTCTTCTATCAAACATCTAATGATGGCTTCACATCCTGTGATACGTTCTGTTTTAATAGTAGCCGTTTTATTGGTTTCCTTGGTTTCAGTATTCATTTTTTATAACTTTTTGCCTGTAATATAGCGTGCAGGCATTATATGATTTTAATATTTATCGGTAACACACCCTTCTGAAGCCGATGCTACAGAGCGTGCATATTTGAATAATATTCCTTTATTGAATTTTAATGTTGGAGCTTGCCATTTGGATTTTCTCTCTGCTAGTTCTTCTTCTGAAACATTAAGCGTAATGCTGTTGTCAACGGCATCGATAGTGATTGTATCCCCTGTTTCAACTAAAGCTATAGCGCCTCCAACTTGAGCTTCTGGGGTAACGTGGCCTACAACAAAGCCGTGTGTTCCTCCAGAAAAACGCCCATCTGTAATTAATGCTACAGACTTTCCTAAACCAGCCCCCATAATCATAGAGGTTGGTTTTAGCATTTCTGGCATACCAGGTCCTCCTTTAGGACCTACATACCTAATGACGACTACATTGCCTTTTTCTACTTCGCCATTAGAAATTCCGTCGTTTGCTTCTTGTTCGCTGTTATAAACAACTGCTTTCCCTTCGAATGTTAAACCTTCTTTTCCAGATATTTTGGCTACGGCGCCTTCTTCAGCAAGGTTACCTTTTAAGATTTGTAAGTTTCCAGAAGATTTCAAGGCTTTGTCTGTGCTATATAGAACATCTTGCTCTTCGAATTCCATAGCTTCTACATCTGCAAGGTTTTCAGCCAAAGTTTTACCAGTAACAGTCATACAGTCACCATGTAAAAATCCTTTTTCGAGTAAGTACTTCATAATTTTTGGAGTTCCTCCAATACCATGAACGTCTTCCATTAAGTATTTCCCAGAAGGCTTCAGGTCACCAATTAGAGGCGTTTTGTCACTAATTCTCTGAAAATCTTCTAATGTAAATTCTATATCGGCGGCGTAAGCGATAGCCAAATAGTGTAGTACAGCATTAGTTGAACCGCCAAGTGCATTAACTAAAGTAATCGCGTTTTCTATAGATTTCTTAGTAACTATATCTTTTGGTTTTAAGTCTAATTCCAAAAGGTTTTTCATGGCTTGGGCAGTGCGCTCAGCCTCGGTTAGTTTACTTGGGTTGACTGCTGGGATTGAAGAGTTATAAGGTAAAGCCATACCCATACATTCTATAGAGGATGCCATGGTGTTAGCGGTATACATGCCTCCACAGGCTCCTGCTCCAGGAATAGATTTTTTAATTATTTCCTTGTATTCAGCCTCGTCGATTTCACCAGCTATTTTTTGACCTAATGCCTCGAAAGCCGAAACGATATTTAATTTGCGGCCTTTATATTTTCCAGAAGCGACACTTCCACCATAAACCATAATGGATGGTCTGTTAAGTCTTAACATGGCTATTACAGCTCCTGGCATATTTTTATCACAACCAACAACACCAATTAAGCCATCGTAAGCCATACCGTTTACTACAGTCTCCATAGAATCTGCAATAATGTCTCTAGAAGCTAAAGAGTACTTCATACCTGGTGTCCCCATAGATATACCGTCTGAAACACCAATGGTTCCAAAAGTTAATCCAACTTGCCCCGTTTTATTTATTTGCTTTTTAATTTCGGCAGCAATATCGTTAAGGTGCATGTTGCATGGATTTCCATCGTATCCTGTGCTACCAATAGCGATTTGAGGTTTTTTTAAGTCTTCCTCGGTCATACCTGTAGCGTACAACATTGCCTGTGATGCAGGCTGAGATGGGTTTTGAGTAACTGTTTTGCTGTATTTGTTAAGTTCGCTCATGTTTCTTATAAATAATTTTAAATCTTATTCGGTTTTTTTGATGATATGCCAGCAATTTTAAGAGTTTTAGTAAAATATGCTGATTTTCAACAAACGAAAATAAACCTTTAGCTTATTTAGTTATTTTTTTAGTGAATTTGTAGGTTAAATTCATAGGGGGCAAAAGTTTGTTAATATACTGTTTTACAGTGTTATAACTTGTTTTTTTTATGATGTTCAATACTGAAAAAAAATATTGAAAAATTACCAAGATTTGTTCGGAGAAACAAAATATTGGATTTCATCAAAAATTAATTACTGTTTTAGGGAATATCAATAGACTTGAGTTGAGGTGGTTTTGTTAATGAACAATTTTTCAATTACATATTAATTTCTGACTATCAAAATCAGTAAAAAGTAAAAATTAAAATCGATTTTAATAAAATTAGAATAGAGTAATACCTATTTTTGAAATCTTCTTAATAAATTCGTGTTTCGCATTTTTATTTTGTGTTTTTTATATAATCTTCTGTAAATCAAATAATTAAATTTTTGTAATTCAATATTTGTATTAAAAACAATCACTTTGTCGATAAAAAATATACTTTAATCGATAAAAAAATAGAAATTTTTATTGTTTTATAAAGAATTTTCATATTTTAGCCCATGTAATAACAGAGGAAAGATTTGACTGATTGCAACCTCTTCTGATACGATATTTGAATTGAAAAGCTCTCAAATTAATTCAGAATAAAAATGCTAAAGGCAGTGAAAACTCCCTGAGACGTATTCGTCAAATCCTACTCAAAAAAACCCAAAAAAATGTCATATTTATTTACTTCGGAAAGTGTTTCAGAGGGACATCCGGATAAAGTAGCAGATCAAATTAGTGATGCGCTAATCGATAATTTTTTAGCTTTTGATACAGATTCTAAAGTAGCTTGTGAAACTTTGGTAACAACCGGGCAAGTTGTTCTTGCTGGAGAAGTAAAATCTACCACCTATTTAGACGTACAAAAAATAGCTAGAGAAACTATCAATAAGATTGGTTATACGAAAGGGGAATATATGTTCGACGGGAATTCCTGTGGCGTATTCTCTGCCATTCATCCGCAATCTCCAGATATCAACCAAGGTGTTGATCGTGCAACCAAAGAAGAGCAAGGTGCTGGGGATCAAGGGATGATGTTTGGTTATGCTACAAATGAAACCAAAAACTACATGCCATTGGCATTAGATTTATCACACAGAATTCTTAAAGAATTGGCGGAGCTACGCCGTGAAAATAAAGATATTACTTATTTAAGACCAGATTCTAAAAGTCAGGTGACTATAGAATATAGCGATGACAATGTGCCTCAAAGAATTGATGCGGTTGTTGTGTCTACTCAACATGACGATTTTGCTGATGATGATACCATGTTAAACAAAATTAGGGAGGATATAAAAAATATTTTAATCCCTAGAGTAGTGGCTCAGTTACCGGAAGCTACTCAGGCGTTGTTCAATGATGACATTAAATATCATATTAATCCAACAGGAAAATTTGTTATAGGTGGACCACATGGTGATACAGGATTAACAGGAAGAAAAATTATTGTTGATACTTACGGCGGAAAAGGTGCTCACGGAGGTGGGGCTTTTTCTGGAAAAGATCCTAGTAAGGTAGATAGAAGTGCTGCATATGCGACACGTCATATTGCTAAAAACTTGGTTGCAGCAGGTGTGGCTGATGAGATTTTAGTTCAAGTAAGTTACGCTATTGGAGTTGTTGAGCCAATGGGTATTTTTATTGAAACCTATGGGTCGGCTAATGTTGACTTAACTGATGGTGAAATTGCTGAAAAAGTATCTCAAATATTCGATATGCGTCCTTATGCTATAGAGCAACGATTAAAATTACGTTCGCCTATGTATAGTGAAACAGCTGCTTACGGGCATATGGGAAGAACTAACGAGGTAGTTTCCAAAACTTTTACTCAAGGAAATGGAGAGAGTATAACTCTAGATGTTGAACTGTTTACTTGGGAAAAATTAGATTATGTAGACAAGGTAAAAGAGGTTTTTGGTCTCTAATTTCCAAATCGATAAATATCAAAAAAAGACTGTCTCGAGACAGTCTTTTTTTATTCGTTTTATTTTGGGTTGTTTACGGTTAGAGTATGAAAAGGAGCTTACTAAAAACTAACATTTCATTTTTAAAGTAAAAAAAGTGCAAATCTAAAGATTTGCACTTTCCTAAGGTTTTAATGTACCTTATTTTATTACAGGGATATCACTCACAAGTTTCCATTTTCCTTCTTTATTCTGTATTAAACAAAGAATAGCAACAAATGTCATTTTTTCTCCTTTAAAGGTTACCTTGACGCTTGCAGATGAACCGTTAATTGTAATGTTTTCGAAGTTTAATTGACGTTTGTCTCCTCCAAATTCTTTTGATTCAATTTTTTTAAGATATGTAGATTTGTCCATAATAACAACAGACTCACTTCCAAATAGACGATTCATAACTATTCGATAATTATCATCTAAATACATAGCCAATTCTTGCGAATCATTTTTGTCTCCTGCTTTTGCAAAGGCTGTAATTACTTCTTTTATATTTTCAAGTTCTGAATTTTGAGAACTGCAACACAAAGCAGAAAATATGAAACAAGTCAAAACGATTTTTTTTATTGATTTCATTATAATTTTGTTTTTATTAATTAATACTCTTTTTTGTTAAATAATTTGATTAATGATAATTCATTTCCTTCATAATTTTTTTAAAGTTTAACGTTAACTGATGTTCTCATGATAGAGTGATGCTGAAAATCATCCTCTTGACTATATGCCATAATCATATAATACTTCATGCCTTCTGACAGGTCTTTTTGATATTTACTTATTGAAGTTGTTGGAAGTGAAAATCTAATGGTAGTTTTACGAAACTGTTCTTTACCTTCAATATTTTCAACTTGTGGATTAACTCCAAATTTTGATATTGGGTCATAGTTGCCTGGACTTTTTGTGTAATATTCAACAAGATTAACTTTGTCTTTAACCACATTTCCCATAAGTAAATACGCTCCTGAAATTCCAGTTTTTGTATTGAAACCTATAGTTACCCAACCGCTAGTAGGAGCGGCCATTTCAAAGTGTATTCTGTCATTTTTGAAATGCCAACTTACAGTCATTTTATTTTTGGTGATGCTTTTATTTTCATTTTCTTGGGCATTACAAGCCGCAGTAAGTAATGCCATAAGCATTGTCATTATTTGTTTCATCATTATCTGTTTTTTGTTTTTGCTATTATTTATATTTCTACAAGCAGCTCTTTTCTTGCTAAGTTTACAGCTCTAGTTAAAGACGTATTAGTTTATTTTTTTTTTTTTTGGATAGTAATTTTTTTATGATTCGTCAATTTTCTATTCTTTTGGGATTGTTTTCTTAGAACAACTTTTCGTCATTTCAATACACACTTTAGTTATTATATATTTGGTATAAAATCAATTATTGATATATCAATTTATATATTAAAAAAATATTATGCCATGTTTTTTCTAATTTTCAATAATAGATTGCTCAAAAGATTGAGCTCATCTGTAGTAAGATTTTCTATGCTTTTATTTCTGTGAGATTGTATGAGTTTCATATTATTGTCAATAAACTGTTGTCCTTTTTTTGTTAAACATACGTGGTAGGTTCTTCTATTATTAGGTAATGATTTTCTCAACAGAAGTTCCTTTTTCTCTAATAAATCAATAGTACGTGTTATTGAAGCGGTATCACGATAAGATTTTTCAGCTATATCTCTTTGTGAAAGGTTTGATGATTCTGAAATAATTTTCAGTATAATCCACTGCTCTACAGTAATCCCTAGTTTGTTTTTGTTGAATTCTTTTTGTGAGTACTGTTTAGAAACCTTGCTAGTTAAGTCTATTTGAAATAATATAACATCTTCTATCTTTTTCATGAATGAAAATTTATAAGTACAAATATAACAAATATATTGATATATCAATAATTGATTTTGTTAATTTGTCTTGACAGATTTGTAATTGGTTAAACTATCTGTTTCAGTTAAGCTAGATGTGAGTTTTATTTCAACTCCAATAATTCAATATTCTTAAACTCCACTGGATGACTTTCACTCTGTAGTGAAATATAACCGTCTTTTAAGGGTTGGTTTTCTTTTGGTTTCCATTTATCTCCTGTGTTTACCGCACCACCTCCAATATGTGGTTTTGTGTAATGTAAAACCTCTTTGCCATTTATAAAGTGTTTGATAATGGAATCGTTTCTAACCTCAATTTCAACATTTACCCATTGCTCACCATGAAAGGTTTTTGATGATGATTTTATAATGTGCTCAGTAATTAAGGAATCTTTGTAAAACACGTGTGTTCCGGGTGTGCATAAATTTCCTGTGGGGCGTTCATCTAGACCATTTCCGCCAAGTAATTGGACTTCAATACAAACAGGAAAGTTTTGGTTTATCTCCATGCCCTTTGGGTCTTCACAATGAATCATAATGCCACTATTTCTGAGTGCCCAAGCCTTACCTCCAGAAACTTGTTGACCTGTAAATCGATAATCCATTCTAAATTTGTAGTTGCTATATGGTGTTTTGTAGAATAGATGTCCGAAGGCATTGTTAAAAGAATCGTAGGCTTTATAAGAAACTTTTAATAGGCCATCTTCAACGATAAATGTGTTTTTGTAATTGTCACCGAATTCATAACCCATTATTTTTGGGGTCCAACCTTCAAGATTCTTTCCGTTAAATAATGTTACCCAGTCTTTTTTTTCTTCATTGGTTTTACAGGAATAGCATGTTAATGTTATAAAGAGTATTAATAAAGTGTTTTTGAAGTGTCTCATAGTAGGTGTGATGTTTCTTTTTATAAAGACCAGGCTTTGCCATTGGTTTCTTCAATAGAGATGCAACCCTTTTGTACAGCAGGGATAGGGTCATAGGCTAGAATGGTTTCCCCAACCAATTCACTGGTTTTAAAAGCCCAAACCGTTTGGTTTCTTAAGTTTACCAAGGATTTGAATACAAGGTTTTTTTCTTTTTTAAATAAGATTTCTTCCTCTTTTGAAGGTTTTAAATACTTGTCCAATATAGTCGTGTAGTCTTCGTTAGTTAAATCTTTAGCTCCAGATTCAGGAATTGGTAATTCCTCCATGATGCTGTTTATACCTTTGCTGTACTTCTCCTTGGCTTCAATGTCATAAACTTTGGATGCATAAAGATCTAAAAATTCAGGGATATTAACATCTAAAGCTCCCGGTGTAGATTGGGTTTTTGGTAGTATAAAATCTACTAATTTGGTAATGACTATACTTTCTTCAATAGAAAAGAAAATGGGAGTCCATGTTTCGGTATCATTCGTACAGCTTTGTAAAATACTTAAAGCACTAGGTGCAATGGCAGAATACCCAAGTGTTAAACCAATTTGTTTTATGGCATCTCTACGTTTCATGAGTGTTTGGTTTTAAATTGTTTAACAGCATGATTTGCTGCTCGGGCAGTTATTGCCATATAGGTTAATGAAGGATTTTGACACCCTGCTGAGGTCATACAGGCGCCATCAGTTACATATACATTGGTTACACTGTGAATTTGATTGTACTTATTGAGTACCGATGTTTTAGGGTCTCGACCCATTCTAGCAGTTCCCATCTCGTGAATCCCTATACCTGGGGCGTTTTTTCTATTAAAGGTTTGAATATTTTTAAAACCCGCCTTTTCTAGCATTATGGCTGCTTGCTCAACGATATCTTTGCGCATGTTTATTTCGTTTTCTTTCCACTCAGCATCAAACGTTATTGTTGGTAACCCCCATTGGTCTAATTTTTCATAATCCAAAGTCATTTTATTCTCGTGATAAGGAAGGCACTCACCAAAGCCGCCAAGCCCCATACGCCATGGTCCAGGTTCTAGTAATTTTTCTTTAAAATCTGCACCATAACCAAGTTCTGCTACGTGTTCAAAAATACCTCGTCTTCCTGCTCCGCCTTGATAGCCATACCCTCTTAAAAATGCTTTTTGTTCGCTAGCTTTGTCGCCCAGGTTTCTAAAACGAGGAATGTAGATGCCATTGGGTCTTCGTCCTTTATAGTATTTGTCATCAAAACCGTCAATAGTTCCAGAAGCCCCTGATCCTAAATGGTGATCCATTATGTTGTGACCTAATTCTCCAGAATCATTACCCAATCCGTTTGGAAATCGGGAAGATTTCGATTGCATTAAGATAGAAGCCGATGCAATGGCAGAAGCGCAACAGAAAATAATGTCGGCTTCAAACTCTAATTTTTCTTTGGTTTCTGCATCAATTATTTTAACGCCTGTTGCTTTTTTATGTGTATCATCATACACAATTTCATAGGCAATAGAATGAGGTCTCAAAGTCATGTTTCCAGTACGGGCAGCAGCAGGTAGTGTAGACGCATTACTGCTAAAATACCCACCATAAGGGCATCCACGCCTGCATCTTGCTCTAAATTGGCATTTGCCTCGTCCTTCGCGAGGAGTGCTTCCTGTATCATTAGCAACTCTTCCGATAGTTAAAATACGTCCTTGGTTTTTTGCCATTTCAGCTTTAAGATGTTCTTCAACACAATTAAGTTCCATAGGAGGTTCAAAAACACTATCGGGTAATTGTGGCAGACCCAATGCCTCTCCGCTAATGCCAACATAACGCTCTACGTAACTGTACCAAGGTTCTAAGTCTTTATAGCGAATTGGCCAGTCGACTCCGTGACCATCTTTTATGTTGGCTTCAAAGTCCAAATCGCTTAATCGGTAAGATTGCCTGCCCCACATAATCGAGCGTCCACCAACGTGATATCCTCTCATCCAATCAAATCTTTTTTTCTCGTTATAAGGGTGTTCTAGGTCATTAACAAACCAATGTCTGGAATCTTTTTTAACCACATAGCTTGTTCTGGCTTGCTTGAATTGTTGAGCAAGTTCTTCGGCTGTGGGTTCACCGTGAAGTTCCATATCCCAAGGGTCTAGATGTGCTGTAGGATAGTCTTTAATATGTTCTACCATTCTACCTCTTTCCAGTACCAGAGTTGTAAGTCCGTTTTCGCACAATTCCTTTGCGGCCCATCCCCCCGTTATACCTGTTCCTATAACGATAGCGTCGTACTTACTTAATGTTTTTACAGAATTATTTATGCTCATAAATTTACTTGTTTGCCATAGCAGGTTGTGTTATTAATTTGGTAGAAAGTATAAAAAGAAATATGAGAATCAATAGAAAACTCTTAGTTTCTTTATAGTATTCGGAAAAATAACTAATTTACACAGGTTAATTGTCTAAAATATTTCAGTGAAAATAAATATACAACAGATAGAGCCTTATGAGGCCGGAGGTGTGGTCTATCATGCAGATACGTGTTTGCCGCTAATTGATGCTTTTAGGAGAAAGAAATTAAAATTCAAGGCATTGGCGCGTCATACATATCCTGGCGACAGGTTAGACGATAATACTGTCGGGTTGAACAGTATAGGGTATTGGGATGCCAACGAACCACAGGATTGGGGTTTGGATTGGCATAGAAATGAAGGGATAGAATTTCACTTTTTGGAATCAGGTTCTATGCCGTATTCTCAAGAAAACAAGGAGGTGTTGTTAACGCCAAATCATTTAACTATAACGCGTCCTTGGGAAGCGCATAAAGTTGGGAATCCGCACATAGGTATGGGGAAATTTTATTGGGTTATTATAGATTTGGGGGTACGTAGACCCCACCAAGACTGGGTTTGGCCAGATTGGATTACCCTTACGGAAGCTGATCTTTCTCGGTTGACCAAGTTTTTAAGGCAAAATGAGAAATCGATATTGAAAACAGATCAAAGAATGCGAGACTGTTTTAAGCGGATTAATATGGCTGTTAATACCGATGAGAATGGCAGTAATGCCTCTAGGATACGCCTTTTAATAAACTATCTTCTCATATTGATTTTAGACTTGTTGGATAACGAAAAAATTGAATTTAATGAATCTTTAACCGATAGCTCTAGAAGTGTGGCTTACTTTTTAAAGGAGCTGGATAAAAACCTAGCTGAAAACTGGACGATAAGTAAAATGTCACGGTCTGCAGGTGTTGGCCTCACTAGGTTTACACACCATTGCAAGCAATTGACTAATTTAACACCAATGCGGTATTTAACCATGTGCAGGTTGAAGATGTCTAAAGAAGTGTTGCTCAAGAACGAAAACCTGACTGTTGCAGAGGTGGCTTATATGTGTGGGTTCTCCACAAGTCAATACTTTTCCACTGTGTTTAGGAAGCATGAAAAGTGTTCTCCAAACGAGTATAGGGAGTTATATAGTAAAAAGCAATCGCTTGCCGATTATCCTGAATTGTAAATTGTGTTCAAAATCTTTCACTGAATAAAAATAAACAGGACGTGATTAATATTTACATATTTTCACGTGTTTACCAACACATCTAAATTTGTATTAATGAAAAGACGTGAATTTATTTATAAAACAGGTCAAACAGGATTGGCGTTGTCGCTATTAGGGCTCTCTTCTTGCAAAAATAGAAACAAGAATAATGAAGCGTCTACGGCAGTAATAGAAAATCCTGCATGGCATTTTAAAATTTCATTGGCACAATGGTCGTTTAATCGTTCGTTGCGTAATGGTACTATGGATAATTTAGAGTTTGCTGCAAAAGCACGATATTTTGATTGTGAAGGTGTAGAATATGTTAATAGTTTTTTCAAAGATAAGGCCAAAAACAGGTCTTACTTAAAAGAAATGAATGCTAGAGCCAATGCCGAAGGCCAACAAAACGTTTTGATAATGATTGATGGCGAGGGGAATTTGGCCGACGCAGATACTCCAAAGCGTTTAAAGGCTATTGAAAATCATTACAAATGGGTAGAAGCGGCTCACTTTTTAGGCTGTCATGCAATTCGTGTAAATCTTGCAGGCGGTATCGATAGGGATGAGGCTGTTAAGGCCAGTATAGATTCGTTGTCTAAATTATCTGAATTTGCAAAGGGTTCCAATATCAATGTTTTAGTGGAAAATCATGGTGGGTTTTCTTCAAATGGCGAGTGGATGACACAGGTGTTCTCTCAAATAAAACATGAAAATTGTGGGACATTGCCAGATTTTGGTAATTTCTGTATCCAAAAAGACAAAGATAGAAACTGTCTGGAGGCCTATGACACCTACAAAGGCGTGAAAGAACTATTACCGTTTGCAAAAGCAGTAAGTGCAAAATCATATCATTTTGATGCAGAAGGAAACGAAACGAGACTAGACTACTTAAGATTAATGAAGCTAGTTAAGGAAGTTGGGTATACAGGCTTTGTGGGTATTGAGTTTGAAGGCCGTGGTATGACTGAAGAAGCAGGTATTACTGCAACGCGAGACTTGTTAAAGAAAGTAGGAAGACAACTTGCTTAACATACAACTAACTAAACTAAATATAAATGGAAACGATTAATAAGAATAGGTTATTCCTCGGGAGTTGTTTGGCTTTAATTACGACTGCCATGACCTTTGCTATTAGGGCAAGATTAGAAACGGTTTTTGGTCCTGAAGGTGTAGGCTTAACACTAGAGCAAATAGGTTATGCCTTTGCGCCAGCCTTTTTTGGGTTTACTATTGCTATGGTTATTGGTGGGCCTTTGGTGGATTTATTGGGTATCAAAAAAATTACTTGGATGGCGTTTATAACCCACGCTATTGGAATTGTATTAACGCTAATGGCAGATTCTATGACCTCACTATTTATAGCAACCTTATTTATAGGTATAGGAAATGGTTTTGTGGAAGCCGCTTTAAATCCTATGGTGGCTTCAATGTATCCGGACGAAAAAACCAAAATGCTAAACCGATTTCACGTATGGTTTCCAGGAGGTATCGTTATTGGGGCGCTCGTAGGTTGGCTAGTTATGGATGTTTTAGGGTTAAGCTGGCAAGTTATGGTAGGAACATTATTCATTCCGCTTGTTATTTATGGGGTGTTGTTTTGGGGACAAAAGATTCCTGTTACCGAACGTGTGCAAATGGGCATAAGCAATAAAAAAATGTTCTCTAGCGTATTAAAACCTTTATTTCTATTTATGGTAGCCTGTATGTTTTTAACGGCCGCTTCAGAATTAGGGACTACGCAGCGTATAGAATCCTTGCTAAAAGAATCGGTAACCGCACCTTTATTGGTGTTGGCGTTTATTAATGGTATTATGGCTTTGGGACGACTTTCTGCCGGACAAGTCGTGCATAAGTTAAGTCCTTCGGGGATGTTATTATATTCGGCTTTTTTTACCTTTATAGGGTTGTGGTTGTTAACAATTACCAGTGGCGGAATGACCTTTGTAGCAGCAGCGGTTTTTGCTGTAGGCGTTACGTTCTTTTGGCCTACAATGCTTGGGTTTGTGGCAGAGTATTTGCCAGAAACGGGTGCCCTTGGACTCTCCATTATGGGAGGTGCGGGTATGTTTTCTGTGTCTCTAGTATTACCTGTTATGGGAAAACTTATGGATGATGCTAATGCTGCCGAGGCATTACAAACCATGTCTATTTTACCAGCTATATTAATTGTGGCATTTTTGGGATTGCATATTTATATGAGAAAAAAATATAAAACTTCAGAAGTATAAATTATTTATGAGTAGAAAATTAAGAATGGGAATGGTCGGGGGTGGTACTGGCTCTTTTATCGGCGATGTGCATAGAAAAGCTGCAGGCATAGATGGGATGATTGAGTTGGTGTGCGGTGCCTTTAGTAGCACTGCCGAAAAATCGATTACTTCTGGGATAGCATTAGGTCTAGATGAAACAAGATGCTATGGAACATTTGAAGAAATGATTGTAAAGGAGAAAGCACTCCCCGAAGATGTTAGAATGGACTTTGTAGCCATCGTAACGCCAAATCACATGCATTTTCCACCTGCAAAATTGGCTTTAGAGAATGGTTTTCATGTGGTGTGCGATAAACCAGTAACCTTAACTTTAGAGGAGGCTGAAGCATTACAAGACGTAGTTGCTAAAAGCGGAAAATTATTTGCGCTAACCCATAATTATACGGGGAATTCTATGGTAAAACAAGCCAAAGCTATGGTGGCTAAAGGCGAACTAGGTATCATTAGAAAAATACAAGCGCAATATTTGCAAGGATGGTTATCTACATCATTAGAAAAAACCGAACAAAAACAAGCTGCATGGCGGGTAGACCCTAAGCGTTCAGGAATCGGAGGTGCTTTAGGCGATATTGGTACACATGCTGAAAACTTGATAGAATACATTACAGGCTTAAAAATTGAAGAAATTGCAGCCGATTTAGGACGCTTTGGAGAAGGCAGAGTTTTGGATGACGATGGCAATATGTTGATACGTATGGAAAATGGTGCAAAAGGCACAATCTCTATTTCACAAATAGCACTGGGTGAAGAAAACAATTTGGGCATTAAAGTATATGGTACAAAAGGTAGTATAGAATGGTATCAAGAAAATCCAAATGAACTAACAGCGCGTTGGCTAGAGGCACCTAAAACAACTTATACACCGAACGGTAACGGTTTGCACGACGAAGCTTTGGCGGTTTGTAGGATTCCAGCAGGACATCCCGAAGGTTATCTGGAAGCGTTCGCTACGATATATAAGAATTTCGCATTGCACTTAACAGCCATAAAAGAAGGGGAAACTATTGAAAATCCAGATTATCCAACTATTGCAGATGGTGTGCGTGGCATGAAATTTATTTACGCTGCTGTAGAAAGTGATAAGAACAATGCTAATTGGACGAAGATTTAGCTACCACAGACCTGTAAGGTTTTAAAACCTGACAGGTCTTGGAGATTGTATTTCCCTCTTTAAGAGGATTAAGAAATAGAGCTTTTCGAAGAGAAATATTAGTTAAAGCCAGTTAAGGATATAAAAGAAAATAATAATCAAGTACTCAGTTCTTCCCCTTTTGGGAGGTTAGGTGGGGCTTTTGGTATAAAGAATTTATGAAAACAATAAAAGGACCAGCGGTATTTTTAGCACAATTTGCAGGTAGCGAAGCACCATTTAATAGTTTAGACGGTATGTGTAAATGGGCTGCCGATTTAGGATACAAAGGCGTACAAATACCCACATGGGAATCTAGCTTAATAGATATTGATAAAGCAGCGGAAAGTCAAACCTATTGCGACGAGCTTAAAGGAAAAGTACAGTCTTATGGATTAGAAATCACGGAATTATCTACCCATTTACAAGGGCAATTAGTTGCTGTAAACCCAGCCTATGACACCATGTTTGATGGTTTTGCTCCAGAAGCTGTTCGAGGCAATCCTAAAACCAGAACCGAATGGGCGATAGATTTTGTAAAAAAATCTGGAACTGCCAGTAAGAGATTGGGTTTAAATGCACATGCGACCTTCTCTGGAGCCCTGATGTGGCATACTGTATACCCTTGGCCACAACGACCAACTGGTTTGGTAGATATGGGTTTTAAAGAGTTGGCTAAAAGGTGGTTGCCTATTTTAAATCATTTTGATGACTGTGGCGTAGATGTGTGTTATGAAATTCATCCAGGCGAAGATTTGCACGATGGTGTGTCGTACGAGCGTTTTTTAGAAGCTAGTGGGAATCATTCAAGAGCGAATCTATTATACGACCCAAGTCATTTTGTGTTACAGCAACTGGATTATTTGCAGTTTGTTGATATTTATCATGAGCGTATTAGAGCGTTTCATGTAAAAGATGCTGAGTTTAACCCCACAGGACGACAAGGTGTGTATGGTGGTTATGCCGATTGGAAAGATAGAGCAGGACGCTTTAGAAGTTTGGGAGATGGACAGGTAGATTTTAGTGCCATTTTTTCAAAATTAACCAAATACGGACTCGATTTATGGGCGGTTATGGAATGGGAGTGTTGTATTAAATCCTCAGAACAAGGCGCAAGGGAAGGCGCGCCTTTCATTCAAAAACATATTATTGAAGCCGCTACAAGAAGTTTTGATGATTTTGCTGGTGGCGATATAGATGAAGATTATTTAAAAAGTATACTAGGAATCTAAGCCATGGTTTTTAAGCGAATTCTGCCCTTATTGCTATTACTGCTTGCAATAAGTTCCTGTAACTTTTTGCTTGAAGATAAAAGTGAAAAGTTAGCCAAAGAAAAAGCTCTCAATAAAGAAGAACCCAAAACTCCTGAAGAGACAGAGCTATATAAACCTGTACCGCCAACAGTAAATCCAAAAGGGCAAAACGGAGCACCTAGTGATGCCATTGTACTTTTTGATGGTAGCAATTTTGAAGCTTGGGAACACGTAAAAGATGGTAGTACCGTACAATGGATTTTAAATGAAGATGGTTCAATGACGGTTAAAGATAAGTCTGGAGACATTCAAACCAAGCAACAATTTGGGAGCGTACAATTACACATAGAATGGAAATCGCCAAAGGATATTCAAGGAGACGGACAACACCGTGCTAATAGTGGCGTGTTCTTACAAGGGCAATATGAAGTTCAAATTTTAGATAATAACAACAACAATACTTATGTTAACGGACAGGTTGGAGCCATATACAAACAATCGGTGCCATTGGTAAAAGCGTCAGTTGCAAGCGGCGATTGGAATACTTACGATATTATTTTTCACGCACCAAGGTTTAATGATTTAGGACGTGTGATCAAAGAAGCAACGATTACAGTATTACACAACGGTGTGTTAATTCAGGATAATTTTGAAATACAAGGAGCTGTAGCTTATATAGGTTTACCAAAGTACAAGCCACATGGTAAACTACCTTTAATGTTACAAGACCATGGCGATAACAGTCGCGTTAGTTATAGAAATATTTGGATTAGAGCGTTGGATTAAAACAATTTTTATTTTCGTAGATTTTATTTTTTACAGTTATAAGTTGCTAAATTCATAATAAGTTGTAATTTTGCCCCTCATATTAACGAAAGGGGCTCACGCCGACGATTTAGAGTTAATAGTTAAGATGGTTATTCAGTGAAAACAGAAAACAACATATCTTTTATCTCTTATGTTTCAGTTGCAAATGCTGAAGCAGTTGTTGTGCGTTTTCCTCAAACACGCCCCTAGTGGGGTGTATCTATTTAAGAAAGTAATTCACTTTCGCGATTTTCGTTATTTATTGAAGTATTAAAATTGTTCCCTAAAAAGGAAACTTTTGACAGAATTATAATTTTCAACCTAAAACTGTTGGTTTAAGGTTAACTGTTGAAATAAAAAATGTTTTGCAAAAAACAGCAACTAAACATGGAAACGACATTGGAAAAAAGCATTAATAAAGCGCTGCTAGAAGCAACAACCTTTTGTAAAGAAAAAGGATTGGTAGTTGTTTTTACACACGACATTTCCAGAACACAATTACAGGTCATTTCAGAAAGAACTAAAAATCTTCCTGCCATGTATCATGCCAGTGTTGGGATGTTACATGATAGGTTGAAAAATGGTTGCTTTTTAATTATGAAAGATGCCGAGATTGTTGGTCATATCTTCGCACACAGACATACCATAGAAAAACACTCTGTGTACGAGCGTTCCTCTCTATGGATTCATAAAACCTATAGAAATCACAATCTAGGGTTGTTACTAATGGATGCGTTGACCAAAAAATTTTCAAAAGCATTTCTTATTTCAATAGCCCAAGATAAAACTGTGCATCTAAATAATGAGTTGTTAGGCATGAAGTTTATTACATTAAAAGACTTATCTCCTGTTTTAATTGAAACACTTGAGAAATTAGGGAAATTGAGGGATGAGTTTAAATATAAGTATTACGTTAATCCATATTTCGAATCTAAAATCAATCAGTTTAATAAGATTCTCAAAAATATTAGTTAAAACAAATTCATGAAAAAATTAGTAATAGCCTACAGTGGCGGATTAGATACATCGTATTGTGCGGTAAGTTTATCCAAAGAATACGATGTGCATGCGGTAAGTGTAAACACAGGAGGTTTTACACAAGACGAAATTAAACACATTGAAAGTAATGCCTATAAAATGGGTGTGTCTACCTATAAAAATATTGATGCTGTAGCAACCTTTTACCAAAAGGTAGTGAAGTATTTAATTTTTGGTAACGTATTGAAAAACAACACCTACCCATTGTCTGTAAGTGCTGAGCGTATTGTACAAGCTATTGAAATTATTGAATACGCCAAAAGTATTGATGCTGAATACATTGCCCACGGAAGTACTGGTGCTGGAAACGACCAAGTGCGTTTTGATATGATTTTTCAAACGCTGGCACCTGGTATTAAAATCATCACGCCAATAAGAGACCAAAAACTATCAAGACAAGAAGAGATAGATTATTTAAAGGCTAATGGTATTGATATGTCTTGGGAAAAAGCGCAATACTCTGTAAACAAAGGGTTGTGGGGTACGAGTGTAGGTGGTGCAGAAACATTGACTTCTGAAAAGCCATTACCAAGTGAAGCGTATCCATCGCAATTAGAAAAAGAAGGCGAGGAAAAAGTAACTTTAACTTTTGAAAAAGGCGAGGTTGTAGCCTTGAATGGCACAACTAATGCACCAGAGGTAAATATTGAAAAATTGAATGATTTAGCATCGGCTTATGCTATTGGTAGAGATATTCACGTAGGCGATACCATTGTGGGTATAAAAGGTCGTGTAGGATTTGAAGCTGCAGCGGCTTTAATTACTGTGAAAGCACACCATTTATTAGAAAAGCATACGCTAACCAAGTGGCAATTGCAACATAAGGAATACTTATCTAGTTTCTACGGCATGCATTTACACGAAGGGCAGTATTTAGACCCTGTAATGCGAGATATTGAAGCGTTCTTATCTAACAGTCAAGAAAAAGTTTCAGGAGATGTTATCGTAACGTTAAAGCCTTATCATTTCTCATTAGATGGTATCACATCGGAACATGATTTAATGAGTGCGAAGTTTGGTAGTTATGGCGAAGAAAATAAAGCATGGACTGCCGACGATGCTAAAGGATTTATTAAAATAATAGGAAATCAAAACAAGATTTATCAGCAGGTAAACTCTTAATCGTTTTGTTATGCTGAACTCGTTTCAGCATCTCAATAGAATTATAAATTGAAATGAAGAATATAAAAGTAGGCATAATAGGAGGCGCAGGGTACACCGCAGGAGAGCTTATTAGATTATTGATGCATCATCCTGAGGTGGAGATAGATTTTGTGTATAGTACAAGTAATGCAGGAAATCAAATTTCTAAAGTACACCAAGATTTGGTGGGGTCTTTAAACCGTGTGTTTACAGATACTGTTAACCCAAATGTAGATGTGTTATTTCTGTGCTTAGGGCACGGAAATTCGGTTAAGTTTTTATCGGCTAATACGTTTTCTGATAGTACTAAAATTATTGATTTAGGTAACGATTTTAGATTGGAAGCCGATAAAGTTTTTAATGGTAAAACCTTTGTATATGGATTACCAGAATTGAATAAAGAGGCTATTGTAAATGCGAATTATATTGCTAATCCTGGGTGTTTTGCTACGGCTGTTCAGTTAGGATTATTGCCTTTGGCTGATGCTGGTTTACTTAAAAAGGATGTGCATATTAATGCGGTTACTGGTGCCACTGGTGCAGGAACCTCGTTATCTGCTACAACGCATTATACCTGGCGAGATAATAATTTTTCGTACTACAAACCATTTACGCATCAGCATTTAGGCGAGATTAATCAGTCGGTACATCAGTTGCAAGCCAATTTTTCTTCAGAAATTATTTTTATGCCAAATAGAGGTAATTTTTCTAGAGGTATTTTTGCGACTATTTATACCGATTTTAATGGTTCTGTAGACAATGCGAAATCTATTTATAAGTCGTTTTATGAGGATGCAAAATTTACATTTGTGTCGGATGAGTTTTTGCATATGAAACAAGTGGTAAACACCAACAAGTGTTTAGTGCATTTGCATAAGCATAATGATAAATTATTAATTACAAGTACGATTGATAATTTACTAAAGGGCGCTTCTGGACAAGCCATACAGAATATGAATTTAATGTTTGGATTGGAAGAAACTATGGGCTTAGGTTTGAAAGGAACTTATTTTTAGCCCCACCTAACCTCCCCGAAGGGGAGGGATTTTACTCATGCGGAGTGTTACGTCTGAGTAGAGTTGAAAATGAAAAAAAAGCTGAAAGGCTTAAAAATGAATATAATAATTTTAAAATATGAGTAAGTACTCCCCCTCCTTTGGAGGGGTTGGGGGAGGCTTCTTTTTAGTATTATGAAAATAGCCATCATTGGAACCGGGAATTTAGGAAGCTCAATTGCAAAAGGGCTTATTAAAAATAAGTCGTTTACATCGTTGTATTTAAGTGATAGAAATACGGCACAAGTCAATGCCTTTGTAGATGAAGATTATGTGAAAATCACAAACAGCAACGCCACGGCTGTAGAGAATAGTGATATTGTGATTTTTGCACTTCAGCCGCGACATATTGAAGGTGTTTTAAAGGAATTAGAACCTTTAATTACCGAAGACCATGTAATAATGTCGGTGGCTGCAGGGTTTTCAATAGCTAAAATTGAAAGTATTATAGGCGATGATAAACATATTATTCGTGTGATGCCAAATACGGCGATTTCCATAGGGAAGTCCATGACCTGTTTATCGGCTAATGATGCGGGGCAGTTGAAGCTTGAATTAGCGAAAAGTATTTTTAATCAGCTAGGAACAACAATGGTAATCCCTGAGGAACAAATACAGGCTGCTACTGTAATTTGCGCCAGTGGTATTGCATTTTGGATGCGCCTTGTGCGTGCGACAACTCAAGGTGCAATTCAGTTAGGTTTTGAAGCTGACGAAGCTCATAATTTAGCGTTACAAACCTGCTATGGTGCTGCTAGTTTACTTAAAGAATCCGGTAGGCACCCAGAAGCAGAAATTGATAGGGTTACCACACCAAGTGGATGTACTATCGCAGGCTTAAATGAAATGGAGCACAAAGGACTGAGCTCTGCCTTAATTCAAGGAATTACGGCATCGTTTGAGAAAATTAATCAATTAAAAAAGAGTTAAAATGCCATTATTTGACGTTTATCCATTATATAATGTAACACCAGTTTCGGGCAAAGGCATTCATGTATATGATGACCAAGGAACTGAGTATTTAGACCTTTACGGAGGACATGCGGTGATTTCTATTGGGCATGCACATCCAAATTATGTAAAGGCAGTTACAACACAAGTTGAAACCTTAGGGTTTTATTCTAATGCTATTCAAAATCCGTTACAAAAACAATTAGCTGACAAATTAGAACAGCTTTCTGGTTGTAAAGATTATCAATTATTCTTTTGTAATTCTGGAGCCGAGGCTAATGAAAATGCCTTGAAAGTAGCCTCGTTTAAAACAGGGAAGGCTCGTGTACTGGCTTTTAGAAATGGATTTCATGGACGTACATCAGCCGCTGTCGCAGCAACCGATAATCCAAATGCCGTAGCGCCGTTAAACGCACAACAAAAAGTAACTTTTTTAGAATTAAATGATGTTGAAGGTGTAAAAAGAGAGCTCGAAAAAGGCGATGTTTGCGCGGTTATTGTGGAGTTTATTCAAGGTGTTGGTGGTTTAGACCAAGGTACTAGAGAGTTTTTCGAGCAAGTAGATGTACTTTGTAAGGCGAACAATACCATGTTTATCGCAGATGAAGTGCAGTCTGGTTACGGGCGTTCTGGTAAATTCTTTACGTTTCAGCATTATAATGTTACACCAGATGTTATTTCCATTGCCAAAGGTATGGGGAATGGATTCCCAATAGGTGGTGTTTTAATCCATCCAGATATCGAAGCAAAATATGGCATGTTGGGCACTACATTTGGGGGGAATCACTTAGCGTGTGCTGCTGGTTTAGCCGTTTTAAATACCATTGAAGACGAAAATCTAATAGATAATGTCAACGAGATGGGAGCTTATTTTATTGAAAAAGCAAAGGCAATGCTGCAGATAAAACAAATAAAAGGAAGAGGCTTAATGCTAGGCTTGGAGTTTGATTTTGAAGTGGGAGACCTACGCAAAGATTTAATTTATAATTATAAGATATTTACAGGAGGTGCAGCAAATAAAAAGGTGTTGCGAATTTTGCCGCCATTAAATATTGAAACACAGCATGTAGACCAGTTTTTTGAGGCTTTAAAAAAAGCTTTAGTTAAAATTGAAGCAACTGTATAACCTATAGTTACTTGTAAAATACTATTAAAAATGAACGAGATACTAAGCATAGATAAACGGAATGCAGTGTTAAAGACCATGAAAACATTGGTAAAAGAACATGCGGATACTATTTTGGATGCTAATAAAATAGATATGGATGCCTATGCAGGAGGCGATTTAGCAATGCGAGACCGTTTAAAAGTTGATGATGCTAAAATAGACGGTATGGTTGAGTCCTTACGTCAATTATCTGAATTAGAAGACCCTGTGGGAGTAGAACGTTTCCGTTTTACGCACGACAATGGCATGCAGATTTATAATAAAACAGCATCGTTTGGTACCGTGATGATTATTTACGAATCTAGGCCAGATGTAACTATTGAGGCTGGAGGAATTGCATTTAAATCTGGGAATAAAATTTTATTAAAAGGAGGTAAAGAATCTCTAAATTCTAATTTAGCTATTGTAAACCTTTGGCATAAAGCTTTAAAAGATAATGGAGTAAGTACAGATTGGGTAGAATATCTAAACTATAATCGTACAGAAACACAAGCTTTTTTAGAAAATCCAACTCAAAATTTAGATTTAATAGTGCCACGTGGTGGCGAGCGTTTAATTGAATTTGTAAAACTAAATGCTAAATGTCCAGTTATTGTGAGTGGGCGTGGTAATAATTTTGTGTATATCCACAAAAATGTTGAAGCTACTATGGCTTTAGATATTATAGTGAATGGTAAAACACAGAAAGTATCAGGTTGCAATGCTGTAGATAAAGTTATTATTGATAACGATTTACCAAATAAAACACAGTTTGTTAACGATTTAATAGCACGTTTAGAATCTCATAATGTTGAAATTTTAGGAGATGCTTCACTTAGTGATTATAACAGTGTAAATCAAATAGATAACGATGCCATTTGGTATGAAGAGTTTTTAGATTATAAAATAGTAATAGGCAGTATAGAAAATGCGCAAACAGCTATAGAGATGATTAACAAATACAGTGGTGGACATTCTGCTACTATTGTAACAAATGATAATGCTGTTGCTGAAAACTTTATGATGGCAGTAGACTGTGGTGCAGTTTACCATAATGCATCTACACGTTTCACAGATGGTTTTGAGTTTGGTTTAGGAGGCGAGTTAGCCATCAGTACCGATAAATTACACCAACGTGGACCTATTGGTTTACAACATTTGGTTACTAATAAATGGTATGTTCACGGTAACGGACAAATTCGTTAAACCTTAAATGGGTATTCTTAGAATTTAGCAACAGCTAATATGAAAAAAAAGAAACGCATATTACTAAAAATGGGGTCTAATACCCTAACCAAGGAAACTGATAATATTTCCAGAGGTAAGATTGAAGACATTGCAAATCAGATAGCGAGACTTCAAGATACCTGCGAGTTCATTATTGTGAGTTCTGGGGCAATTGCCGTAGCAAAACAATTTGTAAAGTTAGAGAGTAAGCAAGAAGAGGTGTTTGTTAAGCAGGCTTTGGCTTCGATTGGTCAGCCGCATCTCATACGTATATATCAGGAAATTTTTAGGGAATATGGGTTATTAACCTCGCAGTGTTTGTTGTCGTATTCAGATTTTGAAAAAGAAGAAAGCAAGGTGAATATTACAAACACCATTAACGTATTAGTCAATAACAATTACATACCTATTATCAATGAAAATGATACGGTAGCCACCGATGAGATTAAATTTGGCGATAATGATAAGCTAGGGGCTTTAACCGCATCATTATTGAATGCCGATTTATTTATCATTGCTACCAATACTAACGGAATTTATACCAAGGCATCCATAGAAAACAGAACCCCTAAAACCATTAAAGAGGTTACTGATTTTAGTGAATTGGCAGATGAAGTGGTAAGTTCAAAATCCTCTCACGGTAGTGGCGGTATGCAAAGTAAAATTGAAGCAGCACATGTTGCCAAAGACGCTAATGTAGAAACATGGATTGTAAACGGGCTAGAAGATGATTTTATAATCAATGCTATGGAAGACAACGTGCCGTTTACTAAGATAAAATGATATGAAATGTCATGCTGAATTTATTTTAGCATCTCATCATAAATAAAAAGAATAAGATGAAACATTACACATCCATAAACGATATTGATAATATTAACACTTGGATTGAAGAGGCAAAGGCTTTGAAAACAAATCCTTTAAAACATATAACTTTAGGAAAAGACAAAACACTTGGTCTGTTATTTTTTAATTCTAGTTTACGCACGCGTTTAAGTACACAAAAAGCGGCTTTGAATTTGGGGATGAATCCTATTGTAATGAATGTGTCTGGCGATGCTTGGGGATTAGAGTTTGAAGATGGAACAATTATGAACGGTAACACCGCCGAACATGTTAAAGAAGCGGCGGCTGTTGTTTCTCAGTATTGTGATATCATAGCGGTACGTGCATTTCCAACGCTAACTGATAAAGCCAAAGACGAAAGCGAACAAGTGATGAATGCTTTTATGGAACATGCCTCAGTACCAATTGTAAATATGGAAAGTGCCACAGGACATCCATTACAAGGCTTAACAGATGCGTTGACCATTTCAGAACATGCAACAAAAGCAAAGCCAAAGGTAGTATTAAGTTGGGCACCACATATTAAACCACTACCACATGCTGTGGCAAACAGTTTTACCCAAGCTATGAAAAAAATGGACGTGGAGTTTGTAATAGCCAATCCAGAGGGGTATGATTTAAATCCTGAAATAACTGGAGATACGCCAATTTATCATAATCAAGAAGAAGCATTCAAAGATGCAGATTTCGTTTATACTAAAAACTGGAGCTCCTATGAAGATTATGGTAAGGTTGTAAATACTGACCCTAATTGGATGATTACAAAAGATAAAATAGGCAATGCCAAGTTCATGCACTGTTTACCAGTAAGACGAAATGTAGTTGTTGAAGATGCTGTATTAGATAGCGATAGTTCAATAGTGATTGAGCAGGCCAATAATAGAACCTATGCGGCACAATTAGTACTTAAAAAACTATTGGGAAATGGCTAAGGAAAAACTATCCATAGTAAAAATTGGAGGGAATGTTATTGAAGATAAAGATGCTTTAAAAACTTTTCTGGAAAACTTTTCCAATCTTGAAGGAAAGAAGATTTTAGTTCATGGTGGAGGAAAACGCGCTACTAGTGTGGCTGCCAAATTGGGTATTGAATCTAAAATGGTGAATGGTAGACGCATAACAGATGCCGACACACTTGAGGTGATTACTATGGTTTATGGAGGGTTGGTAAACAAGAATATTGTAGCTAGATTACAGGCTTTAGATGTGGAAGCCATAGGATTGACAGGTGCCGATTTAAACAGTATTAAATCTGATAAAAGACCGGTAAAGGAGATTGACTATGGGTTCGTGGGGGATGTAAAACAAGTGGCGCACCAATCTATAGATAAACTAATTCAGGCGGATTTTTCACCTGTATTTTGTGCTATAACTCACGATGGTAACGGACAATTATTAAATACCAATGCAGATACTATTGCCTCTGAGCTTGCTATTGGTCTTTCAAAATTATATAAAATTGAATTGACCTACTGTTTTGAGAAGAATGGTGTATTGATGTCGGTTGATAATGATGATTCTGTTATCCAACATATGGATTCAGGAACTTATGAAACATTAAAAGATGATGGCGTATTCCATGATGGTATGCTTCCTAAACTAGAGAATTGTTTTAACGCATTAGAACAAGGTGTGTCTCGAGTGATTATTGGAAATCCATCTGTAATAAGTAATAAAGAACAAAAGTTCACCACTTTATATTTATGATACAGCAATTAACATCTGAGGCTATTGCTCTTTTAAAGCAGTTGATTGAAACCCAGTCTTTTTCTTCAGAAGAAGACCAAACTGCTTCTCATGTTGAAGAGTGGTTCAAACGTTATAACATAGATTATAATAGAACACAGAACAATGTTTGGGCTGTTAATAAGCATTTTGAGGAAGGTAAGCCAACCTTACTCTTAAATTCACATCATGATACAGTAAAACCAAACTCGGCATACACAAAAGACCCATTTAAGGCGATTGTTGAAGATGGGAAGTTATATGGTTTAGGCAGCAATGACGCCGGCGGATGTTTGGTATCTCTGATAGCAACATTTACATATTATTACAAGCATGAAAATTTAAAATACAATTTGGTAATTGTTGCATCCGCAGAAGAAGAAAGTAGCGGTCCGAATGGATTGAATAGTGTGCTGTCAATCATTCCTAATATAGATGTAGCTATAGTGGGAGAGCCAACATTGATGAATTTAGCTGTCGCTGAAAAAGGTCTTGTGGTATTCGATGCTGTTTTAAAAGGTACGCCAAGTCATGCAGCACATCCTAACGACGACAATGTGATTTACAAAGCAATTGACACTTTGCAGTGGTTTAAAGATTACAAGTTTGATAAAAGCTCCGAAGCTTTAGGTGATGTTAAGTTAACCGTAAGTCAGATAAACGCAGGGAAACAACACAATGCCGTACCAGCCGATTTAAGTTTAGTGATAGATGTGCGTGTTAATGATGCATACAGTAATGCCGAAATTGCCGAAATTTTACAAAAAGAAGCACCAGTAACAAGCATTAAACCGCGTAGTTTAAGATTAAATTCGTCTTCTATACCAACAGACCATGCACTCGTAAAGGCAGGTGTTGCTATGGGACGAAGCACGTACGGGTCACCAACATTATCAGACCAAGCCGTATTATCCTGCCCTAGTTTAAAATTAGGTCCTGGAGATAGTACGCGTTCACATAGTGCAGATGAATTTATTTATTTAAAAGAAATAGAAGAAGGCATTACAATATATATTGAATTATTGGAACGGGTAATAATTCCTGCGCATGCAGGAATCTCATAGTAGAAAGTAAGTTGCCATTAGGTAGTTAGCTTTACATAAATGAGATAAAATAAATAGAAAACTCTGTTATTCCCGTGAAGGCAGGAATCAAAAAAGACCAAAAGTCATGCAAGGTTTTTTGAGACCTTGTTGAAATAAAATATTAATTAAAATAGAAAGTAGAGATTTCTGCTTTCGCAGAAATTTATGAAACTCTGGGATAAAGGCATATCAATAGACAATAAAATAGAGCAATTTACAGTTGGCAACGACCGTGAAATTGATATTCATATAGCAAAGTACGATGTCATCGCATCCAAAGCGCATGCAAAAATGCTACAGAGCATTGGTATTTTAACTTCCGAAGAATTAGAACAACTTTTGGGAGGTTTAGAGGTGTTGGCGCAACAAATTGAGGAAGGTACGTTTGAAATTGATACTCAATTTGAAGATGTACACTCTAAAATAGAGTTCGAATTAACCAAATCTTTGGGAGAGGTTGGTAAAAAAATCCACACCGCACGCTCTAGAAACGACCAGGTTTTAGTGGCTTGTCATTTATATTATAAAGAGAATTTACAGGTAGTACAATCTAAAGTTAAAACATTGTTTGATACGCTTTTAGATTTAGCTGAAACGCATAAAGATAAATTGTTGCCTGGCTACACACATTTACAAGTGGCTATGCCGTCATCCTTTGGATTATGGTTTTCGGCCTATGCTGAGTTAATGATTGATGATGTGTATTTACTAAATGCTGCCTTAAAAACGGTGGACCAAAATCCACTAGGTTCGGCTGCTGGTTATGGGAGTTCATTTCCTATCGATAGAGAATTAACTACTAAAGAAATGGGTTTTGCTACGCTAAGATATAACGTGGTGGCTGCTCAAATGGGTCGGGGTAAAAACGAGCGCACTATAGCCGCAGCTTTAGGAAGTTTATCGAATACGTTATCAAGATTTGCAATGGATGTGTGTTTGTATATGAGTCAGAATTTTGGCTTTGTCACTTTCCCAGACGAGTTAACTACTGGGAGTAGCATTATGCCACATAAAAAAAACCCCGATGTGTTTGAGTTGATTCGTGGTAAGTGCAACAAAATACAAGCATTACAGTCTGAAATGGTGTTAATCACTAATAATTTACCGAGCGGGTATCACAGAGATTTTCAGTTATTAAAAGAAAATATGATTGCTGCTTTTGAGGAATTAAAAGACATTTTAGATATTTTTAACTACGCCATTCAGCAAGTTATTGTAAAAGATATTGATTTGAATGATGATAAATATAAATACTTGTTCACGGTAGATAATATAAATACATTAGTGGTGGAGGGTCAGAGCTTTAGAGAGGCCTACCAAAAAATAGGTGGGCAAGTACAAGATGGTACTTATGAGCCAGATACCTCAAAACAGCACACCCATGTAGGAAGCATCCATAACCTATCTTTAGATAAAATTAGAGCTAAGTTTCCAAATTAAAATCAATTATGAAAACCAACCAAATAACAGTTTTCCTTATTCCCTTGATATTTTCTGTGATTACACAGTCTGTAAAAGCTGAGGTAAAACTACCTGCAATCGTATCTTCAAACATGGTGCTTCAAAGAGATGCTACCATACAGATATGGGGTTGGGCAGATGCTAATGAAACCTTTTCGTTAGAGGCTAGTTGGTTATCAAATAAATTAGATGTAAAAGCGAATGATTCTGGAAATTGGAGTGTTCAAGTAAAAACAACAAATAGTAAATCACCTCAGACGATTACAATAAAAAATAAAGCATCGAATATTATTTTAAGTAATATTTTATTTGGCGAGGTGTGGTTATGTTCTGGTCAGTCTAACATGTTTCAGTCGCTTAAAGGGTATACCGGTCAGCCAACATTTGGTGGTGCTAAAGCCATACTGCATGCAAATAATCCTAATTTACGTGTGTTTACTGTGCACAAAACAGCATCTAAAACGCCTTTAAAAGATGTTAAGGATTTTAGCGGATGGCAAGGGGCTTCACCCGAAACTGTTGCAGACTTTAGTGCGGTGGCTTACTTTTTTGGAAAGGAACTACAAGAAATTTTAGATGTCCCTGTAGGTCTTATTCATTCCTCTTGGGGAGGTAGTACAATTGAGGCTTGGATGAGCACTAGTATTATAGAAAAATTTAAAAAGGAGGCGCCAAATAAAATCGTTACAAGTAAACATGTGCAACGTTCTCCTGTTTTACTTTTTAATGCGATGATAAACCCAATAATTCCTTACAAAATAAAAGGGGTGTTATGGTATCAAGGCGAGGCGAATAGACAAGATCCTGATTTTTACAAAAGACTCTTCCCAGCAATGGTGAAAGACTGGCGTGAGCGTTGGGGCGATTATAATTTCCCCATTTATTATGCTCAAATTGCGCCTTATATCTATAAGGGAGACGAATTTTACAAAACAAAGGAAGACAATACTGCAAATATGCGACAAGCTCAACTGGAGTGTTTGGACTTAATTCCAAATTCTGGGATAGCTATAACAACAGATATTGGTGAAGAACATAGTATTCATCCACCAAGAAAAAAAGAAGTTGCAGAACGATTATTGTTCAATGCCTTACATAAAACTTATGGATTCACTTCAATTGAATTTGAAGCACCTGTTTATGATGCTTTTGAAATTAAAGATGGAGGTGTCTTATTAAAATTCAAGAATGCCAAATCGGGATTGTTTTCAAAAGGACCGTTGTCAAATTTTGAAATAGCAGGAGCAGATAAAGTATTTTATCCGTGTGAAGCAAAAATTATAAGAGGTAAGGGTGTTTTTGTAAAAAGTGATTATGTTATAGAGCCAAAAGCGGCACGTTATGCATGGAAAAATTGGGTGAGAGGAACTTTATATGGTGGTAATATGTTACCTGTGTCTTCTTTTAGGACAGATATATGGAATGAATCAACGAGGTCAAAAAAATATACAAATTAAATAAAATGACAAATCACAGGTTTTGTTAGGGACAAAAGGACTTTCTTTGTGTCTTTGAATTATTAAAACTGTGTATCATAGTTAAATAGTCAATTCTTTAAAACTAATAAACTAACCAACAAAAAATGAAAATAGGAATTTTAAAAGAGAGTCACAAAGGTGAACGGCGAGTCGCATTGTCGCCTTTAATTACTCAAAAGCTGGTCGATAAAGGTTTTGAGATTTTTGTAGAGGAAGGTGCGGGAGAAAATTCGATGTATAAAGATTCGGATTATGTAAACGCAGGAGCTTCTACTGCTACAAGAGAAAAGATTTTTGAAAACGCTCAGGTACTTGTCAAAATCAATCCTTTTGACGAAAACGACCTAAGTTTGGTACAAAAAAGACATATTTTAATGAGTCAACTGTACCACAAATCAAGTCCAGATTTAATTAAAGCTATTTCAGAAAAAGGCGCTACAGCGTTCTCTATGGATGCTATGCCGCGTATTTCTAGGGCTCAAGATATGGATGTATTGAGTTCGCAGAACAACCTTTCAGGTTATAAAGCTGTTATTTTAGGAGCTTATGAAATGACCAAGATTTTCCCTTTAATGATGACAGCTGCTGGAACTATTACACCTTCAAGAGTGCTTATTTTTGGAGTTGGAGTAGCAGGATTACAAGCCATTGCTACAGCTAAACGTTTAGGAGCTGTTGTTGAAGCTACAGATATTAGAACCGAGACTAAAGAACAAGCAGAATCCTTGGGAGCGAAATTTATTTCCGTAGATAATGAAGGTGAAGAATCTGAAGGTGGTTATGCCAAAGAAGCTTCCGAAGATTATAAAAAACGACAAAAAGAAGCAGTTGAAGAATCGTTGTTTAAGGCAGATTTGGTGATAACAACAGCTAATGTGCCTGGTAGAAAAGCACCACTTTTAATAACCGAAGAGCAGGTTAAACAAATGAAGAATGGTGCGGTTATTGTTGATTTAGCAGCCGCTCAAGGCGGAAACTGTGAGGTTAGTAAACTAAACGAAACTGTTGTGGTTAATGGGGTAAAAGTTATTGGAACAAAGATTTCTCCAGAGAGTGTTTCCACCAATGCCAGTGAATTGTACGCTAAGAACATGTACAACTTTATTACACACTTAACAGAAGACTTAAATTTTAAATGGGATTTGGAGGAAGAAATTACCGATGAAACCCTTATTGTTCAAGACGGCGTTCAACGTAAAAACTAACCTAAAATGGAACAGATTATAGAATTTATAAACAACAATCTTCAGATTGTTTACATCATTATTTTAGCAACTTTTGTTGGGGTAGAACTTATTAAAAGTATCCCAGCAGTATTGCACACACCATTAATGTCTGGAGCCAATGCCTTAAGTGGTGTGGTTATCGTTGGAGCTATATTGGTAATGCTACATTCAGATCCAACAGATTATTTAGCCTTAGCTCTAGGTTTTGTAGCAGTGGTTTTAGGAATTTTAAATGTTGTTGGCGGTTTTGCGGTCACCAACAGAATGTTAGAAATGTTTAAAAAGAAGAAATAATGAGTGTAACACTAAGTATAATATATCTAATAGCCACAGTTACGTTTATTGTTGGCTTAAAAAAACTAGGGCATCCCGATTCTGCTAAATCTGGTAACTTAATTGCAGCAGGAGGTATGGGGCTGGCCATAGTAGGGACTATTTTTATACATGATTTAGAAGTACCCACCATCATTTATGTTTTGATAGGGATTGCTATTGCAGTGGGAGCCATTATTGGTTGGCTCATTGCGGTAAAGGTAGAGATGACCAAAATGCCAGAATTAGTATCGTTGTTTAATGGTTTTGGTGGCGCAAGTGCTGCCCTTATCGGTATTGTAGAGTTTGGAAACACAGACATTTCAACGACTAGTGCTTCTATGGTAGCTACAGTTTTAGCGGCAGTAATTATTGGAGCTATAACATTCTCAGGTAGTTTAATGGCTTGGGGAAAGCTAAATGGTAAGGTGAAGAGCGTTATAAAGATACCTCAGTACAACATAGTAAATAACTTATTCATAATAGTCGTGGTTGGTTTAGCGGGATATATGACAGCAGTTGGTGTAGATACACCTGTGTTTTTGTATGCTTTATTAGTTGGCGGTTTAGTTTACGGTATTTTATTTGTAATGCCCATTGGTGGTGCCGATATGCCTGTGGTAATTTCGTTATTGAATTCCTTAACAGGTATTGCTGCAGCCATTACGGGTGTACTATATGATAATATGGTTATGTTGGTTGGTGGTATATTAGTAGGTTCTGCAGGTATTATTTTAACCGTAGCCATGTGTAAAGCGATGAATAGAACTTTAGCATCTGTAATTTTTGGTTCATTTACAGCTAGTGGTGGACCAGAAGGCGCTAATAAAACACTTGGTTCGATAAAAACAACTACTGCTAGTGATACCGCAATAATGATGAATTATGCAAGCAATGTTATTATTGTTCCTGGATACGGATTAGCGGTTGCACAGGCACAACATGTTATTCATGAGTTAGAAGAGATTTTAACAGGTAAAGGAGTTAACGTAAAGTATGCCATACATCCTGTTGCAGGACGTATGCCTGGGCATATGAATGTGCTACTTGCCGAGTCTAATGTAGAATACGACATGTTAGTTGAAATGGATGATATTAATCCTCAGTTTACTAACGCCGATGTGGTATTAGTTGTTGGTGCTAATGATGTTGTAAACCCTGCAGCACATAACGATTCGTCGAGTCCAATTTACGGTATGCCAATTCTAGATGTGGAGAATGCTAAACATATAGTAGTTAATAAGCGAAGTATGAAGGCTGGTTATGCTGGTATTGAAAACGAATTATTTTACAATTCTAAAACATCTATGTTGTTTGGAGATGCCAAAGCAGCTCTCACCGATTTGGTGTCTGAGTTAAAAGGTATGTAGTTCACTTTTTTAATAAAAATTAGAAGCCCTTTTCGATTTTGAAGAGGGCTTTTTTTTGACTCCATTGCCAATTGTATCGAATACTAAAAGAAAAACAGTTTGCGAAATTGATGAAAATGTATATTTAATTTTCGCTATCTATAAAAAGATGATATTCAAAAAAATGAACTTGGTAATAATGTTGTAGTAAATTGATTGGAATTCAATAAATTCTTAATTTGTTGAAAACCAATAGAAATGAAACAGCTTTTTAGAGTACTTTCCTTAGCCATTACGTTATCTTCAATTTTAATCTTAAGTTGTGGTGATAAGAAGCCCAAAGAACCTATTGCTGTTTACACAGTTGATGCTTTAACCAACAAAGAATATACTATAGAGGCAGCCGATTTTCCAAAAGCTGAGAATCCAACCTTAACCTTAAAACGAGGAGAGACTTATAAATTTATTGTAAAAGCTTTTGGACACCCATTCTTCATAAAAACAGAAAAGATTCAAGGTGCTGTGAGTACTTTTGATGAAGGTGTAACCAATAACGGCGCTAATGATTCAGAACTTTTATTTACTGTACCAAAAGATGCGCCAGATGTATTGTATTATGTTTGTAAATACCATAAAATGATGTCTGGCGAACTTAAGATTATTGATTAGGGTTTTTGCCGGCCTTATGTTTTTGAGAATACACTACATTTGTAGCGTAACCTAAAACATGCGCTACCGTGTCCAATTTTCCTTTAGCAACTAATCCGCCCAAAACAGATATTACACTTATTCAAAACAATATAGTTGAAACTGCCATCGAACTTTCTAGGCAAAGTCCCCGTAAACGTATTATTTCACCACTACATAAAGAAGCATCAGATACTTTACATAGAATGATTAATGTTGTGCAACCAGGTAGCTATATAAGACCTCATAGTCATGAAATGGATCAAAAAGCAGAATCCATAATTGTATTACAAGGTGGCATTTGTTTTATGGCATTTAATACAGAAGGAGAAATCACATCCCATCATAAGTTATATGCTGGTTCAGAGGTTTTTGGGGTAGATATAGAGCCACATGTTATTCATGCTTTCTATGCCTTAGAAGCGGATACAGTTTTGTTTGAGGTAAAACCTGGCCCTTATGTTAAAAAGCAAGACAAAGGATTTGCAAGTTGGTCTCCAGAAGAAAATACACCCGAAGCAACACTATACTTGAACAATTTGATTGAGGCTACAAAGGAGGGATAGTCTAAACTTAAAAACGTATTTAAACTCGAGGTGCAAGCGATTTAAAGAATACATACCCAAAACCTGCAAATAACATGGCGTGAAAAGGAAACAAACCAAAATCTCCCCCTTGATCACCAACTATAAAAGCACTATACATACCAAAACCAAAATAAAGCATAAGTGCCCCTTCGAAAATAACATGAATTGAAGGTTTCTTTTTAATATACTTATTGCTTTTCCAAGAATCTTTAAGATTATTAATATTGAATTTAGGCGTACGGATAAAGGCGCTCTTTTTTCCAAGATGTCCTTCTAAAACAGCAATTGAGTTGTGGAGTGAGAATCCCATAGCAATGGAGAAAAACATGAAAAACATGCCAATATAACCAAAGAAGTTTTTAATGCCTCTTCCATAAATATTTTTGTACATCACCCAATAGCATATAAAGAATATCACCGTACTCATAACAAAGAAACTCATGACTAAGAAGTAATCTTTTAAATGGGCATATTCATTTTTTATGTACAGCATTGGGATACTTAAAACCGCAACAACGAGAATATTTAAAAACATAGTACTGTTAAGCAAATGCAATAATCCATGTACTTTGGTTTTAGCCGAAATATTTTTGCTCTTAATAACGCGCCATAGCATTTTTCTAAAATTCTCGGCACCGCCTTTGTTCCATCTAAATTGTTGAGAGCGTGCAGCGCTTATAACCACGGGTAATTCTGCAGGTGTTTCCACATTCTCGAGATACTTGAATTTCCAGTTTTTTAGCTGTGCTCTGTAGCTAAGGTCTAAATCTTCTGTTAGGGTATCTCCTTCCCAGTTCCCAGCGTCTATAATACATTGTTTTCGCCAAATACCAGCCGTGCCATTAAAATTGATAAAATGACCTTTACTGTTTCGCCCAACTTGTTCGAGCGTAAAATGAGCATCTAAGGCGAAAGCTTGTATTTTTGTGAGTAAAGAGTAATTTCTATTGATATGACCCCAGCGTGTTTGAACCACACCTATGGCTTCATTTTTAAAATAAGGAACCGTTAATTTTAACCAATCTGGTTTTGGTAAAAAATCGGAGTCGAAGATGGCAATAAATTCGCCTTTTGCTATTTCTAACCCTTCTTTTAGAGCGCCAGCTTTAAAGCCAACCCTATTTACTCTAGTAATGTGTTTAATATCGAGTCCCGTTTTTTGGAGTTCGCTTATATGAGCTGCGGTTGATTTAACCGTTTCATCGGTAGAGTCGTCAAGTACTTGAATCTCCAATTTGTTTGTTGGATAATCTATTTTAGCAATGTTATCCAACAAACGTTCCATAACGTACATTTCGTTATATACAGGTAACTGTATAGTTACAAAGGGAACTTCCTCGGGCTTATCTAAATCGAATTTAGGGTCGTTATCTTTTCGTTTAGCAGACACATAATTGAACAATAAATTCAATTGTGCCAGAGCATACAAGAAAATCAGCAAAATTGCCAAAGAGTAGATAACAATAACGATAGTTTCTATAATCATTATTTAAAGCTGTATTTAAAGATCCAACCCAATATTTTTATGCCTGCAAATATAGCACCTTTTACGGTACCTGAAACTTTAGAGACACCAATTCGGTTTCTGTAGTTCACGGGGACTTCCTTATAACGCAGTTTTTTCTTCAATGCTTTTAACTGCATTTCTACGGTCCAGCCATAGGTTTTGTCTTCCATTTCAAGGGCTAGGAGCTTATTGTATTTAATAGCTCTAAATGGGCCTAAATCTGTAAACTTTGATCCGAACATAAGTTTCATAAGAAAAGTAGCGAGCCAATTCCCGAAAATTTGAGGAAAGGTCATTGAGCCAGCTTCCCTTAGTTGTTTTACCCTTGCACCAATTACAAAGTCGAAATCATCGTCTATAATAGGTGAAACTATTTGCGTTAGTTCTTCGGGGAAATCTGAGTAATCCCCGTCTAGGAAAACGATAATATCTGGCTGGTCAGATTGATTCGCAATATAATCCATGCCTTTTAAGCAAGCATAGCCATATCCTTTACGTTTTTCAGTTAAAACCGTAGCCCCAGCATTACGCGCATTAATTTCGGTATCATCTGTGGAATTGTTACTAACAACAATAATTTCGTTAACTAATTTCGGAATATCCTTTATAACATAAGCGATAGAATCAGCTTCGTTATAAGCTGGGATAATAACCTTAATTTTGGGCATGACTATTTCTTAGGTTGCAAAAATACAATAAGTGATGAGGTTGTTCAAATTAAAGGTAAAAACAATATGTTTTACTTTTTGTTTACCAAATCCATTAAATCCACATCATTGCCTAAAAGTACTTGGTTTGCATCTATTCTGCCTTCTAAAGGACCGTTTTCTAACTTTAAAACACCTCTTGGGCAAACCGCAGAACATATTCCACAGCCTACACAACTAGCTCTTACTATATTTTCTCCCTTTTGAGCATACGAACGTACATCTATACCCATTTCGCAATATGTAGAACAATTACCGCAGGAAATACATTGTCCGCCATTTGTTGTTATTCTAAACTTCGAGAACAAACGCTGTTGGAGGCCTAAAATACCCGCCATTGGACAGCCCATTCGGCACCACACACGGTTGCCAAGAATAGGATAAAAGCCTGTACCTATAACCCCAGAAAATATAGAGCCTATTAAGAAACCGTAAAAACTACGCAGGCCAGCAGCTTCAAAAATGAATATTTTATTGTTAGCAGTACCAGAGAAATAGTGTATTCCAACTAACGCTAGTACAATAACTAAATATCCAATCGCGCCATAACGCGCATCCTTTTTCAACTCTTCTTTTTTAAAGTACCAGATTACTGCAAATAGTAAACCTAAAAATACAGCGACACCAATTAAAAACTTATCCTTTGTTAACCAGTATTTTTCGGAGTCGTAACCTAAATAGGTGCTAATTACCGCTGTAGTCATCACCACCGAAAACACAAGAACAGAGTGGATTACCCAGCGTTCTACTTTCCATGCAAATACACTTTTGTCGCTTAATTGCCTGAAAGAGTCTCCGGCTGTTTCAGCTAAGCCACCACATCCACACACCCAAGAGCAGTACCAACGTTTTCCGTACTTATAAGTTAAAAACGGAGAGATTACAAATACAGTGAGTATCCCAAAGATTAAAAATGCCAAACCTATATTGCCCGCATTAATAAACTGATCAACACGCCAGCCATCGAAAGCATAATAGTTTAATGGCCACATGTTCTTTAAATCATTATAGGGTAGTGAAAATGTATCGCTATTTAATCTTGCCATTAACTCCGGAATAATAAAGGCAAAAGCAGTTTGAAAAAACATAACGCTTACAGTTCGTAATTGTTCGTAGCGGTTATGTTTATACTTCCAGATAAATTTGATGCCGAAAGCTAATATGGCAACAGTATAAAGTGTACCATAAACAAACCATTGGCTGGCAGGATTACCGCTTAAAAATATACTCAAAGGGTCAAAAAGTACTATGAGTCCCGTGTTTCCATTTGGGTTTGCGCCTAAAAGACCTTCATAAAAGTAGAGGATTACATAAAAACCTGTTAAAGAAATACCTGCTACCCATCCCCAAAAACCTCTGCTGGAAATACTTTTAAACCAAACACCGTGGTTTTTAATACCTTTTAGTTTGTCATTATACAAACCTTTCGAAAACAAAAGAATGCCACCAGCTAGGGCAACAAGGGCTATTGTAAGCCAAAGCGCTTTGTTTTCAAGATTGCCAAAAAGTGAATATGTTAATATGCCCAAGCCACCTAAACCTATTATGGTGCCTAGTTTTTGCAAAGGGTTTAAATAGTCTGAAGCATCTCCCGTAAGAGACATGTTACGTTGTATAGTTGCCATGTTATGCTGTAATAAGATTGTTTTTAAATGCGTTTAAAATGTCTGTTTCGTAATGCTTGAAGAACTCGGGGTCAAAATTTGCCTTAGCCAAATTTTGCATTACAAAATCTACGTCACGTTCTTCTGTGAGCCACTTATCGAAAACTTCATGGCGCATGCGTATACCAAAGGTGTTAATGCCCAAGAATTTATTACTTCTGGTGTCGTAACATACCGTGATGCATTTGGTGTCGTCTTTATGTTTCCAATGAAAATGTGCTTCGTTTTCTCTAGGTTTCGAAAACACCCAACCATAGGTTTGGTATTCTATATCGAAAAATTTAGCCGAATTAAACCAATGTCCGGGTTTGTAGGCAATGCGATTACCACAAATGGTTTGAGCTACAGTTTCTCCCATCATTCTTCCTGTGTACCAAACCGCTTCAATGGGTCTACGTTGGTCAATGCCTTCATGTTGTTCGGCACAATCGCCAATGGCATAGACATCAGGAATGTTGGTTTCTAAATAGCGGTTTACCTTAACACCTCTACCAGTTTCAATTTCAGAATCTTTTATAAAACCAATGTTGGGTGATACCCCAGCGGTCAATCCCACAACATCACAAGGTATTTCTTCGCCAGTTTCTGCAATAACTATAGATTTAGCTTTACCGTTTTCATCGGCCTTAATTTCTTTGAGGTTAACCCCCAAGCGTAAGTCTATATGGTGGTTTTTAATATGTCTGTTAATCATAGCGCTTTCACCTTCGGGTAAAACACCATTCCAAAAGCTGTTTTCGCGCACTAAGAAGGTAACAGGGATGCCTCTGGAACTTAACATCTCTGCCAATTCTATACCTATTAATCCGCCACCAACAATTACACCTCTTTTACACACTTTGTTGTTTGGCGCGTACCTTTCCAGATTTTCTAGATCTTGCTTATGATACATGCCTGTAACACCATCCAAATCCTGTCCGGGCCATCCAAATTTATTGGGTTTGCTTCCTGTAGCGATTATTAATTTATCGTAATTTAAGGTGTCGCCTTCAGCAAAATGAAGTGTTTTAGTAGTAGTTTCTATTTGCTTTACGTACCCTTTTTTTAGTTCAATTCTGTTTTTCTTCCAGAACCATTTTTCGTAAGGTTGGGTGTGTTCGAATTTCATGTGTCCCATGTAAATATACATGAGTGCAGTACGAGAAAAAAAGTAATCGGTCTCTGCGGAAACTATTGTTATTTTTTTATCTGAAAGCTTTCTTATATGCCTAGCAGCAGTAACTCCAGAAATGCCGTTTCCTATTATGACAATGTGTTCCATTTTTATAAATTAGTTGGTTATGGGTCGTAAATAAAGATAATAACTTAATGTGATTTAGTTAATTAGAATCGATTCAAATTAACTTTAGTTTGTAAGGAAGTGAGCTTAGTTAAGACGGCGAAATCTTTTTGAAAAATGTGTAATTAGTTAAAATCTCGTTCGACAGAGGTGTTGTTACTTTGAAAATTTAAAACGAAAAAAATGAAAAAAATATTAATACTATTAGTTGCTTTTACTTGGGTTACAGGAAGTGCCCAATCCATCGATGTCTTTTTTGAAAAAGCCGATGTGTTCTTTAACACTTATGTTAGTAATGGCAAGGTCGCTTATGATGCTTTACATAAAGATCCTTCAAAATTAAATGACGTACTTAAAGTTGCTGAAGGTATTTCTGTAGCAAAAAGCGATGCTGAAAATTATCAGGCGTTTTGGATAAATGCTTACAATTTATCTGTAATTAAAGGACTTATCGATAATTATCCGACAAATTCCCCTTTAGATAATAGTGGCTTTTTTGATAAAACTACCCATAATATAGCTGGTAAGAACATTACCCTTAATGATATAGAGCATAAACTTTTACGCGCTCAGTTTAACGATGCACGCTTTCATTTTGTTTTGGTCTGTGGGGCTGTGGGGTGTCCACCATTAATTAATAAGGCTTACTTGCCAGATACCTTGAACGCTCAGTTAGACACGCAAACAAAAAAAGCCATTAATGGTAGTTTTATAGTAGTGAATACAAAGAAAAAACGTGTTCAGGTTTCTCAGATTATGGAATGGTACAAAGGCGATTTTACAATGAATGGAGGCGACGAAATCGACTTTATAAATACATATAGAACAGAAAAATTAGAAGGGAAATACAAGCTAAGTTACTTTCCTTACGATTGGAAAATAAATAAACAATAACAAGATTAATACAACATATTTCAGTATAGTTCCGAAATAAAATTTACAAACTAAAAATCAACAAGAAAGATGAAAAAAACAATAACATTAGCACTATTAACAGCACTATCATTTACTGGTTTTGCTCAAGAAGACGAAGAATCTCAAGGAAGTGTTATTCAAACTTATACGCCCTCTAAGCTTTTAAAGAAAGGGCAATGGGATATAAAATTCTTTAATAGTATCTACACTCAAACTGAGCAAACAGATGGGGGTAGTGAATCTCAAAAAATAGCAAGACAAAGTTTTTTTACAAATACAACGGAGATATTTACTGGGGTAAGTGATAATGCTAGAGTGAATGTTGGTTTAATTTTTCAAATAAGGTCAAATACATTAGGAGGACAATCCGTTTTTGAAGTTTTTGACTTTAAGGATAATGGAAATGATAGAAGGTCTGGTTTAACAACTCTAGCTCCTTCGATCAGAGTTCAACCTTTTAGAGATGTGCCAAATTTCTCATTTACAAGTTCGTTTTATATTCCAGTATTTAAGGATAAGGCAGATACCGTGGCTGATGGCATAAATTCTTATTTAGATTTTAGAAGTTATGCTTGGGAAACTAAATTCTTCTATGATAAAACATTTGGAGGTAATAATTGGCAATTGTTTACCGAGATTGATTTCAAATATAATTTTGGAGAAAAAAGCTCTGAGGCTAGCGCTAACGAAAACAGAACTGAAAGATTTGCGAATAATAGCCTTGGAGTTCCTTTAAGTGCTTTTTTAAGTTATTTTCCTTCATCTAAGTCTACTGTGTTTATTAATACTCAACAAGTATTTTTGGTTGATTTAGGGAATGATTTTGCACAGAACTCTACAGCTTTTGGTTTTGGTGGGAAATATCAACTAACAGATGTGTTAAATGTAGAGGCGTCTTTTAATAAAATTGTAAGGGGCCATAATTTCCAAGGGTTAGGCCAAACTTTTAGCCTAGGTTTAAGAGCACTGTTTTAACAATAAACACTAAATTAGGAGTTTAAAAGCTAAGGTATGAAGCATTTTAAACTCCTTTTTTTTGTGTGCTTATGTTGTTCCTGTAATGCACAAACTCAAAAAATAAATGGGGTAAGTTTTGTAGCATCGAGAGCAAAAATAACTACTGCACATGTAAAACCGGTAACTGCAATAAATGTCAATTATGCGGCAGTTATGCCTTTTGGATTTATAAGAGATTTAAAACACCCAGAAATAGTCTACAACACACAGCGCCAATGGTTTGGTGAAACGGCTCAAGGGGTAAAGCAATATGTGGCAGAGTTACGGAAACAGCACCTTAAAATAATGTTGAAACCTCAAATTTGGGTTTGGCGAGGTGAGTTTACAGGATTTATTGAAATGCAAAATGAAACCGATTGGAAACAACTTGAAGATTCGTATTCTAAATTTATTTTGGACTATGCTATGTTAGGGCAGCAATTAAATGTCGACATACTCTGCATAGGCACCGAGTTGGAGCGATTTATTGCTAATAGGCCTGCTTATTGGTTCGATTTAATTAAAAAAATAAAAGCCATTTACAACGGAAAACTTACTTATGCAGCGAATTGGGACGAGTTTAAACGTACTCCTTTTTGGGGCGCACTAGATTTCGTTGGGATAGATGCCTATTTTCCGGTTAGTAATAGTAAAACGCCAACACTAGAAGAATGTTTGAAAGGTTGGAAACCGCACTTAATTTCTATTAAAAAGAATTTTGAAAACTATGGTAAACCTATATTGTTTACAGAATTTGGATACCGAAGTGTAGATTTTGCGGGTAAAGAACCATGGCGAAGCGATAGGTCCATGACAGAGGTAAACCTAAAAGCTCAGTATAATGCCACAGAAGCCTTGTTTGAAACTTTTTGGAAAGAGGAATGGTTTGCTGGTGGTTTTGTATGGAAATGGTTTCATAACCACGAAACGGCCGGAGGTGAAAATAATTCAAGGTTTACACCACAAAACAAACCTACAGAAGCCCTGATAAAAAAATATTATGATTAGAATAAAGAAGTTGTTGTTGACTTTAGTGTCGTTTTTAATATTGGTTTCCTGTCTGGAAGACGATAGTGCACTTATAGCTTTTGATAATGAAACTATTTTAGCAGATTTTATTGCAGATAAAACTTTTGTGAATAACCAAGTAATCGCTTGTGCTGCCAGTGACAACGAAAAGTTAGACATCAATAATGTTTATTTCTACCCAGAAGAAGGGTCGGCAGATTTTAGACTGTATCAATCTTGGGCAGACGACGGAGATGATTTTTCTACCTACCAATTTGTTCCTCTTAATTCAGAACCTTTCTTTCAGGGTGCTTTAAAGGTATTTAAGTTGCGTTCTGATTGTAAATGGACAGTAGTGATTTTTGAGAAGGAAGGTAAAACAGAAATTTCTACTCCTATTAGAATGAAAATGGCATTTCAGCCAACAATTTGGACTTCAGATTTAACAATAGACCAGTCTAATACGTTGATGCCACGTTTTTCTTGGAGTACACTTTCAGAAGAAAATAATGCTATCTTTTTTCAGGTTTTGGCAACAGAAGCACTTGAACTACTATCTGGGACTTATACACAGGACAACCATTTTCAATATTATAATCTGGATAATGTCGTTTTGAATGTAACTCCAAGGACACCACCAGACTTAGTTAAGGGAGAAACTTATATCTTTACACTCATGGACGTGAGTCTGGATAATTGGGTAAACCATGTCATTGTTTCACCTTTTACAGTCGAATAATGAAAATAAAATTGTTGCTATGCATGTTGCTGTTTGCTTTTTTCTCGGTAGGAGCACAGCAAAAGCGCATATCAGATCTTAAAGTTCAAGGAAACAAGAAAATAAAATCATCCTTCATAAAGAAATTGGCTTCTCTAAAATCTGGCGATGCTTTAGATTCCTTAAAAATTGAAGAAGATATTAAGCTCATAAAGCGATTACCTTCTGTTTCTCATGCGTATTACCAAGTGTTTCCTTCGGAAGATGGTGGTTACAATATTTTCTACAACATTGAAGAGAATTTTACATTAATTCCATCTGTTAATTTTTATACTACAGATAACGACGAATTTGCATATAGGCTAGGGCTTTACGAGTTTAATGCCCTGGGTAGGAATATTATTTTTGGTGGGTTTTATCAAAAAGATGTTTTTGATTCTCATGCGCTTAACTTTAGGGCGCCTTTTTTATTTTCTAAGCATTTGGGGTTGGCCGTAAATTACCAAGATTTAACAACCTTAGAACCTGTTTTCTTTGAAGGTGAAACAGCGCAATACCGCTACAACAATAAAAGCTATGAGGTTCTGGGACTTTATCGCTTCGATTTTCATAACAGATTAGAGTTGGGGGTAAACTATTTTACCGAAGATTATCGCTACAGAGGAGAAAACATCAACAACAGACCAGAACTTAATGTACACAAATGGTTGGTTAAAGGTATTTACGAGCATAATAATCTAAACTACGATTATCAATATGTTTCTGGGTTTAGAAGTACGTTTAATTTTCAATACGTAACATCTACCAATGCGGCACTCCCCGATTTTTTTATAGGGTGGAACGATTTCTTCTATTTTGCGAGGGTAGGAGATAAAGGAAATTGGGCTAATAGATTACGAATGGGCTTGTCCTCTAACGACGATACGCCCTTTGCTCCTTTTTCTGTAGATAACAACTTGAATATTAGAGGCGTTGGAAATACCATCGATAGAGGAACAGGGGTTATTGTTCTAAATTCTGAGTACAGACATACCCTTTACGAGAAGGATTGGTTTGTTTTACAAGGTAATGCTTTTATAGATGCGGGTACATGGCGCAATCCGGGAGGGGATTTCGGGGATTTTAGTAGGGCAGATAATGTAAAGATATATCCCGGTTTGGGGCTTCGTTTTATAAACAAAAAAATATACAATGCTATTTTTAGAATAGATTATGGTTACGGTATTTCTGAAAATGCCACCAAAGGTTTTGTGTTTGGTATTGGGCAGTATTTTTAAGTTTTATTTAGGGTGAAAAAGTTAAGTTTTATACTAATAGGTTTTATTCTTTTGAATACTTGTAAAGGGGAGGATAGATTTCGGTATAGGGTAATAGATTTAAAAGAAGCTGTTTCTGAGAGGAGGGAATCTATAATCTTAGATAGCTCCTTCGGACAAAATAAAACACCTTCGAAATTAGAAGAAAATGATATAATTATAATTGAAAATAAATTACTTATTAGCATTAAGCAATATAACGAGAAAGTTGTTTATGATGATAAAATTGATATCAACGATTACAGGTTTTTTATTATTCCTTTTTTGAATAATCAAAACGAGCGGTGTGTTCTCGTATATGCCTATTGTTTTGACAGTGATGAAGACGAATGGTGGTCCCTGAATGAATGGTATGCAGTTAGAGATGGTGGAAATTGTTACTTTAGGTTAGGGTTCAGTATCAAAGGAAATTCTGTGAGTACAATTTTGCCCAACGGAAGAGCGTAGACTTTTTTATGTTAAACTTAACTTGCAAATCCTTTTCTATTCTAATATTCCGTTTTAGTTTAGCACAAAATTATTTTTTTGATGACGCGTACAATAGCAATTGGTGATATCCACGGCGGTTTAAAGGCCTTAGTTCAAGTTTTAAATAAGGTTGAGGTTAAAGACAATGACAAATTAATTTTTGTTGGCGATTATGTAGATGGTTGGAGCGAAGCTGCTCAGGTCATTCAGTTTTTAATGGAGTTGTCTAAAACTATTGATTGTACTTTTATTAAAGGAAACCACGATGTTTGGGCAGAAGAATGGTTAAGGAGTGGCGAGGTACACCCAACATGGTACATGCATGGCGGTAAAGAAACTATGGAAAGTTATGAGGGGTTTTCTAATGCCGATAAAGCAAGTCACTTGGCCTTTTTTGAAAGCATGCTAATGTATCATATCGATGACCAAAACCGTTTGTTCTTGCATGCTGGTTTCACCTCAATGCATGGTGTTGAAAGGGAAGTTTTTCAACAAACGCTTTATTTTGACAGAACACTTTGGGAAATGGCTTTAACTATGGATAAGCGTATCGAAAAAAACTCAGAGTTATACCCAAAGCGATTAAAGCACTACAACGAAATTTACATAGGCCATACACCAACTACAAATTTTAATTCTGCAGTCCCTATGAATGCAGTAAACGTTTGGAATATTGATACTGGAGCCGCTTTTAAAGGAAAAGTGTGCGCTATGAATATTGATACCAAAGAGTTTTGGCAGAGTGATAATCTGCCATCGCTTTATCCAAATGAAACGGGACGGAATAAATAAGTTACGCTGTCATTCTGAATTTATTTCAGAATCTCAACTGCATTTTTCTAGTTTAAGAGAACCTGAAACGAGTTCAGGTTGACAAAAACTGCTTTTAGATAAATGTATTGTGGTCAACTCTTCCGAAAACAAAGAAATAACTTAGGGTTTATTTACTCAATACTCTTAAAATCTCTAATGGCCTGATTAGGTTCTATGACATTGTAGCCTTCCCAAAATGTAGGGTCGTAAGCAGGTAAATAGGTTGGAATAACGTTGGGTTTTTCTTGAAAGGCATCATAGTCATTGCTTGTTGTTGCACTGCTTTCGAATACTACAAGCTCTTTTTTAGTAACGTTAGACATTACAAAATGTAAATCTGTAGATAGCTCGTTCTGTTTACGCCTACCCCTTACGTTTTTGTTTTTCTCTATAACCTTTAAAGGCCTTTTTATCCCGAAATCATTTCCGGTTTCCGATTCAGCGTATTTTAAGGTGTAGATATTTGTTTCTTCGTTCTTGGCATAAATAAAGGTACCTTTGTGGAGCTTTTCTTGATACGAAATACCCAAAAGTTTAAAGTTTTTTAGAGCTTTTACATTTTGGAAATCTACCCTAACAATAGCAAAATTATCGGTGCTAATATATAGTGTGCCTTTATAATCTGCACTGCGTTTTGGCTCGTAACTTATCTTGTAAACAAAATCACCGTTTAAGAACATATAATCTAAAATCTCGAACTTGTATTTGTTGGGTTTGTCCAGAAAATTTAGATGAGAATCCTCAAAAATAAAACTGCTTTTTTCTAGGCGGGCAATGGTGTTTTTTCTGTGCTTCAAAAAGTTCTTTTTACGTTTTTCTTCTTTTTTTCTCTGTTCTTCTACAAACGCATCTGTTTTTTCTTTTTCCTTTTTGGCATCTGCACTATCAAACAGAGATGAATCTATATCTTCCTTTGTTCCAAAAATACCTGACTTTATCTTAAAATAAGAATCTCTTTTTACGTGTTTTCTGAATATGGTATTGAAACGTTCTTCAAGTCCATCAAAAGAAACTTCTTTTTTCTTGTCGTACAAATGAGATGCCTTTATAATGTCTAGTTTATGTTTTTCTTCTGGGTTGGTCTTTGTGTAAAGTGTACCCAATAGTTCGGTATAATCGTCTGCTTCTTTGGGCATAATAGCCATGATGCTATCCATAAATTGCTGGTTAAATTCTGGGATAGTACTTTCTTTTACTTTAATACTGTTTTTGGTTATGTGATTAAAATAAGATTCGCGATAGAACAATTTACTTTTGTTGTAGTTAAAATGATAATTCGCAGAGAGATTTTCGTGTGCTTTTTCAATTATTTCCTCTGCACTATAGTTTTTGTTAGAAACCAGAACTTCATCTAGCTCGATGGATTTCGGACTTAGCAAAATAATACTATCTCTAAAATGTAAAGCGGGTATCTGTTTAGTGTTGTAGCCAAGACAGCTTATAGAAAGTGAATCTTCTTTCGAGGGAAGATTTTTTAAATACATTTGAAAGTCCCCATTGGAATTACTGATTACACCAGATTTTTTTCCGTAGCTAATCGTTGCAAATGGAATAGGTTTGCGTGTAGTGGAATCTGTTATTTTGGCACTAATGGATTGTTGAGAAAAGGAATACGTTGCTGTAATAATGCAAACGATTGTGACTAAAATTGATTTCATGTTTTTTGATTTGACGATGAAAATAAATCATTACAAAAACACGACCGATTAATTAACTTTTTGTTACAACAGTTTTATCATTTTTTAACAAGAACGTACTTTAAGTAGTATTTATTTAACGTTTGGGCGTCTGCACCCAGTAGTCTTCTCAAGTGAATATTCCAATAATGATATTGTAATTTACACATACCCCTAGTTTTGTAGCGTCTAGATGAGGTGATTAGCCATTCCTGAATAACTACAAATTGTTTTCGTTTATACAATTTAGCAATAAGGTCGTTGTCTTCGTAGATTTTAAAATCTTCATTAAATCCACCTATACTGTTGAATAGCGCTGTTGTTATAAACTGACTTTGGTCGCCTCCTCGTGCAATTCTCCAAGAAAATTGAGTGAACCATCCCGCTAGTTTAAGCCACCAGTGATTAGTGTTAAATTTCATTTTAAAACACCCTGCGAGATTCCCTTTGTCAATTTCATTGAGTATTAAGGTATCGAAGTGTTTTGGAGGCAAAGAGTCTGCGTGTAAAAAATACAGAACACTCCCAGAAGCTTGTCTTGCGCCAAGATTCATCTGTTTCGCTCGCCCTCTTGGTGAGTTTATGAGCGTGGCTTCCTTGAACGACCTAGCTAACGCAACTGTGTTGTCGTTGCTGCCACCATCTACAACAATAATCTCTTTAATGTTTCTTTTAGAAGTATTAGCGATTAGGTGTTCGAGAAGAGTCTCAATATGGTCTTCTTCATTTAAAGTAGGTATAATGATAGAAATCTTATTCATTTAAGTTCCAGTTGTAATCTTTAAAAGTTCTTTTTGTAGAGCTGTATATGGTGTTGTCTGAATATGTGTTCAAGAACTCAACCAATGTGCTATCTCCATTTTGAAAGTCTTTTGAAAACCATTTAAATATTTTTGATAGCTCTATAGGGTCTTTGGAAAGGTCGTTTTTAGTACTGTCGGCAATAAAACGCCTCGTCATGGTGGTGAGTTGTTCTTCGAGAGATTCTGGAGTATAAGCCTGGTTTAGGAGAATAGGACAAGATATAGAAGCGCAATTTATAGCAAAATGAATTCTGGGCTCATCCATTTTGCGTAAAATTTCATGCTCAATTTCATCTAAATTGTACCATTTGTTGCCTAATTTCCAATACCGTTGTTTCCATGGGTTTTTAATGTCTTTTATACTTTCTAGAGGATAATGTCTCAGAATTAAATCGATGGTAAAAGCGTTGTAGGCATTTATCCAGTATGCTAATTTCTGGGTTTTGGGCCATTCGCTGTTTGGGAGATTATTTCCTAGAAGTTTGATGTATTCGTTTAATTTGGTTTTATCTTTTTTAAAACCCTTATAATTAACATGACCTTTATCCGAAACGTGTTTTGCCAGAAGGCCGTTCCAAGAATCATGACTGATTTTTTCTGGGAAGTATAAAGTCGTTTCGTGTTCTACTATGGGCTCTTCATAGGTTTCAATAGTTTGGTTTTGTTGGCTAATAATTAATGAATCTTTTGAAGATACTGTTTGCGATGCCTCTTTTTCCAGAAGCTCATTACCATTCTTTTCTATATTTTGGGGTTTTTGAGAAGTGTTTGAAGCAACTTTTTTTGTGCCAACACACGATGTTAATACGAGACATATACCAAAGAGATATGCTATTTTCATAACTTGTAGATTAATGGTTAGGTTAGTCTTTGTATTGGGGTATTACTTACTTAATGTGATAAGAATTAGTTCAACTATTACAATAACTTTAATTATAACAATTAAAAAAGGGCTTAAAAAAGCCCTTTTTGTTTATAGTATTTTAACAACATCCGCCACCATCGTAATGAAAGGTGGATTCACTAATAAAAATATCGTCTCTACCTAATGCGGCCAGATTACCAGCTGTTTTGTCGCAAACAGCTAAAGGTTGATTTTTTAAGAGAATATGTCCGGCATTGTCGTCTACATAATCATCATAACCAAAATAGATAGCAGCTTTACCTGTAAAGATACAAGGACCGTCTTCGGGCATAGGGTCTTTGATCGCAGCTACTTCAATAGACTCTATGTAGATTAGCTCTTCGGTTTCGTAATGTTTAGGGCTTAAAATACGATAGGGTTTTCTCGCTCTAATTTCAATGGTACCAAAGCCAGCATCGGTAAGCATCTTAACGTATTCTTTAATGGGTAAGCTACCGCTGAGGCATAAAGCTCTTAACCTGTCGTCATTTCTGAGAGCTTCACTCATGGGTTGTTCGCAGGTTGGGTCGCTCATTACTAAACGTCCGTGAGGTTTCAAGACGCGATACATTTCAGCTATGGCCTTTTTTAAATCTTCTTCCTTAAATATGTTGAACAAACAATTTTGAGCAGCAACATCAATGCTATTGTCTTCAACAGGAAGGTTTAAGGCATCTCCTTTTCTTAAGTCGACAAATTCGCTTTTAAACCAAGGGTTTTGTGCTTCGGCTTCTTTAAAGTTTTTTCTAGAGGCTTCTAACATTTCATCGACCACATCTATCCCAATTACACCACTTTTTTCACGATTGAAATAAGAAAACTGTAAAAGTTCCATTCCACCACCAACGCCTACATATAGCATTTTAGGATTATTGGATAAATCTCTGGCGTGTACCGTAGAGCCACAACCATAATTCATTTCCTGCATGATTTTCGGGATTTTTAAACCCGGTAATTCCCAAATAGGATTAGTGGTGCAGCACAGTCCAACATCTGGTATTAATGCCGCTTCTTTGTAAACGTCTTTTGTGGTCTCTAAGTAGTTGCTCATATTTTTTATTTCTTTGTCATTGCGAGGAATGAAATGACGTGTTAATCTCGTTGAAGAGATTCCTTCACGTTACTCGGAATGACGTTATAATGTTTTAATCAATTCTTTAAATAAGGTTATCATATTAGGTTCTGCCTTGGTGGCACTAGCTATGATATCTTCAATGTTTATAGGTTCAAGGTTGTCTGGGTCGCATTCATCTGTTAAAACTGACACTGCAGCCACTTTTAAATTTAAATGATTAGCGACAATCACTTCTGGAACAGTACTCATACCTACAGCATCTGCCCCAATTAATTTTAGCATTCTATATTCTGCCCGAGTTTCCAGCTGAGGGCCGAGAACAGAAACATAAACTCCTTTGTGTAATTTTATGTTGTTTTCTTGAGCAATAGACTCAAATTTAGAGTTTATTTCGGCATCATAGGGCGCACTCATATCGGTAAAACGTTCGCCAAATTGTTCCACACCTCTAAATGCTAAAGGTGATTTGCCTTGCAGGTTAATATGGTCATCGATGAGCATAAGCTCTGCTTTTTTGAAATCTAGATTTATAGCTCCGGCTGCATTAGACACTAAGAGCGTTTTTATTCCTAGCTTTTCCATAATTCTAACAGGAAACGTAACGTCTTGTAACGTGTAGCCTTCATATAAATGAAAACGGCCCTGCATTACAATTACTTTTTTTCCGCCTAATACACCATAAATAAGTTTTCCTTTATGAAACTCGACCGTTGCTGTTGGGAAATTTGGAATGTGGTTGTAGCTTACCTGTGTAATGATTTCTATGTCATTAACCAATTGTCCTAAACCTGTTCCTAAAATGATGCCCACCTCTGGGTTTTCAAACCCTTTTTCTTTAAGGTAGTCAACTGTTTCTTCAATATATTTTATCATATGTTATTGCTTTATAAGTCGCGATGTATACGTCTTATTATCAGATGTAACTCTCAACAAATATACGCCAGCTTTTAGAGAAGATAAATTTATTTTTTTATTGGAAATGCTAAAATTTTCTGTTTTAAGGATTTCTTTTCCTAAAATAGAAAAAATACTAACCGAAACAGGTAATTGTGTGCTGTTATCAATGGTTATTTTATCGCTTGCAGGGTTTGGATATACTTTAACCAAGGCCTCTAATTCGATATCGTTAATGCTTAGTAGGTTGCAATTTAAATTTGAAAATGAGGTAAAACTACCAAAGTCCCAAAAAGCATTAAATTCTAGGCAATAAAAGAATACTTTATCATAATCTCTGATGTCTTGCCCATTTGGGATGGCTACAGTAAACGATTTAGCGCCATTGGCAGGAATTGCTGGAGTACACCCTGTACATCCCACAAGTCCGAATTCAATATTAATTAAACTGGTTACAGGTGTGCTTTGCAGAGCCGAATCAGATAAGCCGTTCGAATTAATTAAATATGCTCTAATATCTGGACCACTGGCTGTCATGAAATTAGACCCTAAATCTAATGTTACGGTATTATTGGCGTTATAAGTTACCGTTACGTCTCCAGTAACCTCGTAGGAACCAACCGTGTTATTTCCAAAATTTGTAGCAGTAGTAGAGCACTGCGAATATGATATCTGGTAGGCGGAAAATAGAATTAAAACAAGTAAAATATTTTTCATAGAAGTCTTTTGAAACGAATATTTAATCATAGTCGCTTAAAATCTTGAAAAATTTCAGAAGAAACTAAAAAGGTTCGTTGTTTAATTGCTCTATTTTGTGTTGTAAGTCCGCATTGTTCTGATAAAACTTTGATTTTATTAAATCTTCAAAGGTGTCTATGTCGTTAAGAGTTTCTAGGGTTTTATAAGTTATTTTGTTGTTTTCTAGTTCTTTAAGTGTTTCTTGAAGTAGATTAGATTGGCTCCAAGGTTTGTTATCGAAAACCAACTCATGCATGTTGTTCATGCCTACGAGGTAATATCCGCCATCTTCTGCAGGACCGAAAACCGTATCGGTTTCATTCAATGCTGTAAAGCCGTTTTGAATATGTTTTGTTTGAATATCGGGCAAATCTGAACCGATTAAAATAACTCGCTCATAGCCATCATTAAATCCGTCCAAAAAAGCATTTTTCATGCGCTCTCCTAAATCTACTCCTTGCTGTACGGTTTTGTATTGTCCAGGCCATTTGGTTTCAACCACTGCTTCAGAAAAATAGATACGCTTGTCGGTGTTTAGTTGTTCTAAAGCCTTTTCGGTGATTTTAACCAATTCGCTATAAACCTCAAAAGCTCCTTGGTTTCCTATGGTTTTTGCAAGGCGGGTTTTTACCTTGCCCAGTTTGATGTTTTTCACAAAAACAATAACGAGTTCTTTATTCATAAACTTTCACACCCTTTTCCAGCCACTTACTCCAATCTTTGTTGAAGGTATGTACACTGTCGGTTTCTTTTTCTTTTAAATTATATACTTTTTGGTCGTTGTCTTTCCATTGAAAAATACCACCGTAAAGATTAAAAACGTTTTTGTAACCCGCTTTTTTGAGCTTTTCTGCAATATCTTCCGATCGAATACCCAAAGAACAGTACACTACAATTTTGGAATCTTTATTTGGGATTTTTTGTGTAGTAGAGTCTAAACTAAAGAAATCATACCCAACAGGAATGGCATCTTTTAAATGACTAGTTGCATATTCTTTTGGTTCACGAGCATCTAAGAGAATGACATCTTCTGGATATGATTTCAAATCCTTTACATAAATATAAGGAATTTCTTCCGTATTATGTTTCTCAAGTAGTTTTTCTAACTTTTTTTGGGAAAAACCAAAAGCAGCACTTAGTAAACAAATAAATAGAAATATATTTCGCATAGGCATAAATTAAGCTACGGTGCCTTGACAACTACTCCCGGCACCAGCGGTACAGCCATAACAGTGTTGAGAAATTACAATATTCCTGCCTTCAAGTAGTTCTTCGTTATATTCAGAAATATGTTTTGCTTTACTGTTAACGGGCAACTCTAGCATTTGATTAAAATCGCAGTCGTATAAATAGCCTTCCCAACTTACGGAAAGCGTATTGGTGCACATAACGTTGGCTACAGCTGAAGGGTTATAAGCCTCTACTAGGGCGTACATGTAATCTTCGTAGTTTTCTGAAGCGATTAAATAATCTAAAAACCTACTTATTGGAAGGTTTGTTATTGCGAATAAATTGTGGAACTGAATTCCAAAATCTTCAAGTAATGCTTTTTTGAAGTCTTTTTCCATAGAAGCTTGGTCACCCGGTAGAAAAGCACCTGAGGGATTATAAACCAAATCGAGTCTTAAATTACTATCTGGCATACCGTAGCCAACAGCGTTTAACATGTTAAGCGCTTCTATCGATGCGTTAAAAACACCATCACCACGTTGTTTGTCAGTTTTGCCACGGGTCCAATGTGGCATAGAACTTACCACATGTACGTTGTGTTTTTTGAAAAACTCTGGTAAATCATAATATTTTTTATTGGCTCGTATAATCGTGAGGTTAGACCTAACAATAAAGTCTTTAATACCTGCTTTGGAAGCCTCTTCAACAAACCATCTGAAATTAGGATTCATTTCTGGTGCGCCACCTGTTAAGTCTAAAGTATGAGCGCCTGTATTTTTAATGACCTCTAAACATTGTTGCATGGTTTCTTTGGTCATGATTTCTTTTCGGTCGGGGCCTGCATCTACATGGCAATGCTCACAAACCTGATTGCACATGTATCCTACATTGATTTGTAGAACCTCAAGTTTTTTTGCTTTCAAAGGGAATTGGTTGCTTTCGGCAATTTTATCTTTAAAGGTTGGTAATTCCCCGTTTTGGAAAATACCATTAGATAAAATTTCTAATTGCCTTTTGCTGTTTGCTAATTGGCTTTCTCTTTTATGAAGCGATTGTGTTTTTACTTTTGTCATAGTACTCTTTAAAAATACCTTTTTTATTTGTTGTTCATTTTGCCTTGATGCAAAACGAACCAAAAAATCAAATCAATCTGAGGAAATTCCTTCGGAACATTCGCTTTCGGAATTTCGTGCTTAAAGCTTCGCTTTGCATCTTCATTCCTTCGCTCATTATTTCTGCAGATTGATGCTTCCGACTGCGTCGGAATTTGGGACTTGACTTTCTATTGTTTACTTTTTTTCACCCAACTTATATTTTGTCTTTCAAAGTATGAGTAGGGTTCCTCCCCTTAGGGGAGGTTAGGAGGGGCTTCTCTACCCATCTAATTTATTCACTTTATTCATCATTTGTACGCCGTGAACCAAGGTAGCACCGCTTTTAATGGCGGCTCCCACGTGTATGGCCTCCATCATTTCTTCTTTGGTTACGCCGCGTTGTAAGCCATCTTTGGTGTAGGCGTCTATACAATAAGGGCATTGTTCTGTATGAGCAACAGCCAAAGCTATTAAAGATTTTTCTCTTGCTGTTAGGGCGCCTTCTTCAAAAACTTTTCCGTAGTAATCAAAGAATTTGTTTCCTAGTTCCTCACTCCATTCTGTGATTTTACCAAATTTCCTTAAGTCGGCTGGGTCGTAATATGTCTTGCTCATTGTTTATATTTTAGTCTAAAATATGAAAATCTAAGGTTTTAAGTCGGCTATAAGTAGCTTTCTTAACAGAAGTTTTTAAGTTTTTTCATAGGATTTAGCTAGTAGGCAATTGTTTTAGAGTAGAACTGCTTTTAGCAGGTAAGAGCGGGAGTGATTGTAGAGGATAGCTTTTGTAAAACTTTTACCTATGGTTTTACAAAACTAGTAACGGAAAGCACGGTTTTTATTTTTCTTAAAAACCCGCCCAAATAGAATGTGGGAATTTGTATATTCCGATTTCTAAATTTACCTAAAGCATGATTGAAAATAGGGAGTTGGAATTAGCGTGGCAGTTTGTGAATCATACCAACCGTTCCATTTTTTTAACAGGGAAGGCTGGGACTGGTAAGACTACTTTTTTGCACCGTTTGAAGATGCACAGCTTAAAGCGTTTGGTGGTGGTGGCACCTACGGGCGTGGCCGCTATTAATGCGAAGGGTGTGACGATTCATTCTTTTTTTCAGATGCCTTTTGGACCTATTTTACCGGATACGGATCTGAATGCTGGTAAAAGTTTTAACCGAAAGTTTAGCAAGACCAAGATTAATATTATCAAGTCTATGGATCTTTTGGTGATTGATGAGATTAGTATGGTACGTGCCGATTTGCTGGATGGGATTGATAGAACGCTGCGCCGTTTTAGGAATAGGAATAAAGTGTTTGGCGGCGTTCAGGTTTTGATGATTGGGGATTTACAACAGCTCTCCCCCGTAATTAAGGAACAGGAATGGGATTTATTGCGCCATGTGTATAAAAACGGGTTCTTTTTTAGTAGTCAAGCGTTTGCGCAATGTAACGCTATTACCATTGAACTTAAACATATTTACCGGCAGGAAAACCCGAAGTTTATTGATATTCTGAATGCCATTAGGAATAATGCGCTTACGGATGCCGTAGCCAATGAATTGAACAAACGATTTATTCCCGATTTTACGCCAGAACCTGATGAAGGCTATATTTCATTAACTACACATAATAATAAGGCGGAAGCGACCAATAATGCCGAGTTGGCAAAGTTGAAAACTAAGTCCAAAACTTATAATGCTGAGGTGGATGGTAAATTTCCGGAGTATGCGTATCCCAATAAGGAACGTTTAGAACTGAAAGTAGGGGCACAGGTGATGTTTGTTAAAAATGATAGTAGCCCAGAGAAACGTTATTTTAATGGGAAAATAGGCAAGGTCATTCATTTAGACCCTGATGAGGTAGTAGTGCATTGCCCTGACGACGATTTTAATATTAACGTGACACCCGAAATTTGGGAAAACATAAATTATTCGGTAGATCCAGATACCAAAGCGATTACCGAAGAAAAAATAGGGTCTTATACTCAAATTCCGTTGCGATTGGCTTGGAGTATTACCATACATAAAAGTCAGGGGTTGACTTTTGAAAAAGCCATTATTGATGCAGGTGGGGCTTTTGCTCACGGACAAACTTATGTGGCCTTGAGTAGATGTAAATCGTTGGAAGGTTTGGTGCTGAAAAGTAAAATCCAATCCAATCAGATTATTAGCGATGCCAATGTGCTTGATTTTAATGAACGAGCCGAAGAGAACGCACCCGATGAAGCGGTGCTGAAAGATTCACAAAAAGGCTTTCAGTTGGATTTGATTGCCGAAATATTTGAGTTTTATGAGTTTTTATATCCTGTAAACCGTATTCTGGATATCTACTATAAAAACAGAACGGTTATTGAGGGTCCCGTTGAAACCACTTTTGTGCCCATAAAAGACTGTGTGGCTAATTTTTTAAAGGTGGCTAACGGATTTAATACTCAGTTAAAACAGCTTTCTGAAGACGATATATTGGCAGAAGACAGTGAAGTAATTCAAGAGCGTTTTAATAAGGCTGTAGGGTATTATAGAACCGAAACGGAAACCAAAATTTTAGAACCTTTAAAAACCTTTGCCTTTACTACGGATAATCAGGCTGTAGGTTCTGAAATTACCAAACACTTGGATGCTTTTGAGGATTTGCTCACCATAAAAATGACTTATTTTAAAGGTTCGACGGATGGTTTTAAAGCGAAACAATTTTTAGAATTACGAGCGAAGGCTGTTTTCTCGGGTAAAGATAAACCTAAGAAACAACGAAAAGCGGTTATTGATGGAACAGCCAATGTAGAATTATTTGAAAAGCTACGAATTTTAAGAAACGATTTGGCAGCGGAGAAAGGTTTGGTGCATTTCCAGATTTTTACACAGAAGTCCTTATACGAGATGTGTGAAACCATACCGACCACAACCAAGGAATTGTTAACGGTAAATGGTATGGGGAAAACTCGAGTAGAAAAGTATGGTGCTGCTATTTTAAAAGTAATTAGAGCCTATTGCGAAGAACACGATATTGAAATGGCAGCCGATGAAGGCTTTTTTAAGGAGGCAGAATCCAAAACCAAACGTAAGAAAGGCGATACCAAAAAAGAGTCGTTGGCCTTATTTCAGTCGGGGAAGACTATCCAAGAAATTGCCGATGCTCGAGAACTGAATGAAAATACCATTTTTGGACACCTAGCCAGTTTTATTTCTAACGGTGAAGTAGCGATTACGGATTTAATTTCTGAATCCCACTACGAAGAACTCAAAACCTTAATCCCAGAAAAAACTTTTGAAAACCTATCGGATTTAAAACATCAGTTGGATGAAAAATATAGTTATGGGGAGTTGCGATTGGTTTTGGATGAATTGAATAATAGCTAACGCAACCCTGAATTTATTTCAGGGTCTATTTTTTCTTTTTGATAACTATCTTATAATGACATTAAACGAGTTCAGAATAACAAAGCATAGCAAATAGTTATTCATTATAAAAGGGTGACGATGTTACAATCTTTTAGTACAAGTATCCTAACAAAAAAGATAAGTTAGATGTTTGCTAGTCTGTTTTTTATTTTAATGGCTTGTATGCTTTAAAGTAGGCTTTTAATTGGTTTGTTGGCTTAAAACTAACTTTATGAGATGCCGGAATCGCCATTCTCATTTCATAATTCACATCATCACATCCTAACTCCTTTAGCAAAGTGTCTAATAGCTTAACCTTACTTGTAGAATTAGCAACACTTATTTGGTACAAGGAATCTTTTTTCCACCCATACCTTACATATGCTCCAGTTACAAAAGAAAGTTTTTGTATTTCTGTGTTGAACTTTTCTGGTCTCAGATTGCCTTGGTAGATGGTGTCGTAATGTGTTTTTATAAAATTGGGTAAATCTGCAATGGTATCAAAATTTATCTTTTTAAAAGCCATATCCCCTGTAAAAGTACCCCTGCCAGAGGGTTCGTAAGTGTAAAATGATTCTATTCTTTTGCAGAGTGTTTTAGAGTGCAATTCAAATACGCGTTGTTTTGAAACCTTGTATTTAAGCGAACTCAATTTTAAGTCAGTATACTTGTTTTTAAACATCGAATCAATGGAGTTACAGAGTTTCTTTTCCGATTTATAGTATTTGTCAACCCGTTCTTCAATGTCTTTATATTTTTCACGCCCCATGTAATCTCTCAGTGTTCCAATTAAAAAATAGTCATTGTCAATTTTTGGTTTTTCATTTAGATTGTAAGACAGGGGAGTTAAAATTATCAGCAGAAGTATGATGTTTTTTACCATTTTGAGAAATGTTTTGCAGTTGTTTATTTAAAGGCAAAACTAGATTGGTTTCATTATTTCGAAAATCGAGATTGAGTGAACTGTTCTTTTCAATTAGTAAAAGTGATTTTGGAATTAAGTGTTTTTGTAAAAGAACCGGTCTTAATAAAAACAGTCAATTTATTAAACAGATTCTTACGCTCGTTCCTCGCTCAGAATGACGGAACGTGGTAAGTAGGTCGTCATTGTGAGGAGCGCAGAGACGTGACAATCTCTTAATTGAAGAACAGGCCTGAATAAAATTATCAATATTATTTAAAAGATTCTCACGCTCATACCTCTCAGAATGACGTCTAAGTCGCTAACCAAAATAAAACAACCAGCCATCAGACAAATCATTCCAATCTGGGTTCTCCTTTTCAATAAGGTTAATCTTTTTATAGCGTTTATATTTTTTAATCTGTTTTTCTCTTGTAATGGCACTTTCAATGGAGTCGAAAGTTTCAAAATAGACTAATTTTTCGCAATTATACTTGGTAGCAAAGCCTTTAAAAGCTTTTGATTTATGTTCGTACATACGCTTAACCAAATTGCTTGTGACACCTGTGTATAGAACCGTGTTGTTTTTGTTTGTTATGATGTACACGCTTGATTGGTTCATGATTGGAATTTAGGGATTTTTATTTAACAGATTCTTACGGTCGTTCCTCCCTCAGAATGACGCGATATACCAAATAAACCGTCATTGTGAGGAGAGCAGCGACGTGACAATCTTTTTGTTCAAGAACAGGCCTGAATAAATTGTCAATATTATTTAAAAGATTCTTACGCTCATACTTCGCTCAGAATGACGTTAATCTCTCAGAATACTCCTTGAGATTACAATCTTTTGAATTTCACTAGTACCCTCATAAATCTGGGTGATTTTGGCATCACGCATAAGGCGTTCTACATGGTATTCTTTCACAAACCCATTACCGCCATGAATTTGTACGGCTTCAACGGTGTGTTTCATAGCCACATCAGAAGCATATAGTTTAGCCATAGCACTAGAGCGGTCGTAGTTGTTTCCAATGTCCTTATCATTGGCTGCTTTCATTACCAATAGTCTGGCGGCTTCAATTTCTGTATACATATCGGCCAATTTAAAAGCAATGGCTTGGTGGTTGGAAATTTCGGTGCCAAAGGCCTTCCGTTCCTTACTGTATTTTAACGCCAATTCATAAGCGCCTTGAGCAATGCCCAAAGCTTGCGCAGCGATACCAATACGTCCGCCAGATAAGGTTTTCATCGCGAATCTAAACCCAGAACCATTCGGGCCAATTCTATTCTCTTTGGGCACCTTTACGTCGTTAAATTGTAGGGTGTGTGTATCACTACCACGAATGCCAAGTTTGTCTTCTTTTGGCCCAATATCAAAACCTTTCATGCCTTTTTCGACTATAAACGCATTAATGCCGTGCGAGCCTTTTTCCTTATCGGTTTGTGCTATCACCAGGTAAATATCGGCACGACCACCATTGGTAATCCAGTTTTTGGTGCCATTTAGTAGATAGTAGTCTCCTTTGTCAATCGCTGTAGTTCGTTGTGATGTGGCATCACTACCGGCTTCAGGTTCACTTAAACAGAAAGCGCCTATTTTTTCGCCACTTGCCAGAGGTGTTAAATATGTTTCTTTTTGAGCTTCGGTACCATAGGCTTCTAGTCCATAGCATACCAAGGAATTATTTACAGAAACAATTACAGATGCAGACGCATCTATTTTAGAAAGCTCTTCCATAATTAATACATAAGAAATAGTATCCATACCACTTCCACCATATTTTGGGTCTACCATAACGCCCATGAACCCTAATTCTCCCATTTTTTTAACTAATGAATCAGGAAATTCTTGTTTGTTGTCACGTTCTATAACTCCGGGTAATAATTCTGTTTTAGCAAATTCTCGGGCAGCATCCCTAATCATAATGTGTTCTTCAGAAAGCTTAAAATTCATAATTGATGCGTATTATTTGTTTAGTGGAATTACAACAAATATAAATATTTGTTGTAATATTTTTAATGGATATCTCTATTTTTGTGAATATGATAAAATCGACCTATAATGTTATTGGGCTAATGTCAGGGACTTCACTCGACGGTATAGACCTTGTTTATGCTACTTTTTCGTTTAAAGAAAAATGGAGTTTCAAAATTAATGATGTTGAAAATCAGTCCTATAATAAACATTGGAAACAGGATCTAGGTAACTTGGTAAACAACACGAAAGAAGAATTAAAGCACATTGATGAAGCTTATACGGCTTATTTAGCCAAGGTTATCAATGGTTTTATAAAAGATAACCACATAGTTGATATTGATGCGGTATGCTCCCATGGTCATACGGCATTGCATCAGCCGCATTTAAAACTAACCTATCAGATTGGGAATCTGCCAAAATTAGCAACCTTGTTAAATCAATTGGTAGTTTGTGATTTTAGAGTTCAAGATGTAGAATTGGGTGGTCAGGGAGCGCCTCTGGTGCCTATTGGAGATAAGTTGCTCTTTTCAGATTATGACTATTGTATCAACTTAGGGGGCTTCGCGAATATTTCAACCGAAATTGATAATGAGCGTATTGCATATGATATTTGTCCTGTAAATATAGTTTTAAACCATTACGTTAAGAGTATAGGGCTAGAGTATGATGATAAAGGTAGTTTATCCGCTTCGGGAGATGTAAATACCGTTTTATTAGAAGCGCTTAATGAATTGGCATTCTATAAAAAACCACCTCCCAAGTCTCTGGGTTTGGAATGGGTTCAAGAAAATATATTGCCTTTAATTGATAAACATGAAAGGAACCTACACAATATTCTCAGAACCTTTGTAGAGCACATTGTAATTCAGATAGCAAATAGTATTTCAGGAAAACCTCAAAGCTCTGTTTTGATTACAGGAGGAGGCGCTTACCATCTGTTTTTAATGGAGCGAATTAGAGAACTTTCAGGAAATGATATCATAGTACCTTCGAACGAAATTGTTGAATTTAAGGAAGCACTCATATTTGGTTTTTTGGGTGTTTTAAAACTTAGGGATGAAATTAACTGTTTACAAAGCGTCACAGGTGCCGCTAAGAGCCATAGTTCGGGTAAAGTTTATATGCCATAAAATTAATTTAAAATTAATATTTAAGACTTTTAGTTTTTTATATTTGTTACTCAGGTAATTCTAACATTTTTATAAAATGACTCAGCTATAGCTATTCTAGGACGATAAGTATTAGGAATAAGTGCATGAGTGCAAAGTTGAAAATCATTTTATGTAAAATTTAAAGATGTGAAAGAATTATTAAAACGATACGAGAATAAAGAACCAGAAATAGTTTTTCATTGGAAAGATTCCAAAACAGATGCAGAAGGATGGGTGGTGATAAACTCTTTAAGGGGCGGAGCTGCAGGTGGTGGTACACGAATGCGAAAGGGGTTAGATATGAATGAGGTGTTATCTTTGGCTAAAACAATGGAAATTAAATTTACCGTTTCTGGTCCTGCTATAGGAGGAGCCAAGTCTGGTATTAACTTCAATCCTCAAGATTCAAGAAAAAAAGGAGTTTTAAAGCGTTGGTATGCTGTTGTTTCCCCATTACTGAAAAGTTATTATGGAACTGGGGGCGATATGAACGTAAGTGAAACTAATGAGGTCATTCCAATAACAGAAGAATCAGGGGTTTGGCACCCTCAAGAGGGTGTTTTTAACGGGCATTTTAAACCTTCGGAAGCTGATAAAATCAATAGAATAGGACAATTAAGGCAAGGGGTTGTTAAAGTTATTGAAAACCCAAGCTACACACCAGACGTTTCCAGGAAGTATACTTTAGCCGATATGGCTACGGGATTCGGTGTCGCAGAATCTGTAAGACATTATTATTCAGTTTATGGTGGGCGTGTAAGTGGAAAAAGAGCTGTTGTTCAGGGGTTCGGAAATGTTGGTGCCGCCGCCGCATATTATTTATCCCAAATGGGAGTAAAAGTTGTTGGAATAATAGATTCTACAGGAGGCCTAATAAATGAAGCTGGTTTTTCTTTTGATGATATAAGTCATTTTTTTCTATCCAAAAAGGGTAATACATTAGCAGCTGAAAATAGAATTCCGTTTGAGGAGGCTAATGAGATGATATGGAAAATAAATGCTGAGATTTTCGCACCATGTGCGGCCTCACGTTTAATAACCCTAAATCAAATCAACACAATGATTGATAGTGGATTAGAAGTGATTTCTTGCGGGGCAAATGTGCCTTTTGCAGATAAGGAAATTTTCTTTGGTCCTATCATGGAACATACCGATGGGCGTGTTAGTCTCATTCCGGATTTTATTTCAAATTGTGGTATAGCAAGGGTATTTGCATATTTTATGGAACGTAAAGTGCAAATGACGGACGAAGCCATTTTTAACGATATATCAAAAACAATAAAAAAAGCAATTGAAAAAGTACATCGTGAAAACCAATCGAAAACAGGTTTGAGCGCTACAGCTTTCGAAATTGCATTAAATCAACTTATCTAAAACAAATTTCATGTTAAAGTATTTCTTGGGGAATAGTCCCAAATGGTTCAAACTAACAATAGTTGGGTTTTTAATTTTCAATATCTTTTCTTTTTTCCTTTTAGGTAAAACGGTAACATCTTGGTTGTTCATAGGGGAATTTATCTTCACATTGGCGATGGCGTTAAAATGTTATCCACTTCAGTCTGGAGGTTTATTAGCTATAGAAGTAATGGCTTTGGGATTGACAACACCTCATAATGCTTACCATGAAGTAGATCAAAACCTAGAGGTGGTCTTATTATTGGTGTTTATGGTAGCAGGTATTTTCTTTATGAAACCGCTACTCATGTTCATTTTTAGTAAAGTGTTCACAAAAATAAAGTCGAAAATGGTTTTGTCTTTACTGTTTGTCTTTCTGTCTGCGATATTATCAGCCTTTTTAGATGCTTTAACAGTAACAGCCGTTCTAATTAGTGTTGCAGTTGGTTTTTATGGTGTTTATCATAAAATCCATTCTGGAGATTCCGATTATGATAAGAGTGGTGTTGTTGATAGAAAAGAATTAAGCGGAGAAACTTTGGAGCAGTTCCGTAGTTTCTTGAGAAGTTTAATAATGCATGGTGTTGTAGGGACGGCCTTAGGTGGCGTATGTACTTTGGTGGGAGAACCACAAAACTTACTGATTGGTGAAAGAATGGGTTGGGATTTTATTCAATTCTTCTTGCAAATGGCACCGATAACCCTGCCGGTTTTAGTAGCAGGAATGCTAACTACAGTAGTGTTAGAGTTAACAGGTTCGTTCGGCTTTGGCGCTAAATTACCTGAAGTAGCTGCTAAGATAATAGAAAACTATACTTTAGAAGAAGATGCTAAAAGATCAGATAAGGAGAAGTATGGATTGATTGTTCAAGCGGTAGCAGCAATTTTATTAATTGCCGGTTTGGCACTTCATGTAGCACCAGTAGGTTTTATTGGTTTGGCTCTTATAATAGTCCAAACAGCATTTATGGGTATTATCGAGGAACATAGATTAGGTCATGCTTTTGAGGAAGCATTACCGTTTACGGGGCTTTTAGTGGTTTTCTTTGTTATAGTAGCCATGATTCATGATCAGCACTTGTTTAGTCCAATTATTCACTGGGCCTTGGAGCAAAGTCCTGACACACAACCTGGTTTGTTTTATTTGGCTAATGGGGTGCTTTCAGCAATAAGTGACAATGTTTTTGTAGCCACAGTTTATATTGGTGAAGTACAAGAAGCCTTTAAGAGTGGGGCTATAGACAGAGCGCATTTTGAGAAATTAGCTATAGCGATTAACACGGGAACTAATTTACCTAGTGTAGCAACACCTAATGGACAAGCCGCTTTCTTGTTCTTATTAACCTCTTCGTTAGCACCTTTAATTAATCTTTCTTACGGTAAAATGGTGAAAATGGCTTTGCCTTACACTATTGTGCTAGGAGGATTAGGCTATTTAATGGTTAAATTAATTCTAGTATAATTTTATCTTTATACTTTCGTTAGTTAATAAAGCAAAAATAAATTTATGATTTTACAAAATACTCAAGAAGCAACTGAAGCGCTTTCTGAAGGAGAATCTGTAGAAAAAACACTTTCAATAATTGAGCTTATAACTAGCGGCGGTGTTGCTGGTCAGGTTATTATAGCCATATTGTTTCTATTATTGGTCTTTGCTATTTACATCTATTTTGAAAGGTTATTTGCAATAAAGGCTGCTTCGAAAGTAGATGCGAATTTCATGAATCAAATCAAAGATCATGTAAGTAACGGTAAGATAGATTCGGCTCAAATGTTGTGTGCTCAAGTCAATTCACCAGTATCTAGATTAATAGGAAAAGGCATTACGAGAATAGGTAAACCTTTAGCCGATATTAATACAGCTATTGAAAATGCAGGTAGGTTAGAGATTTATGGTTTAGAAAAGAATGTTAGTATTCTTGCAACAATATCTGGTGCAGCGCCAATGATTGGTTTCCTTGGTACGGTTGTTGGTATGATATTGGCAATATTCGAGTTGGCCAATGCAGGAGGCTCTATTCAAATGGATGTATTAGCAGGCGGCTTGTATACCGCAATGACAACCACGGTAGGTGGTTTAATTGTAGGTATTGTGGCCTACATAGCTTACAACCATTTGGTCGTTAGAACAGATAAAGTGGTTTACCAAATGGAGGCTAATTCGTTAGAGTTTTTGGATCACTTAAACGAGCCTACTTAATATGAATTTTAGAGGAAGAAATAAAGTAACGCCAGAGTTCAATATGTCGTCTATGACGGATATTGTATTTCTGCTTTTGATTTTTTTTATGATTGCTTCCACATTAGTTTCTGCTGAAGCTATTGATTTATTATTACCTAAATCTTCCAGCAAAACTACACAGGTTAAAAATATATCTGTTAGTGTTAATAAGAAGCATCAATACTTCGTTGATATGAAGATGGTGCCCAAAAGTCAGTTAGAAAATGCTATTTTAACGGCTATGCAGGGTAGTAGTACATCTTCGATTACTATAAGGTCTGATAGGGATGTGGAGATGAAACATGTAGTTTATATTATGGACATTGCCAACAGGAATAAAATAAAATCTACTTTGGCAGTAAAATCATCGAGATAGCATCTAATCTCAAGATACCAAATCAATACACATGAAATATTTAAAAACAAAGCATGAAAAAGATTCAGCGAAAATCACCTTCCTGATTACTTTGATTTTGTTGTTAATGATTTTCGTGTTAGGTCCCCAGTATATGGATCCGCCCGAAGAATATGGTGTAGCCGTTAATTTTGGTACTTCCAACACAGGACAGGGGAGAGTTCAACCCAAAGAACCCATAAAATCAGAACCTAAACAAATAGAACAGAAACCTCAAGACCAAGCTGTAGAATCCCAGCCTGCTAAAGCCGAAGAGGTGAAAGAAGAGGTGTTAACTCAAGAAGATGAAGCGGCTATTGCTATTAAAAAACAAAAGGAGGCTGAAGCCAAGGCCAAAGCTATAGCAGAAGCAAAAGCTAAGGCTGAAGCTGAGCGTATGGCTAAAGAGGAGCGGGAGAAAGAGGAAAAGAAGAAAAAAATAGATGCCTTATTCGGGGGTATAAATAAATCTGAAGGGTCTGAAACCGGTGGCGAAGGCAATGATAATAGTCCTGGTGACAAGGGACAATTAGATGGAAACCCTTATGCGCCTAGTTATTTTGGAGACCCGGGTTCTGGAAGTGGAGGTATTGGCTATGGATTAAATGGAAGGGGTAGCGCTACATTTAAAATACTAAAGCAAGACTGTAATCAATCTGGTAGAGTTGTAGTTAGAATTGAAGTAGATAGAAATGGTAATGTCATTAAGGCAACACCTGGTGTTAAAGGAACCACAAATACAGCTCAGTGTCTACTTGATCCTGCTAAAAAAATAGCCGAATCGCATAAATGGCGACCTGATTCTAAGGCACCGGCAAGACAGATAGGTTTTGTTACGGTTAATTTTAAATTAGGGCAATAGAATGACCTATCAAGATACTCTTAATTGGTTGTTTGCACAACTTCCTATGTATCAGCGTCAGGGAAAATCAGCATATAAGGCCGATTTAAGTAATACGTATTTACTTGTTGAGCATTTAAATAATCCGCATTTAAATTTCAAGTCTGTTCATGTTGCTGGGACTAACGGCAAAGGGTCCACCAGCCACATGTTGGCTTCGATTTTACAAGAAGCTGGTTATAAGGTTGGATTATACACATCACCACACTTAAAAGATTTTAGGGAACGAATTAAAATTAACGGACAAGTTGTAAACAAACAATTTGTCATGGGCTTTGTTAAGCGGAATAAAGGGTTTTTCGAAAAAAATCAATTATCTTTTTTTGAAATGACCGTTGGAATGGCTTTCGAATATTTCTCAAAGCAGAAAGTCGATATTGCTGTTGTTGAAGTTGGATTGGGAGGACGATTAGATTCCACTAATGTAATAACTCCAGAGCTCTCCGTTATAACTAATATAGGGCTAGATCACACTCAGTTTTTAGGGAATACACTTAAAAAGATTGCTGGTGAAAAGGCAGGTATAATAAAACCTCAGGTTCCAGTCGTTATTGGGGAGACACAGAATGAAACAAAAGATGTTTTCAAGACAATAGCAGCGCAAAATAACTCTAATATCACATTTGCTGATAATGAAGTTGAGCTTGTATTGGAAAGTGATTTGAAAGGGTCTTATCAATTCAAAAATATAAAAACAGCCATACAGGCCATAAAAGAATTAACTTTTAAAGGGTGGGCTATTCCCGAAGAATGTCTGAAAAGTGGTCTACTCAATGTTACAAAAAACACAGGGTTGCTAGGGCGTTGGCAAGTTATAAAGGAAAACCCTAAAGTAGTTTGTGATACAGGTCATAACCGAGAAGGGTTGACTTATGTTATGGAGCAAATAAAAAAAGAAACGTTTAAAACGCTTCATATTGTTTTTGGTGTAGTTAATGATAAAGATCTCGATTCAATAATAGACATATTACCTAAACAAGCTGTTTATTATTTCTGTAAACCTGAGATATCTAGGGGGCTACCGGCTAAAGAGTTAAAACGGTTTTTTAATGATAATGGGTTACGAGGTGATGCATACGGCTCTGTAAACGAGGCTTATAAAAATGCATTGCAGAATGTGTCTTCTGCAGATTTTGTTTTTGTAGGAGGGAGTACTTTTGTAGTCGCTGAAATAATTTAAATTTTATTTAAAAAAGTTTTTGCAATATTAAAAACTAGGTTATATTTGCATCCGCAATCAGAGTGATGATTGTAAAGCCTAATAAGGGCGCGTAGCTCAGTTGGTTCAGAGCACTTGGTTTACACCCAAGGGGTCAGGGGTTCGAATCCCTTCGCGCCCACAACAGTTAAAATCCGATTTGAATTTCAAGTCGGATTTTTTATTTACCGTCAGTTTTATATTTGCTCCAAGAGTAACTTTTTAATTCCTTTTTCTTAATTTTATGTTGAATTGTATTGAAAAAGATGATCATAAAAGATATAAAACTAGTCTATCAAGATATATTTAAATCTTACGATAACCCCTCTCTCGAGAAGCATATTCAGAAAATAATAGAACTAGATGCTTACTGGCCTTATAATTCTACCTTTTTTTGTATTACTAATACCCAAGAACTCTCTTTTGAGTATGTTAGTAAAAACATGGGGTCTTGTTTAGGTATTGATAAAAAAGAATTACTAAATGGGGGAATGCGCTATTTTTGGGGTAGAATTCATCCTGATGATATTGAGCCATGGTTGGCAGCTTTGAATGATTTGATGCGTTTTACAATGGACTCCATTTCACAGAATGATAGAGTTAAAATGAGTTATACATGGAACTATCGTTTTAAAAATGCTCAAGACAAGTACCTTAATATTATTCAAAATACAACTCCTCTAGGCTTAGATGCCGACTCAAAACCAATCATTGGTTTAGCACATTACACTGTACTAGATTCTAACGTCAAACTTGATGTTACGGCTTCAGCAAAACTCTTAAATGACAACGGCGAATATGAAACTAAATATTTTAATAATTTCTCTCAGAAATTGTTAACTGAAGGTGTAAGTAACAGAGAGCGAGATGTTATCAGACTATTATTGTTGAATAAGTCGAGTAAAGAAATAGGAGAGCTACTCAATATTAGTTCTCATACAGTAGATACACACAGAAGAAATATATTGAGGAAACTTCAATTATCTTCAACAGGTGAGCTTATGGCCCACATAAAAACACACGGAACTATCATTTAATTTATTTTAAGTTTAAAATACTCAAATTGAGTATTGCTCATTTTTTATTAATTCAAGACCTTTATACTGCTATTAATTAGTTCTTAGGGAGAACTTACAAGAAGTGTCACTTTTAAGCTTTTGCTTTGTGGCACTTTCTTTTTTTATAATATGTACAGTGTTCTTTCCAGGGCCATGCCTCTTGACCCTTTGATTAATATGGTATTCTTGTTTAAGTTTAACGATTTTATCTGTGAAGCAAAATCTTCAAAAGACTTAAACTTACTGGCCTTATTTGATTTTAAATCAGAATTAAAAAAGTTCTCACCAATAAAAAATAAGTTGTCTATGTTGAGACTACAGGCTAAATCAACAATAGTTTGGTGTTCAGTTTCAGAATCTGAGCCCAGCTCAAACATATCTCCTAAAACAGCAACTTTTTTTCCTGAATACTTTTCAAAAGTAGAAAGTGCTGCTTTCATGCTTGTTGGATTAGCATTATAAGCGTCTAAAATGATTTTAATATTCTCTTTTTCTATAATTTGCGATCTGTTATTGCTGGGGATATAATTCTCTATGGCCGATTTAATTGTTGTGTCTTCAACTTTAAAATAATTGCCAATACTAATAGCGAAAGCAATATTTGTAAAATTGTAATCGCCGATTAATTGACTTTTTATTTGTAGATTGTGGTAAGTCAAGTTTACAAACGGATTGGTGCTTGATATTTCGATGTTTACATCCTGGTTGTCTTTTCCAAAGGTGAACTTATTGCCATGTTGAGATTTTTCTAATTGAATTTTGTCTTCAGCATTAACGAACAACAGTTTATCGTTTGCTATAATATGGCCGTACATTTCGCTTTTTCCTTTTATAACACCTTCAACACCACCAAAACCCTCTAAGTGGGCTTTCCCGAAGTTGGTGATGAGTCCATAATCTGGCTTAGCAATATTACATAGAAATTCTATTTCCTTTTGATGGTTTGCTCCCATTTCAACTATGCCAATTTCTGTTTCTTTATTCATAGAAAGTAATGTTAAAGGCACGCCAATATGATTGTTTAAATTACCAATTGTGGCAGTAGTTTTGAATTTTTGGGATAGTACAGCATTAATGAGTTCTTTGGTAGTAGTTTTGCCATTACTGCCAGTAAGAGCAATAATGGGAGTCTTTAAATAAACTCTGTGAAAAGAGGCGAGTTTTTGGAGTGAGTCCAGAACATTATCGCATAGAATAATATTTTCTTGAGTTACAAATTCTTCTTCATCAACAATAGCATATTTAGCACCCTTCTCAATAGCTTGAGCAGCATACGTATTACCGTTAAAATTATCACCTTTTAAGGCGAAAAACATATCGTTTGCTTGGATTTTTCGTGTATCTGTACAAGCTGTGCGACATGTTAAAAAAAGCTGATGTAATTGTTCTGTATTCAATGTGTTTAATGTAAAAGAGTTTTCGGTTAAATGTATTAAAAAAGTCCTAACATCTAGCTAGGACTTTTAATTTGTATCATTAGGAAGAACGATTAACTAGTTCTTGGTTTTATTTTTAGCTTTACTCTTAGAGCCAACACGAGACATCGCACATCTAAACCCAATGTAGTCTGTTGCCATATCTTGTGGGAAATAGCGTCTTTGAGCTGGGTCTAGCCAGTATTCTCTATCTTTCCAAGAGCCACCTTTATAAACTCTTACTTTGTCGTTTATTAAAGACGTTCTGTTATTGTCCTTGTCATACTCTCTAACAATATTACCATCTTCATCTCTGGTAATTGTGTGTTTAGGAGAGTTGTACATTTTTCTTGTTGCAGAACCGCTAGTTCCGTCTTCTCCTTCTTCTTCGTTAAAGCTTTCGTAGTAACGTGATGAACGTCTATCACCATCCCTAAAGTTGATTTCGTTACTTCTATCAAAGTTTGTACGAAGATAGGTTTCGTTTTCATCAACTGGAACTTGAGCAATTTCTCCAGGTAAATTTCTGGCAACTATTTTTCCGTTAGAAAGTGTGTCGTAAACAATCTCGTCAACAGTTACAACTTTAACAGAACCGTCATCGTTGATAGCATTTTTGGTGTAAACATTTCCACGGTAGTAATTAAAGTCATTAAATTCATCGTCAACAATAGGTCTGTATACATCAGCTACCCATTCTGCTACATTTCCTGCCATATCATATAAACCATAGTCGTTTGGTGCGTAAGATTTTACAGCATTTGTGATATCAGCACCATCGTCAGACCATCCTGCGATTCCGCCATAATCACCTTTTCCTTGTTTGAAGTTGGCCAACTGGTCTCCACGATACTTTCTGCTTCCGTTACGTGTGTATTGACCATCCCATGGGTATTTTTTTCTACCTCTGTATAAATTATAGCTTCTTAATTCACTTAAACCTAAAGCAGCGTATTCCCACTCTGTTTCTGTGGGAAGTCTATACTTTGGGCCAATGATACCAGATTCTTTAGTAGCATAAACATTTATTTCATTTCCGTCGGCATCAACTCTTGTGTTTCTTCTTGTTCTACCTCTTCCATCTTCAATATCGCTGTTGTCAAGAGAACTTGGGTCGTGTGCATATCTGTTAACCGTAAAGTTACTGTCTGGGTCGGTATTGTTGGGGTCTATGGTTCTGAAGCCTTCTCTTTGTAGGCTTAATTCCGCAACTCTATCTGTACGCCATTTAGCAAATTCGGTGGCTTGTATCCAGCTAACACCAACAACAGGATATTCTGCATATGCTGGGTGACGCAGATAGTTTTCTGTCATAACCTCGTTGTAACCTAAACGATTTCTCCAAACAAGCGTGTCAGGGAGACAACCTGTGTATATGTTTTGATAACCATCTTCAGAAGGTGGGTATAATTTTTTCATATAATCTAGGTACTCAACATACATTAAATTGGTAACCTCAGTTTCATCCATGTAAAAAGATTGTACATGCTGCTGTGTTGGGCTATTGTTCCAATCATGCATAACATCATCCTGAACTCTACCTTTAGTGTAAGTTCCTCCTTCAATGAAAACAAGCCCAGGAGAGGTTTCTTGTTCACTGAAGTTAGTATTGTACTGAAAGCCACCTTCTCTGGAATTTATTTGCCATCCGGTAGCTCTTGAAGTATTTTTTGAACTCGAAGATTTTTTACAACTAGTTGTAGTAATTGTTAGTGCAGAAACTAACAAAATCTTGAATACTACTACTTTTTTCATATACATAAGTTTAAGTAAGCTAATAATATTTTGGAGCTGCAATATAAGAATTTAACCCAATAACGCAAGCTATTTTTTGCATTTTAACCAAAAAAATGTGTATTTCAACTTGTTTTTGATGCTTTTTATCGATGATTTTGCGGTTTTCAACCTATTATTTGTGAAGTAATAACGTATGTTTTACTAATTTATTATTGTATTTTTGTGAGCATATGAAAAATTGCCCTTTAAACTATAATATACAGATAGTTCGAGGCGTTACTGTATTGATGAAAAAGAAAATATTGCTACTTTGCTTAATCACGACATTTGTTGGTTTTTCTCAGCAAAAATCTTACAAGCTACAATGGGGTGAGCCAAGAGTTATGGTCTCAGGAAAGCTAAAATTAAAATTTCCGGGACTAGATGGTCAATATGGTGTTTGTACTCCAGAAAAAGGCTTACTTTTTGTAGATCAATGGGAAGTAGTAGGACCAATTAATGAAAGTAGCGTTCGGGTCGAAAATATAGTTTATACTCCAATTTCGAAAACTGAATTATTCGATTTAGATACTTCTAAAATACCCAATAAATTTAACTACAGTCTAACCAATTCGAAAACAAGAAGTAAGTTATATGCTTTTTTTCAAACTTCACCATTTATCAAAGATTCTAATGGCGCTTACAAAAAACTTGAATCTTTTGAAATTAGATATACTACCAATAAAACTGGTAAGGGTGTAAAATCTAGTAGAAATTTCAAGACCTCTAAAGTAGTTTCTAATTCGGTGTTGAGTTCTGGAAACTGGTATAGGTTTTACATTGATACTACGGGTGTTTTTAAATTAACTAAGAGTTTTTTACAAAGACTAGGTGTCAATGTGAATAATGTAGATCCAAGAACTATAAAGCTTTATGGTAATGGAGGAGCTATGATTCCTTATTCCAATTCGGAACCTTATCCCTTTGATGTTGTGGAAAATGCCATAAAATTTATTGGAGAGGAAGATGGTGTTTTTGATAATGACGATTATATAATGTTCTATGGTCGTGGGCCAAAAGGTTTTACTGCAGAGAGTAATACGCACATAAATGCATATACAGATAGAACATATTATTTTATTAACGTAAGTTCAGGTGCCGGTAAGCGAATACAACCTTTTTCTCAGCCGCAAGGAAATATAGATTCAAACATAGATACATTTCATGATTACAAATATCATGAATTAGATGTACACAACATAGCTTCCTTGGGAAGGCGCTGGTTCGGTGATTTATTTGATGTGGATAACACTAAGACGTTCGAGTTTAATTTCCCAGATCTCGTAGTTTCACAACCAGCAAGATTGAAGGTGTATTTTGCTGCTGCCTCATCTACAAACAGTTCTGTGGGAGTGTCTGTTAATGGTTCTAATATAGCCGATTTGACATTGTTTGGTGCAACAAATTTAACCGTTGGAGGAGAGGCTTTTTTAAATAGGGATATCCAAATTAACAACCCCAAAGTGGAAATAACCCTCAATTACAATAACAATGGGAACCCAAGTGCAATAGGGTACTTGGATTACATATCCATAGAGGTAGAGCGGGCACTTCGTTTTAGTGGTACTCAGTTTCAGTTTAGTAATAATAATGTTGTAACAGCGTCTGGTATTGGGCAGTATAATATTTCTAATACCGCCGATGTGTCAGAAATTTGGGATGTCACAGACATATATAATGTTGCAAGTTTCATTAATAGTGAATCAAACAGCGAAATTAATTTCACTTCAGAATTAGGAAGTCTTAAAACTTTTGTTGCGGTAACACCTCAGGATTTTTATTCACCTAAATTCGATTCGAAGACAACTTTAGCCAATCAAAATATAAAAGGCACTATTTTTCAAGATGAAGAAGGTGGATTTGGTGATATAGATTATTTGATAGTGGCGCCTAATAATATGTTGAATCAAGCAAATCGTTTAGCATCAATTAATAGAAAACAGTATGATTTAAATGTGAAAGTTCTGGGTTTAGATGAAATTTATAATGAATTCAGTACTGGGAATCAGGATATAGGAGCAATAAGGAATTTGGTTAAATATGTATATGATAATGCGAGTAGCCCTGAGAATAGGATAAAATATCTTTGTTTATTTGGTGATGGCTCTTTTGATTACAAAAATCGCGTTCCCAATAACACCAATATTGTGCCTTCCTGGCACTCCTATAATAGTTTTAACTTCGCTGCATCTTTTGTGTCTGATGACTTCTATGGTATGATGGACGAAAATGAAGGGACTATGCGAACGAGTGATAGGCTAGATATTGCAGTTGGAAGAATTTTAGCCGATACACCTCAAAGAGCTAATGAACTAGTAGATAAAATAGAATCGTATTACTCCAAAGAATCCTTTGGTAGTTGGAGAAATAATTTTGTAGTTGTTTCTGATGACCCTGATAACGAAATACCCATAGGTCTTCAGGAGACTACCGATGAAATTGGTAATAGGGTAGAACAAGAAAAGTCCTTTATCAATGTGAAAAAGATACACTCTGATGCCTTTGAACAAGAAACCTCTGCAGGAGGAGATAGGTATCCCGAGGTTACAAATGAAATAGTCAACGCCATAGATAGTGGTGCTTTGGTGGTTAACTACTTTGGACATGGAGGAGAGGATGGTCTAGCAGCTGAAAGAATTTTTCTTAAGACCGATATTAATGGTTTACGGAATTTTTGCAAACTCAACTGTTTTGTAACTGTGACCTGTGAGTTTACACGCTTCGATAATCCATTTAGGGAAACTGCAGGAGAATTTACGTATTGGAACAAACAGGCAGGAGCAATAGCGCTCATAACCACAACAAGACAAGTCTTTGTTAATTTTGGGGTAGATTTCAATAGAGAGTTTGGGCAATATCTTTTTTCATACAGCGACAACGATAATTTTTCAGATTTTGAATACCCTTCAATGGCAGAGGCTTTGAGGTTGGCTAAGAACGACCCTATTGTTGCCAATAATCCTCAAAAACGTTTGGTGTTCTTTATTGGTGATCCAGCAATGAAGTTAGCCTTCCCTGAGCCTAACATACGCTTAACAAGACTTAATGATGTCCCAATTGGTCAGTCTACCGATACGTTAAAAGCTTTAAGTAAAGTGAAGTTAACAGGTGAGGTTGCAGATCTTTCTGGCAATAAATTAAATAACTATAGCGGTGTGCTCTCGGCGACTATATATGATAAATTTTTAGAGAGGCAAACATTGGCCAATGATGGTGTTAGTGTTGGTGGAAATGTGGTGAAGTTAGACTTTAGAACTTTAGGTGAGGTTGTTTTTAGAGGTCAGGCATCTGTGGTCGATGGAGATTTTGAGTTCGAATTTGTAGTGCCAAAAGATATCGGTATTCCGGTTGGACTCGGAAAAATAAGTTTTTATGCTCAAAACGATGATTTATCAGAGAACCAATCGGGTGCTAGTTTAAATACGTTAAGAATTGGTGGGATTAATGATAATGCAGAAGAGGATAACATAGGGCCTGTCATTAATCTGTTTATGAATGACGAAAATTTTGTGTCGGGAGGTATCACCAACGAATCACCAACGTTGTTGGCGAAGCTCGAAGATGCTAATGGTATCAATACATCTAGTGGAGTGGGGCATGATATTTTAGCTATTATTGATGGTGATGAAACCAATCCAATTGTTTTGAATGATTACTACCAGGCAGAAGTTGATGACTATACCAAAGGTGTGGTAAGTTTTCCCCTTAGGAATATTGAGCCTGGATTACATACGTTGTCAATGAGAGCATGGGATGTTTATAATAACTCCTCTACTTCTGAAATTCAATTTGTAGTCCATAATCAAAATCAAGAACTTGTCATCAATAATGTGTTGAATTATCCCAATCCGTTTGTAGATTATACAGAATTTTGGTTCAACCACAATAGTTCAGAGCCTTTAGACGTTTCAATACAAATATTTACAGTATCAGGTAAACTTATCAAAACGATAAATGGGCAAACCTCTGGAGGATTCAAAACAACGAGTTCCTTGTCAAGGGATTTAGTTTGGGATGGAAGAGATGATTTTGGTGATAAAATAGGGAAAGGTGTATATGTCTATAAACTCACGGTACGCTCCAGCTTATCGAATAAAAAAGTAGAAAAAATAGAGAAACTTGTCATACTCTAATAAAGAATTATATTTGTTAAATAAAAACATTTTCATGAAGAATCGAATATTTCTAGTCTTAGCACTAGCCTTTATACTAAAGGTTTCTGCCCAAGAAACCGTGATATTACCTAATCAAGATAAACGTGTAATCACAACAGGAGTACCATTTTTATTAATTGCTCCAGATGCCAGAGCGGCAGGTATGGGTGATATTGGTGTAGCAACATCGGTAGACGCATTTTCACAACAATGGAATTCTGCAAAGTATGTGTTTTCTGAAGCAAAATCTGGTATTGGGGTTAGTTACACACCTTATTTGAGTAAATTGGTTAATGACATATTCCTAGGAAACGTAACCTATTTTAATAGACTAGACGAGAAAAGTGCATTCGCAGTAAGTTTAAAATACTTCTCGCTCGGAGATATAGAGTTTGTTGCCGATGAATTTGCTTCACCCTTAATTCAAAGACCGAATGAGTTAACTCTAGATGCCTCTTATGCTTTACGTTTAAGTGATCAGTTTGGAATGTCTGTAGCCATGCGTTATCTAAGGTCTGATTTAAGGCTTACAGGAGTAGATGGAGACATATCGGCTGCAAGTACTTTTGGAGTTGATATTTCGGGGTACTATCAAGGAGAGGAACAAGCCTATTCAGACTTTAACGGAAGGTGGCGTGCAGGTTTTGCTATTCAAAACATTGGTCCAACTTTTAAATATGACGATGCAGGCCAAGAAAATTTTCAGCCCACAAATTTACGTTTAGGTGGAGGTTTCGATTTTATATTTGATGATTATAACAAGGTTTCTGTTACGGCAGAAGTGACTAAACTATTGGTGCCTACTCCTCCGGTTTTAGGTTTTATTGATAATGATGGAGATGGGAATCAAGATTCCGATGAACCTACAATTATCGTAGAGGGTAAAGATCCAGATGTTAGCTTTTTAAGTGGGATGTTTCAGTCCTTTGGAGATGCGCCTGATGGTTTTAGTGAAGAGCTAAAAGAATTCACTTGGGCCTTAGGAGCTGAATATTTATATCAAGACTCTTTTGCTTTTAGAGCTGGGTATTTTAATGAAAGTGAAGACAAAGGAGCAAGGAAGTTTTTAGCCTTGGGAGCAGGGTTTAAGGCAAATGTTGTGAATATCGATTTATCATATTTGTTCTCAGCGTCCCAAGTACAGAGTCCGTTAGAGAACACGTTGCGTTTTTCCCTAACCTTCAATATTGGTGAGGGTGAGTATTATGAGTATTAAAAAAATAAATAACAGCTTAATGAAAACTATTGTCTTTGGCAATAGTTTTTTTGTCTAATAGAGTTTTCAAGGGCATTAAAAGAATGAAGGAAATAAAAATAGAATCTACCGTTTTTGTTTACGATGGGCTAGAGTCCCTTTCCCAAGATGTTGTCCATTTGATGAATAAAGCCAAAGAGGCACGAGAAAAAGCCTATGCTCCATATTCTAATTTTAAAGTTGGTGCTGCCTTGCTTCTGGATAATGATGAAATTATAACAGGTAGTAATCAAGAAAATGCTTCCTATCCTTCAGGTTTATGTGCCGAGCGAACGGCGATATACTACGCAGGTGCACAATATCCAAATTCCAAGGTCCTTAGAATGGCTATTATTGCTGGCTCAGAGAACAAATTAACAGAACAACCTGTGCCTCCTTGTGGAGCTTGTAGACAAGCCATAGCTGAATATGAGATAAAACAAGAATCTCCTATCGAGATATATTTTATGGGGCTTAAAGGCAAAGTGGTCAAGTCAAATTCTTTAGCCAATTTGCTACCGCTTATTTTTGATAAATCTGTATTGTAATCACCCTACTGTTAAGGTGAATTTTGAATCTAATACAATAAATCGTAAAAAATTAACAAATAAGCAATAGACAAAGTTTAGAGCCTTTTTTTTGACATTTTTTTTGACTTTCCTAAGATTAGGTTTTTGCAATAAAACACAATGTGTTACTTTTGTATCCTGCATAATTAAAACCATATATTAGTCGATGCAAAAAATCACTAAAGAAACATATCTTAAATGGTATGAGGACATGCTGTTCTGGAGAAAGTTTGAAGACAAACTAGCAGCAGTTTATATACAACAAAAAGTTAGAGGATTTCTACATTTATATAACGGTCAAGAGGCTGTATTAGCTGGTGCTTTACATGCTATGGATTTGACCAAAGACAAAATGATTACTGCTTACAGGAATCACGTTCAGCCAATAGGTATGGGAGAAGATCCTAGACGCGTTATGGCCGAGTTGTATGGTAAAGCAACAGGTACTTCTAAGGGTATGGGTGGCTCTATGCACATCTTTTCTAAAGAACATCGTTTCTATGGAGGACACGGTATCGTTGGAGGGCAAATTCCTTTAGGGGCTGGTATTGCATTTGGTGATAAGTACCACGGAAGTGATGCTGTGACTTTATGTTGCTTTGGTGATGGTGCGGCGAGACAAGGTTCACTTCATGAAACATTCAACCTAGCAATGCTTTGGAATATACCTGTAGTTTTTGTTTGTGAAAACAATGGTTATGCTATGGGTACGTCGGTAGAAAGAACAGCTAACCATGACGATATTTGGAAGTTAGGTTTAGGTTACGAAATGCCTTCTGCTCCTGTAGATGGTATGAATCCTGTAAAAGTTGCAGAAGCGTTCGATGAAGCAATTCAAAGAGCTAGAAAAGGTGGAGGACCAACATTCTTAGAATTGAAGACTTACCGATACAGAGGACACTCTATGAGTGATGCTCAGCATTATAGAACTAAAGATGAGGTTGAAGAATACAAGAAAATAGATCCTATTACTCAAGTAAAGGACATTATTCTTGAAAAGAAATATGCAACCGAAGAAGAAATAAAAGTAATCGATAAACGTGTTAAGGATAGAGTTTTGGAATGCGAAAAATTTGCAGAAGAATCTCCATTCCCAGAAGTACAACAATTATATGATATGGTGTACGAACAAGACGATTATCCATTTATACAACACAAATTATAAGCTATGGCAATAGTAGTAAATATGCCGCGTTTAAGCGATACCATGGAAGAAGGTACCGTAGCGAGTTGGTTAAAAAAAGTAGGAGATAAGGTAGAAGAAGGTGATATTTTAGCCGAAATTGAAACAGATAAAGCCACAATGGAGTTTGAGTCTTTTAACGAAGGCACACTACTTCATATAGGTGTTCAAGAAGGAGAAACTACAAAAGTAGACGAGCTTTTAGCCATTATAGGTGAAGAAGGAGAAGATATTTCTGCAATCCTTAGTGGAGGTGTAGCGTCAGCAACAGCAGAAACCAATGAAGATGTATCTGATGTAGATTTTACAGAAGCTACTCCAGCTGTTGAAGAAAAGCAAGAGGAAACTGCTCCTACACAAGAATTACCAGAAGGTGTTGTAGTAGTTACTATGCCACGTTTAAGCGATACCATGGAAGAGGGTACCGTAGCGCTTTGGATTAAGAAAGTAGGTGATGCAGTTGAAGAAGGTGATATTTTAGCCGAAATAGAAACAGACAAGGCTACTATGGAGTTCGAGTCCTTTCAATCAGGAACTCTGCTTCATATTGGCTTAGACGAAGGAGAGTCTGCGAAAGTAGATGAGTTGTTAGCTATTATAGGTCCTGCTGGAACAGACGTGTCTGGTGTTGCTGCAAACTTTAAGGTGGCTGCTGCTCCAGCTGAAGCTCCTAAAGCAGAAGCACCAAAGGCCGTTGATGCACCTAAAGCAGAAGACCCGAAAGCTGAAACCAAAAAAGAATCTAAGCCAAAAAAGCCAGTAAAAGGGGAGCGTGTATTTGTATCTCCATTGGCTAAAAAGATGGCTGAAGAGAAAGGAATCAACTTAGCTCACATAACAGGAACAGGAGAGAACGGACGTATCGTAAAATTCGATATTGAGAATTTCGTTCCAGGTTCAGGAGCAGGAGCTGTTGGTAAATATGTTCCAACTGGTCAAGAAGATTTCGAAGATGTTCCTAATTCACAAATGCGTAAGGCAATTGCTAGGTCTTTAACGAAATCTAAATTCTCTGCACCTCACTATTATTTAGCTGTTGAGTTCGATATGGATAATGCTATAGCGTTCCGTAAACAATTCAATTCTATTCCAGATACTAAAATTTCTTTTAACGATATGGTTGTGAAAGCTTGTGCCTTAGCTTTAAAAGAGCATCCTCAAGTAAATTCACAGTGGTTCGATGATAAAATGCGTTTAAACAATCATGTGCACATTGGTGTGGCTGTTGCAGTGCCAGATGGTTTAGTAGTTCCCGTAGTGCGTTTCGCTAATGAGCAATCTTTACCACAAATTGGTGCTGAGGTTAAAGAATTGGCTGGTAAAGCAAGAAATAAAAAACTAACTCCAGATGAAATGTCTGGTAGTACATTCACGGTATCTAACTTAGGTATGTTTGGTATAGATTATTTTACATCTATTATCAACCAACCTAACTCAGCTATTTTGTCTGTAGGTGCTATTGTTCAAAAACCTGTTGTAAAAGAAGGAGAGATAGTAGTAGGTAATACTATGAAACTGACTTTGGCATGTGATCACAGAACAGTTGATGGGGCTACCGGGGCGCAGTTCCTTCAAACACTTAAAGGGTATATTGAAAACCCTGTAACCATGTTGGTGTAATATCGTATTGAATACTTTTCAAGATATATATTTAAAAGCCTGTTTCATTTGAAACAGGTTTTTTTATCTTTAACTATCAAAGGCTAGTTTTATGTATAGGGTATTTGTTCTTTTATTTTTAGTATTATTAACCGCCTGCAAGGAAAACAATTCTGAAAAAACGTTATCTCAAAATCTGATTTCAAAGGAAAGCATTAAGTCAAGTTTAGAGCGTTTGGCCTCCGATGAAATGGAGGGTCGAGATACGGGTTCTAAAGGAATAGAAAAGGCAGCGGTATTTATCGAAGATTTTTTCAAGAAGAATAAGGTGAAACCTTATTTTAAAACTTACAGAGATAGTTTCAACTTAGAAGATAAAGTAGGTTATAATGTGGTTGGTTATGTTCCAGGAAATGACAAGAGACTTAAAAATGAGTTTGTAATCTTAGGGGCGCACTATGATCACATAGGTCTGGCCAATGCGGTTGATGGTGACTCAATCGCGAATGGTGCTAACGATGACGCTTCTGGTACGGTAGCGGTCATGGAAATGGCAAAGTATTTTGCTAAGGTAAAAAGCAATAAGCGAAGTTTGTTGTTTACCTTATATTCAGCAGAAGAGATAGGGCTTAAAGGCTCAGAGCATTTAGCAGAGCGTTTAAAGAACGAAAATCTGGAGTTGTACACTATGATTAATTTTGAAATGATTGGTGTGCCCATGAAAGAGCGTGAATCACTTGGTTACATTACAGGTTATGATAAGTCAAACATAGCAGAACAATTAAATATCTATGCAGGATTCGATGTTATTGGCTTCTTGCCTCAGGCTAAAGCATATCAATTGTTTCTAAGATCTGATAATTATCCATTTTATAAGCAATTTGGTATTCCTGCACACGCCATATCTACTTTCGATTTTACTAACTACGAGTATTATCATCATGTTGATGACGAAGCCGATAAAATGGATTATGAACATATGACAACGTTTATTAAGGCCTTAATTCCTGCAATGGAAGGAATGACCAATACTACGGAGAAAGAAATTCTTTTAAAAAATGAGTAAAAATATTCTAATTACAGGAACCAGTAGAGGGATAGGTTTCGAACTTGTTAAACTGTTTTCTAAACAAGGTCATAATGTACTAGCTTTATCGAGAAACGAGAAGCCTGTTTTTGAACTAGGCTTAAAAGGTGTCTCTACCTTGCCTTTCGATTTAAGCAACCCTTTGGATTATAAGAGGGTTGAAACTTTTTTGAGCTTAAAATTTAAACAAGTCGATATTCTAATCAATAATGCAGGGACTTTATTAAACAAACCTTTTACTGAAACAAGTATGGAAGACTTTGAAAACGTCTATAAAACAAATGTTTTTGGGGTCTCTGAAATGATTCGCACGTGTCTACCTTTCATGTCTAAAGAAAGTCATGTGGTTACCATAAGTTCTATGGGAGGTGTTCAAGGTAGCATGAAGTTTCCAGGGTTGGCGGCCTACAGCTCTAGTAAGGGAGCGGTGATTACATTAACAGAATTACTGGCAGAGGAGTATAAAGAAACGGGTATTTCGTTTAATGTTCTAGCATTAGGAGCTGTTCAAACAGAAATGTTAGAGGAAGCTTTTCCCGGTTATAAGGCACCAATAACCGCATTAGAGATGGCAGAGTACATTTTCAATTTTTCACTTACCGGGAATAAATATTATAACGGGAAATTACTTCAAGTTTCTAATTCTACACCTTAAAGTAGATTTTAATTAAGCTGAGCACTACTCAAAAAGCCCTATTTTTTCAAGTAGTATAATAAAAAAAATAAACCGTCTAAGTTTACACTAGACGGCTTATATTTTTTTAGAATATTCCTGGTATGCCAGGTAGCTGCCCAACCAGGGCCAAAGATATTATACAAACTAAAAACATGATACCAGGAATGATCAGCTTTTCTTTTAGCGAAAGTTTTTTTGCTCGTTCTCTATCACCAATCAACCCTAAATTGTCAAGAAGCATGGTTAAAGCCCAACCAAAAACGGGATTTACAAATGCACAAGCGAATATACAAGTACCAGCACTTAGTGAGTCGTTGTGCTCACGTACCATTTGCATTCCCGCTTCTAAAAGAGGTAAAAAGACACCGACAATTAGTGCTACTCTTAAAACAGGTTCCCACATGGCCAAATCCATAGGGTAACCAAATATAGCAGCCAATACACATAAGAGCGCCGTTAATACAGCGCCTCCCGGTATGGGGCGTTTAGCAATTGCAGCAGGTATCATATACGTTCCCCAAGAAGAAGCGATATTGCCTCCTCCTAAAAAGGTCCCAACAACCTGACGAATGGAAGCTACAGTCATAGTGTCATCTACATCCATCAAAACATCTTTTGCTTTTTTGGGGTAGTTTAATTCCTGAAAAACACGATGTCCTAAATAGTCTGGAGACCACATAGCTACTGCTAAAATCGCAAAAGGTATAACCGCAACAAAATGACCAAAATCGGGCCAGCCCAATTGCCAACCAGTGTTTTCTCCCCACCACCATAAAGGATTCATGTGTGGTAATCCTGGTTTTGTGGAGAATTCGAAGTTAACTCCCATAGAAAAAGCTATAATACCAGCAATTGCAGAACATAGTGGTATGGCTAACCACCGCTTCTTAATTCTTGCTAAATAAGCATAGATAATAATGGTAACTCCAATAACTACAAAAGATACCGAGCTATTGTCAACGTTGGTAGCCCATGTTTCCAGTTTTGTTATTTGTCCTATAAGACCAACCGCTCCTAAATATATGAGTAGGCCACCACGAACTCCTACACCTGTAAGCGCCATGAGTTTTGAGCCTCCTTTTGTTATACTTAGAGTGAGGCCAAACACACCAATTAAAATACCTAATGCCAAGGGGTGACCACCAGCTGCGGCAATTATAGGAATTAGTGGAATCATAGGTCCGTGAGTACCAGCTAAGTTAGCTCGAGGATTAAGTATTGCTGAAAAAATAATTACAAAAATACCTCCGGCTATTAAAAGCTCGTATCTGACATTTTCTGCGATAAATTCTGAAGAAAGTCCGAACTGTGCTGCAAAGGCGGCAACCATGGCGGTAACCATAACTACTTTTCCAATAGTAGCAGCTAAGGCAGGAACCCAATCTTCCAATTCAATATTAAAATCCCTGAAGGGTAAATGCACGCGCCAGCGCCTAAACCGCATAATGGATAATTCGTGTTCAAGATAATCTTCTCTTTTTTCAAATTCACTCGATTTTTTTCTTTGCTCCTTGTAAGAGCTGTTTCCGTTATTGCTCATTTTCGATTTTAAAGTTGCTTGTTGTTTGAGAGCAAAACTATCGTCAATGGACGTTTGAACAAATGAGAAATATCAGGTTTGTTAAGAATGTTTATTATAATTGTATAATTCCTTTAGGTTTTGATATTTGTATTCAATTCATTAGTATTACATTTACAAGTTCATTCTCTCAAAAGTGGGAATTTCTTAAATTATTTTTGAGGCAAATAAAGATAATCCCTGCTTTTGCAGTAATTACAAATCATATTGATAGCACAATCATCCATAGACCAAGTTTTCGATACTGCTCGTGTAGAGGAGGTTATTGGTGATTTTGTAAACTTAAAAAAGGCTGGGAGTAACTTTAAAGGATTAAGTCCGTTTAGCGATGAGCGTACACCAAGCTTCATGGTGTCTCCTGTAAAACAAATTTGGAAAGACTTTAGTACCGGAAAAGGTGGCAATGTTGTGGCATTTTTAATGGAGCACGAACACTTTACCTATCCAGAGGCCATTAAGTACCTCGCTAAGAAGTATAATATTGATATTGAAGAGACCGAACAGAGCAACGAACAAAAAGAAGCAGCCAACGAACGAGAAAGTCTATATTTAGTTAGTGAATTTGCAAACACCTATTTTCAAAATATACTTCATAAAACAGATCAGGGTAAGTCTATCGGACTTAGCTATTTCAAGGAACGTGGTTTTACAGATGAAACCATTAAGAAATTTGATTTAGGATATTCGCTAGACGAGTGGCAAGCCTTTACAGACGAAGCTCTTAAAAAAGGTTACAATATCGATTATTTAGAAAAAACGGGGCTAACCATCGTCAAACCTGAGAAGCATTTCGATAGATTTAAAGGCCGTGTCATGTTTCCTATAAAGAGTATGAGCGGTAGGGTTTTAGGCTTTGGAGGTCGGATTCTGATTAATGATAAAAAAGCTGCCAAATACCTTAATTCTCCAGAGAGCGATATTTATCATAAAAGTAAGGTGCTTTATGGTATATACAATGCCAAGCAAAGTATAGCCAAGGAAGATAATTGTTTTTTGGTTGAAGGCTATACAGATGTTATTCAATTTCATCAAACGGGAATAAAAAATGTTGTATCATCTTCTGGAACAGCACTAACATCAGAGCAAATAAGATTAATAAACAGGCTTACCAAAAATATTACGGTACTTTTTGATGGCGATGCCGCTGGAATAAGAGCATCGCTAAGGGGGATTGATTTGATTTTGGAACAAGGTATGAATGTTAAGGTCTGTTCTTTTCCAGAAGGCGAAGACCCCGATAGTTTTGCTAAACAAAATACTTTAGAAGAGTTGTCGATTTATTTAAAAGATAACGCTCAAGACTTTATTCAATTTAAGGCCTCTGTATTATTCGAAGATACTAAAGGAGATCCAATAAAAAAGGCCGAAACAGTAAGAGACATTGTAAATAGTATTTCTAAAATTCCAGACCAAATTAAAAAGGAGATCTATATACAAGAATGTGCTAGAATAATGGATATAAGCGAAGAAGTGCTCTTTAGCACTCTGGCGCAAATCAATAAAAAGGAAGTCCAAGAGGAAAATAAGCAATTTAAAAAACAACAGAAAGCTTTTGAAGTTGTACAACGTAAAGAACCTGTTGAGAAAGTAAATGTTCAATATCTTCTGGAGCGAAAAATTATTGAGATTTTATTGTTATACGGTAACCGAACTGAAGATTTCGAGGATTTGGTTTTAAAAGAAAATGATAATGGAGAATTGATTTTAGAGCCTGTGATACAACAAGCTAAGGTTTTCGAAAAGGTGTTTTTAGATCTTCAGGATGATGAAATGGAATTTTCTAACTCCCAATTTAAAACGCTTTATTACACTATAATAGACCGACTAAATCAGCAAGATGATTTTGATTTGAAAGTATTTGTAAATACTCTAGATCAAGAAACATCAGGTGCAATAACAACTATTTTAATGGAGGATGAAAAACATGCTTTAGCCGACTGGAATAGAGTAGATATCTATCCAAAGCATAAAGAAGATAGTGTAGCACAGCTTACCAGTGAAACAATTTTAAGCCTGCGTTGTTTTTTAATCGACCAAAAGGTTATAGGATTTCAACAAGAAACCTTAAAAAACAAAACTGTTGTAAATAAAGATATACTCGAAGAAGTAAAAGACTATTCAGGCTTAAAAATGTTACTGTCAAGAAAACTCAATAGAGTTTTATAACTGTTCTGTAAGCTTAGCTTGGTTTACTAAATCAACAAGATTAGTTACTTTTAATTTACGCATTAAGCGTGCCTTGTAAGTACTAACTGTTTTTTCGTTGATATCCAGCTCTTTAGAAATTTCTTTATTCTTTCTTCCAATAGTTAACAATTTGAGAACTTCTGCTTCTCTAGTTGATAATTTTTTGTAGAAAGAACCACTGCTTTTTCCAACGCGATTACCAAAGGCTAATTGTTGAGTTAATTCATTGCTAAGATGAATACCTCCCTCATATACCTTCATGATGGCTTCATTTATGGTAATAACGTTTACAGTTTTAGAAATGTAACCCGAAGCCCCTGCCTTTATGGCATTTATAGCATATACCTCTTCTGGTTGCCCACTAAAGATAATGGTTTTTACTTCTGGATGTTCATTTTTTAAATGTCTTAAAATTGTTAAACCGTTAAGTTTAGGAAGGTCTGCTTCAGTTAAAAGAATGTCAACTGGATTTTTTTTGATGAAATCTAAAACGGCATCGCCGTCTTCAACACTTCCAACAATTTTAATGTTCGATGCGGCCGAGAACAATACCTCGAGCCCTTTCCTTGTAATAGGATGATTGTCTGCTATTAATAACTTTATCATAATTTTGGTTGTTTTGCATAATTATTTTTGAGAGATAATTATAGTTTGAGAGAATATGCAACTACAAAAGTAATGGTTTCCTGAATATTTTGCAAAGATTACTTAAAATTTTTAGGAATATTGCAAACTGGTATAGGAATCATTTTGTGCTTATTGCTATTATTAAACCTTTTGTAGATTTTAAAAACGGCCAATTCTCGATCTGTGAAATCTGCCTCTGTTTTACCCGCTTCATCCATTTGCATGGCCCATTCCAGTTCAGGGTAAGAAGCTCCAATTTGGTCTTCATCACTTCGGGCATCACCGAATAAACCATCACTAGGTGCCGCTTTCATAATAGATTCTGGTACTTTTAAATAATCTCCTAATTGGTATACTTCAGATTTTAGTAAGTCTGCAATAGGGCTAAGGTCTACCCCGCCATCGCCATATTTGGTATAAAAACCAACTCCAAAATCTTCAACTTTATTGCCTGTTCCGGCTACCAATAACTTATAAAGTCCTGCGTAGTAGTATAATGTAGTCATTCGTAAACGCGCTCGGGTGTTAGCCAAAGCCATATCTACGATACTTTGGTCACCATCAAGAAAGACTTCTGTCTTGAATTCTTCAAAAACGGGAGTTAAGTCAGCACGGGTATCACTCACATTATCGAATCTTTCTTTCAACTGGGCTATATGTTCATGAGCACGGCTAACGTGACTTTCTGCTTGATGTATTGGCATTTCAACAACTAAAACGTTCATTCCGGTTTTAGCGCACAAAGTGGATGTAACGGCAGAATCTATACCACCAGAAACTCCAACAACAAAACCATTAACTCCAGCATTAGCAGCATAGTCTTTTAACCAATTAACTATGTAATCCGCAACTTTTTCTGTCTGCATATTAAAATGAAATTAATTCTAAGAAATAGTACCTTTGCAAACAAAAATACGCCATACACTCAATTAATAAAAATTTATGCCGTTAAGTTTTACATGAAGAAACTAATCTTACTATTTGGAGCTATTTTATTGATGATTTCTTGTAAAAAGGAAGATCAATTAGTAAGCGAAATAGCTAAAATAAACTTAGACGTACAGGTTGAACGATTTGATAAATTATTTGCTGAAACCAATGCAAGTAAGTTATCCGATTTAAAGAGAGCCTACCCGTTTATGTTCTCAGAAAAGTTTAAGGACTCTTTTTGGTTGGCCAAGGTGAATGATACGCTACAGAAACAGCTTTTTAGCGAGGTCAGCAAGGTGTTTCCAGATTTTAATGCTACAGAAGCCGAAATAGAGTCTTTATTCAATCATATTAAGTATTATTTCGAAACTTTTAATCCGCCAAGAATTATCACTACAACTAGCGACGTGGATTACAGGAATAAAGTCATTGTAACAGATACCATTGCTATTATAGCATTGGATAACTATTTAGGAAGTGAGCATGAGTTTTATGGGAATATCCCCAATTTTATAAAAGCCGATTTTAAGAAAGAACAAGTGGTTGTTGATTTAGCCACAGAATATGCCAAGAAATACTTATATCAATCTCAAAATAAAACACTCTTGGATGAGATGATTTACTATGGTAAGCAACTCTATTTTAAAGATATGGTAGTTCCTTTTAAAAGTGAAGCTCAACGGATTGCCTATTCGGAAAAGGAACTAGAGTGGGCCAAAATCAATGAAAATGAAATTTGGCGTTATCTAGTGGAGCATGAATTACTGTTTAGTACAGATTCTAAGTTACCTGTGCGATTTATAAACCCTGCACCTTTCACAAAATTTTATATTGAAGGTATTGATGCCGATTCTCCCGGGAGATTGGGGCAGTTTATTGGTTGGCAAATGGTAAGAGCCTACATGGAGCAAAATAATGTGTCTCTAAAGGAAATGCTAGTAAAAAGTACAGAAGATATTTTTAACAATACAAAATACAAACCAAAACGATAATGGCAAAAGTACATACCTCAAAGATTGAATTAAATGTTGAACTAGATGAAAACAGAGTGCCTGAGAAATTAACTTGGTCTGCACAAGATGGGGGAGTTTCTAATGAAGAGGCTAAGGCCATGATGCTTAGTGTTTGGGATTCTAAAGCGCAGGAGTCTTTACGTATCGATTTATGGACAAAAGATATGCCTGTGGATGAAATGAAAGTGTTTTTTCATCAAACCTTAGTGTCTATGAGTGATACTTTTAAAAGGGCTACTCAAGATGAAAAAATGACTGCCACTATGAAAGATTTTTGTGATTATTTTGCGGAAAAGTTAGAGCTTAATAAGTAGTAAAGGTCTTAGAGTTCTTTTTCCATTATTACAAATTCAATACCACCTTTAACATAGGTTTGGTTGGTTTCTTTCAATCCAAATTTATGGTATAGATTTGTTTTGTTAACTCTGGCATTGCACCATATTTTTTTGTACCCTTTTTTTTGTGAATAATCAATAATGTGGTTAAGTAATCTAGAACCGTAGCCCTTGTCTTGATATTCCTCTAAAGTTGCGAACTTTCTAAATTGGACTTCATCATTTTTTATAAAAAGAGATACAATAGATACAAGTTTATTATTTTCGAATACCCCAAAATGCTTGGCAAGATTATCATCAATAATTTTAACATAATCTTTCGGCATATTAGGCCACATAACTTTGTGCCGGATATCTAATACATCCTCGGTTGTTATGGTTTTAATTTCCATCATTATTGGTATCTTTAATTAGGTGGTCTAAATACAGAATACCATTTAGGTGGTCTATTTCGTGTTGGAATATAACTGATGTAAAGCCTTCTACTGTTTCAGTTTTATGTTCAGCATCGATAGTATCGTACTCAAATTTAATAGTGAGGGACCTGCTGTTTAGAGTGTCTGATCTGTTTGGTATTGATAAACAGCCTTCTCTTACTGTTTGCTTTTGGTCTGAATATTCAACGATTTTTGGGTTTAGATAAACTTCAAAGGGAAAGTTTTCTTTGTCGAAGCGTTGTACCCAGATAATATTTTTCAAAACGCCAACTTGAGGCGCTGCAATACCAACTCCTAAAGACATGCTGTCTCTTACGGTAGCATAAAGCCGCTTTATAAATTGTTGTTGAAGTTTATCTTCAGGATTTGGTTTTATATAGCTGCTTTTGGTTCTGAGTAGGATTGAATCTTGTGCATTGGTGATTTTATACACACGCATGGGCGTTAAAGAATCTGCAGCAAGAATGAGTTCTAACTCAGTTTTAGAGAAGTTTTTTGTACTGGAACACCCTAGGGTTAATATTAAACCAAAGGCCAAAAGAAATATTTTTTTCATGATAATTAAATAATTCTGGGATTTACCACTCGTTTATCCTATTGGAATCTAACTTAATGAAAATAAATATTAAGATTGTAAACGCCCAGAGACCTGATCCACCATAGCTAAACATTGGTAGTGGAATACCTATGGTTGGTATTAAGCCCATTACCATACCAATATTTATTAGAAAATGAATGAATATTATGGAAGCCACACCATAACCATAAACCCGACTAAATTGAGATTTCTGTAATTCAGCTAAGTGGAGTATTCTAAGTAATAATAGAACAAATAATATTACTACAAACGAAGCACCTAAAAAGCCCCATTCTTCACCAACAGTACTAAAAATATAATCTGTATGTTGTTCTGGAACAAACTTGCCAGAAGTTCTTGTACCTTCCATAAACCCTCTTCCTGCAAAGCCCCCAGAACTAATAGCCTTTTCAGATTCATTTAAGTTATAGGCAAAGGTTTTTTTCATAGCTTGTAGTTTAGCAGGGTCTTTTTCTAAACGTAACCATAAGCTAATTCTGTCTTGTTGATGTTCTTTTAAAATACTTCCGTAAAAGAATTTTACTCCAAAACACAATCCAGTACTAATTAAAATGATTAAAAGTGTTTGCGTTAAAGGGTGTTTCTTTTTATTCAAAAAGTATAGTGTGATACTTATAACTCCTACAATTATTGCGATTATTATAGCTCCAAATTTCAATGCTAATATTGAAACCAAAACAACAAAAAGTGCGATGTATAGATATATTTTAGGTAGACCTTCTCTATATAAAACAAAGAAAAAAGCACCGTAAACAATGGTGCTTCCTGTGTCATTTTGGAGTAAAACCAATATGGCCGGAATAACAATGATTATAAATGCCTTAATTTGATCTTGTAAATTATTAATGTTGGTATTTAGATCACTAATGTGTTTGGCGACAGCCAATGCCGTTGCTGCTTTGGCAAACTCACTAGGTTGTAATGTAAAGTTTCCAATAGCATACCATGAAGTAGCACCATTTACGTTTTTGCCAAAAGCAAAAAGTCCAACTAGCGATAGCATGGATACTATGTAGATAATACTAGAGAATCGTTCGTAAAATTTGGAGTCAATGGCTAGAATTAACACAATAAGAACGACGGTTAAAACAATGAAAACGGTTTGTTTGCCGTAGGGTTGCGTTAAATCGAAATAATTTAAAGTCTCACCCGTATGTGAAGCCGATAGAATGTTTAACCAGCCAAAACACACAAGCAAAAAGAAAAGGATAATGGTTATCCAGTCAAATTTAAAATATCGAGTTCTGTTAGAGTTCATTTATTGTTCTCTTAGTGTCTTTTTAGACTCGTATTCCTCTACGGTCATCATTCTGGATTTAGCATTTATTTCAAAAGGTTCTCCAAGGAAAGGTTTATCGTATTCGTGTTCTAGCGTATAGGTTAAAACCCAGTTTTCAATATCTTTTCGTGTTATTGAACCATTAATATATTTTTCAATCATTAAAGTAGCAATTCTACCAGCAAACCTCGCACCGTAGTAACCGTTTTCAACAAGTATAGCAAGCGCAATTTTAGGATTGTCTTTTGGTGCGAAGGCTACGAATATGGAATGGTCTGTTAATTGTTTTCTTTCACCATCAATTTTCGTAAAATTTTCTGCTGTTCCAGTTTTTCCACAGATTTCAATCCCAGGAGCATTTAAAAACCAGGCGGTTCCATGAGGTCCGTAAACATCATGAAGGCCTTCAATTACTGGTTCAAAATGTTTTTTATCAATGGTTGTTTTGTGTTTAAATGTGTATTTAGAAGGGATAGTGTCGTTTTCTATGTGCTTTATAATATGTGGTGTGTAGTAGTAACCCCTGTTGGCAATTGCGGCCATCATATTGGCTAATTGAATAGGCGTAACTAAAACCTCTCCTTGGCCAATGGAGTTTGAGATTATCGTAGTTGCACCCCAACGAAAATCTGGATACCACTTGTTGTAATAGGCGCCATCTGGGATGTTGCCTTTTTTTCCAATGGAAAGATCATAACCTAAATAATTCCCAAGCCCAAAACTTTTAATGTGCTTACTCCACACGTCCATGCCTTCCACGGCATTATCATATTTGTCAATAGTTTTTCTAAAGGCATTAGCAAAATAGGAGTTACAAGATTTGGAAATCCCGTTATTGAGCACTCGGGTACCTGCACCACAATGGCAGCCCATTGGGCGACTTCCTCCGTAATAATAAGCTCCAGTACATCTTACCGAAGTGCGTTCATCTATTGCGCCTTCTTGCAATGCAGCAAGTGCAATAAGGGTTTTAAAAGGCGATCCCGGTTCGTGCATTCTTAAAAGACCTTTGTCTATAAGTGGCAGATGAATGGAATCGTTGTGGAGTTTTGTGTAGTTTTTTGATCGTTTTCGGCCTACTAGCAGATTGGGATTGTATGATGGTGCCGAAACTAGACTTAATATTTCCCCAGTTTTGGGTTCTATAGCTACAATACCACCTACTTTATTTTGCATTAAAAACTCTCCATATTCTTGAAGTTCGGCATCTATGGTTATGGTAATATCTTTGCCAGGTACTGGTAAAGTGTCAAATTTTCCATTTTTGTAGGAACCAATATTTTTATTAAAACGATCACGTTGGTAGCGTTTTACGCCTTTAACACCTCGAAGTTCTTTTTCATAAGATTTCTCGATACCTTGTTTGCCAATAATGTCTCCACTAAGGTAATAGCCGTCTTTTTTTATTTCACCTTGATTAACCTCGGCAATATATCCTAAAACGTTGGCGCCAACTTCTCTTTGGTAGTGTCTTAAAGAACGTTTTTGAATATAAAACCCCTTGAACTTTCGCATTTTTTCTTGAAGAAAAGCGAAATCTTCCTTAGAAAGGTGAGAAAGAAAAACAGAAGATAGCCATGGCGAATAATTTTTGGCGCGTTTTAGCCTTTTGTTATATTGAAGAGTATCAATTTTTAATAAATCGCAGAACTCTACAATGTTAAAACTGTCAATATCTTTGGGGATAACCATGACATCATAAGAGGGTTGGTTGGAAACCAACAATTTTCCGTTTCTATCGTATACAAAACCACGTTTAGGATAGTCGTAAACAGATCTTATGGCATTGTCATCAAATAAATCGTTGCCACCAGAGGAATAAATCTGGAGATAAAAAAGTCTAGAAACAAATAAAACCCCAACAAGAATTACGGTGCCAAAAAGTAAAAGCTGTCTCATTTTCTTCTATTGAAAATAATGGAAATTATCACACACAATAAAATAGTAAATATACCAGAGAATAACGTTTTTTTGAGGATTAAAATTACTTTGGAAGGATTAAAAACTTCTAAAGAGAATAAAACGACATGATGAACCAAAGTTAATAGAGCGATATAGGTTATTGTTTGTCCTAGATTTATCGAATCGAATTTAACACTTTGGTGTTCATACATGGTTCCGAAGGCAGACTTTAATAGCACAGGTCTAGCATAGGCAATACATACACTAGCTGCGGCATGAATGCCACCTGAATCTAAGAACATATCAATTGTTAAGCCCAGAAAAAAGCTCAAAAATATAAGTAATAATCTGTCTTTTCCAACAGGGAAGAATGCTATAAATAAAATATAAACATAGGGGTTTATGTACCCTAAAAAATCAATATTGTTAAATATTGAAATTTGAACCAAAGCCAATAGAATAAAACGAATTATATTTCCGGTGATAGAACTATTCATTTATAAGGTTGTTTATTTCAGCTCTATGTCTATTTTCTATGATGTAAACATGCTCAAGATTAGTCATATCGTTAAACAGGTTTACATTAATCTCGTAAAAGTTTTCGGCGGCATCATTTTTATAACTCTCAATAGTACCAATGGGTATACCCTTGGGGAAAATCGAGGATTGTCCTGAGGTAACAATAGTATCACCTTGTTTTACAGGGGCGTTAATTGGAATGTCAATTAACTGAATAAGTTCTGGGTTATTCCCATCCCATTTTAAAGAACCAAAGTGTGAGGTTTGTTTTAATCCTGCGCTAATACTGCTGTTAGACATGTTTAAAATTGAAATAACGGTGGCGTATCTAGCACTGGATTTATCGATAATCCCAACAATTCCTTTTGAAGTAATAACACCAAAATCTTCCTGAATACTGTCATTTTTACCCTTATTGATCAAAAGTATGTTATCTGTTTTTGAGTAACTGTTTTTTATGATTTTGGCATTAGAAAACCGGAAGGATTCATTGAAAAAATGAGTGCGTTTTATAATAGAGTCTATATTTGACTCCGATTCCAGATGGTTGTTATGCAGTAATTCTCTGAGTGTATTGTTTTCTTCTGCCAGAATTTCGTTTTGAGACTTTAAACTGAAATATTCACTAATGTTATTTATTGAGCTGTAAATACCACCACTAAAAAAATTGGCAGAGTTTATGAATTTACTTTTATGGTAGGAGTGTGATTGTATCGTAAATACAACAGAAACAGAAAATAACAAGAAGAACAACAGAAAGTTTTTATTCCGAAGTATAAAATTTATAATCTGCTGCATGCTTAGTAGGTATTCCTAATTTTATTTTATCAATACACTTTTGTATTTCGGTAAGTTTTTAAGTGTAATACCAGTACCTCTAACTACGGCACGTAAGGGGTCTTCTGCGATATAAACCGGTAAATCTGTTTTTTGAGATAAACGCTTATCCAGGCCTCTCAACATAGATCCACCTCCTGCTAAATAAATTCCTGTATTGTAAATGTCTGCGGCAAGTTCTGGAGGAGTTTGCGACAAGGTTTCCATTACGGCATCTTCAATACGTAATATAGATTTATCTAGAGCCTTGGCAATCTCACGATACGAAATAGAAACCTGTTTTGGTTTTCCTGTAAGTAAATCACGACCTTGAACGCTCATATCTTCAGGAGGTAATTCCAAATCTTCGGTTGCTGCCCCAATCTGAATTTTTATTTTTTCAGCAGTACGCTCTCCAACATAAAGGTTGTGTTGTGTACGCATGTAATAAACAATGTCGCTGGTAAATACATCACCTGCAATTTTTACCGATTTGTCACAAACAATTCCGCCTAATGCTATTACAGCAATTTCAGTTGTACCACCACCTATATCCACAACCATGTTTCCTTTAGGTTGCATAATATCTACGCCAATACCAATAGCGGCTGCCATAGGTTCGTGAATTAGGTATACTTCCTTACCATTAACACGCTCAGCACTTTCTTTTACTGCACGCATTTCCACTTCGGTAATTCCCGAAGGAATACAGATAACCATTCTCAAGGCAGGAGTGAAAAACTTCTTTTTTAGTGCCGGTATGTTTTTAATAAACATACTGATCATTTGCTCAGAAGCATCAAAATCAGCAATAACCCCGTCTTTTAGGGGTCTTATGGTCTTTATGTTCTCATGGGTCTTACCTTGCATTAAGTTTGCTTCTTGGCCAACAGCGATAATTTTCCCCGAAATCCGGTCTCTTGCCACGATAGAGGGTGCATCGACAACAACTTTGTCGTTGTGGATAATTAAAGTGTTTGCAGTACCTAAGTCAATTGCAATTTCTTCGGTTAAGAAATCAAAAAAGCCCATGTGATTTGTGTGGTTTTATTGGTTTAGAAATGAAATCTTGTAAATGTAATAAAACTTAGTATAATTACGTGCTTAACGAGTGTCTAAAATGTTATTAATTTTAGGCGCTCCAATGTTATACGTTTTTAATCGATTTTTAGATTTAAGTATCGCCTTTTAGTGCTTAAAATGACGTGTCCCCGTCATCACCATAGCGACATTATTTTCGTTACAATAATCGATACTTAACTGGTCTTTAATAGAACCGCCAGGCTGAATTACAGAGGTAATCCCAGCATTTTTAGCAATCTCTACACAATCTGGGAATGGGAAAAAAGCATCACTTGCCATAGCAGCACCATTTAAATCGAAATTGAAAGAGTTTGCTTTATGGATGGCTTGTTGTAAGGCATCTACGCGGCTTGTTTGTCCTGTTCCGCTAGCACATAATTGTTTGTTTTTTGCCAAAACAATGGTATTGGATTTTGTATGCTTGCAAATTTTAGAAGCAAACAAGAGGTCTTCTATTTGAGCCTCTGTTGGCGCTATATTAGTAACGCTTTTTAAGTCTTCGGCTTTGTCTGTAATATTGTTTCTGTCCTGAAGTAAAATACCGTTTAAACATGTTCTAACGTTCATGGCAGGCATCTCTACATCATGAATTTCCAGTAGGATTCTATTTTTCTTCCCTTTTAATAATTCTAACGCATCTGCTGCAAAAGATGGCGCAATAACCACTTCGCAGAATAGTTTGTGTATCTCTTCAGCAGTGGCTAGATCAATCTCGGTATTACTTATTAAAACACCGCCAAATGCAGAAACAGGGTCACCCGCTAAAGCATCAACATAAGCCTGTTTTATGGTGTCTCTTTGTGCTAAGCCACATGCGTTATTGTGCTTTAAAATAGCGAAAGTAGGAGCATCGTTTTTAAACTCTAACATTAAATTTACTGCGGCATCAATATCTAATAGGTTGTTGTAGCTAAGTTCTTTACCGTGGAGTTTTGTAAACAATTCATCGAAATCTCCAAAAAAGAAACCTCTTTGGTGTGGGTTTTCACCATATCGTAGAACTTTTCCTTTGGTTTCGCTTATTTTTAAAACAGTTTCTTCTTTATCAGTATTAAAATAATTGAAGATGGCTGAATCGTAATGAGAGGATACATTAAACGATTTAGTAGCAAAACGTTTTCTGTCTTCTTCGGAAAGTGTACCGTTCTTCTCCGTAATTAATTCTAAAAATTCAGCATAATCATCAACTGAAGATACACAGATAACATCGGCATAATTTTTTGCTGCAGCTCTAATCAACGAAATACCACCGATATCTATTTTTTCAATTATATCTTGATTGCTAGCGCCTGAAGCCACGGTTTTTTCAAAAGGATACAAATCCACAATAACTACGTCAATTTGAGGGATTTCAAATTCGGCTAACTCTGCAACATCAGAATCGTTGTTTTGTCTATTTAAAATACCGCCAAATACTTTTGGGTGAAGTGTTTTTACACGTCCGCCAAGAATAGAAGGATAAGACGTCACATCTTCTACAGGAACTACATTAATACCCAAATCGTTAATGAATTTTTCAGTACCACCAGTCGAGTAGATGGTAACGCCTTGCTCATCTAATTTTTTTACAATTGGTTCTAAACCGTCTTTGCTGAATACTGAAATTAGGGCCGATTTGATAGTTTTTTCGTTGCTCATTCCTGTTTAATTATGAATACTCATTGTTGTGAAAATGAGTATTTAAGGTTATTTTTAAGTTAAAAATTGATGTGTTTTGTATTAAAGTGCAAAAGTAGTTATTTAAAGCAGAAAAACGATTTTATTTAGGTAAAAAAACAATGACTTTTCAACGATGGGAAAGAGTTGTTAACAGGTGAAATCAAATTCCAAAATGGAGTTAAAAATATATTTGGGGTTTGGATTTTTAAAAATTGCAGAACCCTTCCGTCACTTCGTGACACCTTCCCTTGTGAAGGGAAGGAAGTTTTTTTGTCATCAATTCTCCTATTTATTAAGGAGGGGTGGATTCTGATTTTGTAACTCAGAATTCGAGGAGGTCAAATCAAGAAATCATTTCAGAGACCTTTTTACAAACAAACTCAAGAAAACGTTCGTCTTCTTCCGTAAAAGGGTCAGGTGTGTTGGAGTCTATATCGATCTGACCAATGTTTTCACCATTTACAAAAATTGGGATTACAATTTCAGCTTTCACAGTAATACTACAGGCGATATAATTATCTTGAGCATTAACATCTGGAACTACAAAATTTTTATTGCTAACAGCAACCTGTCCGCAAATCCCTTTTCCAAAGGGAATAATCGTATGGTCAGTAGGTTCGCCAACATAAGGGCCTAGTTTTAGTTCTTCTTTATCGCCGTTTCTAAAGTAAAAACCAACCCAATTATAATAGTCTATATGTTGCTCCAATAACTCACAAATGCTGAGTAGTCGTTGGTCTGTAGAGAAGTTTTTTTTAGCAATTATATATGATACTTCGGGTTTTAACTGTTCAAAATTCATATTCAAAATTTATGCAAAAGTACATGAATTATTTCGTTTGAAAGTTCATGTAAACGAAATGAAATAATTGTATGGATTAACAAAGTGGTTACTGAAAAGAGGCTAAGATTTGTGATTTATTGCATGCAAAAATTTAGTTTTTTACTAAAGAAAAGTATTTAAAAAAGATGTACTTTCGGAATTCAGATTTGTAATTCAAAACCTTGAGAGCACTATTCGTTAAATACAAAGCGGTTGTAAAATTTATTATTACTTTTTTGTTGGTATACATTGTTTTGTCCTTCTTGTACAGCTTGTTTTTAGATTTATCTGATGGCTCAAAATTTTACCCAGACTACATTACTAATCTAGTAGCAAAGCAAACAGAGGCTTTGATTGAAACTTTTGGGTATCATGTTGAAATGATTCCGCATGCAAACGAACCATCAATCAAAATTGTGTTAAACGGAAATTATTTGGGTAGGGTTGTAGAAGGCTGTAATGCTTTTAGTGTGATTATTTTGTTTGTTTCTTTTGTAATTGCTTTTTCAGGGAAGTTTAAGGCAACGATTTTATTCATGCTCTGTGGAAGTGTACTCCTGTATTCTGTAAATCTAATTAGGATTGCGCTGTTGTCTATAGGTTTATTTCATTATCCCCAACATGAGCATGTGTTGCATACAATTGTGTTTCCTGCAATAATTTACGGCATGATGTTTTTATTGTGGTTTTACTGGGTGAATAGGTTCTCTAAAAGTAGTAGGCATGAATAAACTGCTTAAATACATATTATTGTTTGTTCTTGTTGGATTGCTTATTCTAATTAGAGCTTTTGAAGAACAGCTGTTTTACGACCCTTATTTGGTTTTCTTTCAGAATGATTATTTGTATTTAGACAGTCCGAGACGTGAAGTGGCCAAACTAATTGGTTTTACCACATTACGGTACTTTTTAAACACTATAATTTCATTGGGGATTATTTATATGGTTTTTAGGAATAAAAGTGTTATTAAGTTTGCTAGTGTCATATATGTCATAGCATTTGTAATACTTCTTATTGTCTATATGTATTTTGTGATTAACCCAAAACAGGAGGACTATTATATGTTTTTTAATGTTCGAAGATTTTTAATTCAACCCATAATACTTATCCTGTTATTGCCGGCGTTCTATTACCATAAGATTAAAAAATGATATGTTAATCATTTAATAAAAAGGCGAATGGAATTTAAAGGTTTTGTACTTTTGTGTAGTGGTTAAACAGTTTACATATAAATCTTTTTCTGTGTTATTGGCATTGCTAGTGCTGTTTTCAACAGTGTCTGTAACTTTTGAAAAACACTTTTGTGGAGATGTTTTGGTTGATGTTGCAGTTTTTACTGGAGCGGATAATTGCGGGATGGATGAATCGGAAATCACAAACACTGAATTTGCCAAAAAATCCTGTTGTAAAGACGAAATTGATGTTGTTGAAGGCCAAGACGAACTGCTAAAATCGTTCAATGATTTTAATATTGAACAACAACATTTTATAATATCACTAGTCTATTCTTATTTAAATCCTTTTGAAGGGGCTCCAAAAAAAATAGTTCCTCACAAAGATTATTCACCGCCTAATTTGGTCAGGAACATTCTTGTTTTAGACCAAGTCTTCTTGATTTGATTTAATAGTCATTTTTGTCATTCCCACGAAATGGGAATCTACAACTTGCATACCATATTTGATATGGAAGCACAAAAGATTATTAATCTTATTTTATCAAAATGAAACATACATATACAGTTACAGGTATGACCTGTGGTGGTTGCAAAGTATCGGTTGAAGAGGCTTTGAACAAACTTTCTGATGTAACCGAAGCTATTGTAGACCTAGAAGCTGCTCAAGTTGGAATTTCAATGTCCAAGCACGTTTCCATTGCAACTTTACAAAAGGCGCTTTCTAGTAAATACGTTATCAAAGAAAAGGAAGAAGTGCTTGTTAAGGAAAAAACAGAATTACAACAATTGTATCCGTTGTTCCTTATTTTCGGATACATACTTGCTGTAAGTATTCTATTAAACTACAAGCCTTGGGATACTAATGGCTTTATGCTCGATTTCATGGGGCTTTTTTACATCGTTTTCAGCTTTTTTAAGTTATTAGATTTAAAAGGTTTTCCGCAATCATTTAGAATGTACGATCCATTAGCAAAGCTAATGCCGCTTTATGGATGGATCTATCCTTTTATAGAAGTAGCTCTTGGAATCATGTTTTTAATGCGTGTAGAAATTCCATCCGCATTAATAGTTACATTAATAATTCTTGGTGTCACAACAATAGGTGTTGCAAAAGTATTGTTGGATAAAAAAAGTATTCAATGTGCTTGTCTAGGAACAGCTTTAAAACTCCCTATGACCAAAGCGACTTTCATTGAAAATAGTATCATGATTGTTATGGCAATAATAATGTTAGTGAAGTAGAGCTGTCATTCCTGCGAAGGCAGAAATCCGCAATGACCTAAGAATTAAAAACTTTAGTCATTACGAGGAGCAAAGCGACGTGGTAATCTAGAGATTGTCACCACTTTTTCAAAGTCTCACAATGACCTAAGAATTAAAATGAAAAACATATTAAACATATTTTTCGTAATTCCACTACTAACATTTTCCCAAGAAAGTATTAGTGGTATGATTATGGAAGCAAATGAAAAAAACGAACACATCGGTTTAGCTGGTGCCAATGTGTATTGGTTAGACACAGATATTGGAACAGTAACCGATATTGATGGCAAGTTTACAGTATCGTATTCTAAAGCGTACTCCAAATTAGTTATAAGTTACGTAGGTTTTAAAACCGATACCATTACGGTTGAATCTCCCAAATTTATCCGTCACTGGTTGCAGCCAACAAGCGATTTAGACGAGGTTACCATAACCACAAGAAAGCAGGCCACTGCAAAATCTTATTTAACAGCGCAAAATGTATTGACAGTTAGTAGTGAAGAATTGCTCAAAGCGGCTTGCTGTAATCTGTCTGAAAGCTTTGAAACCAACCCGTCAATCGATGTTAATTTTGCTGATGCGGTTACTGGCACACGACAAATAAAAATGTTAGGTCTTACTAGTCCTTACATTTTGATTGCAACAGAGAATATTCCCTCTATCCGTGGAGCTTCTCAAGCGTTTGGTTTAAGCTTTATTCCAGGAACTTGGGTAGAGAGCATTCAAATTACCAAAGGTACCGGCAGTGTTGTGAATGGTTTTGAAAGTATAGCTGGGCAAATCAATACAGAATTGGTTAAGCCCTCTACAGACAATAGGTTGTTCTTAAATTTATTTGGAGCCACGAACGAGCGTATGGAATTAAATGCCCATATAAATTCTAGAGTGAGCGATAAGTGGGATATGGGGCTTTATTTGCATGGGAATACACATCAAAAAGAACATGATGTTAACCACGATGGTTTTATGGATATGCCTAAATACCATCAAATAAATGTGATGAACCGTTGGCAGTATACCAATCCTGAAAAGGGCTTTGTTAGTTTTATTAACCTAAAGGTTCTAACAGACGAGAAACTTACAGGGCAATTGGGTTTTAATCCCGATACGGATAGGTTAACTACAAACGATCCTGTACTGAGCGGAGACGACGTTTGGGGCAGTGAGATTTTTACCGATAGGTTTGAAATCGCTGCTAAACTAGGGTATGTAAATCCCGAAGTACCATGGCAAAGTCTAGGAGTACAAACTGCATACAGTAACCATAAACAAGAATCGTATTTTGGATTGAACGATTATGATATCACCCATAATAGTTTGTATGCTAACGCTATTTATAACTCTATAATTAGTGACTCTCGACATAAAATTAAGACTGGTGTGAGTTATACCTACGACTACTATAACGAATTGGTGAATTTGAATGCGTTTGAACGAACAGAAACATCGGTAGGTGGTTTCTTCGAGTATTCGCATGACAACTTAGAGCTGTTTAATTTAACAGCAGGCATACGCATTGATTACCATAATCTATTGGGAACTTTTATAACTCCAAGGGTGCATGCGCGTTACTCTCCTTGGGGTAAGTCGGCCTTTAGGGCGTCTTTTGGAAGAGGCAAACGAAGCGCCAATATTTTTACCGAAAACCAAAAGATGTTTGCGACATCCCGAAATATAATTATCGATGATGTAGGTGGAAATATTTATGGGCTAGACCCCGAAATCGCTTGGAATTATGGAGTGTCTTACTTACAGGGTTTTAATCTTTTTGGAAAGAAAGCCGATATCACTGTAGATTTTTATAAAACCGATTTCCAAAATCAAGTCGTCGTAGATTATGAAAATCCGCTGGAAATAAATTTTTATAATTTGGAAGGAAAAAGTTATGCCAATAGTTTTCAGGCCGAATTTAATTATAATGCTTTCCAAGGTTTTGATTTCCGAACAGCCTACAAGTTTTATGATGTTAAAACCGACTATAGGTCTGGAAAACTTACCAGGCCTTTAACGCCGAAACATCGGTTTTTTGCTAATATGGGCTATAAAACCGCTTTAACCGAAACAGGAGGCAGGTGGAAGTTCGATGCAACCTTTAATTGGTTAGGAGAACAACGGTTTTCGTCTACATTAACAAACCCCGTTCAGTATCGCTTATCTGATAGAACACCAACGGTTTCAACTTTAAATGCTCAAGTAACCAAAGTGTTTTCCTCCAGATTTGAGGTATATATAGGCGGGGAGAATATTACTAATGTTAGACAACCAAACCCGATTTTGGCTGCTGATGATCCATTTGGTTCAAATTTTGATACAACGTTTGTATATGGTCCTATTTTTGGAAGTATGTATTACGCTGGTATTCGATATAGGATAAATAATAATTAACCGTCATTACGAGGAGTAAAGCGACGTTGTAATCTAATGATTAATGCCGCTTTAGTAAAATTATACAATGACAACCATAAAAATAAAAACATGAAAAAATTACTAATAATTGCTTTGTTACTAACAGGGAGCACAATTTTTGCTCAGAACAAAAATGCTAAAGCCACTACAGAAGTAGATGGTGTTTGTGGTATGTGTAAGGCACGTATCGAAAAAGCCTGCCTAAATACTAAAGGGGTAAAGTTTGCTAAATGGGATGTTGAAACACATCAATTGAGTTTGATTTTCGACGAGCGTAAAACCAATTTGAAAACTATAGAAGCCAGTGTGTTAAAAGCTGGGCACGATGTTAAAGACACAAAAGCACCAGATGAGGCTTATGCTAAAGTGCATCCTTGTTGTAAATATAGAGATGAAGATGTAAAAGGAGCGCATAAACAAGAATAATTCTTGGTCTCTTGTAGTACAAAAAAACGCTTCCAGATTCAGGAAGCGTTTTTTATAATTTATTATTTGTGTGTCGAAGCTCTCGACTTACATCATGCCTGGCATACCACCGCCGCCCATTGGAGGCATAGCTGGAGCATCTTCCTTAATATCGATTAAAGCACACTCGGTTGTTAAAATCATACCGGCTACAGAAGCAGCATTTTCTAGAGCAATACGAGTTACTTTCTTAGGGTCGATAATACCTGCTTTAAGCATATCAACATAGGCTTCAGATTTAGCATCATAACCAAAATCTTTTTTACCTTCTAAAACCTTATTGATAACTACAGAGCCTTCGCCTCCAGCATTTTCAACAATCGTACGTAAAGGCGCTTCAATAGCTTTGTTTACGATTTGTACACCAGTAGTTTCGTCTAAGTTCTCGGTAGTTAATGTTTCTAAAACAGCTTTAGCTCTTACTAATGCTACACCACCACCGGCAACAATACCTTCTTCAACTGCAGCTCTTGTAGCGTGTAAGGCATCATCAACACGGTCTTTCTTTTCTTTCATCTCAACTTCAGAAGCAGCACCAACATAAAGAACTGCAACACCACCAGCTAACTTAGCCAAACGCTCTTGAAGTTTTTCTTTATCGTAATCTGAAGTGGTTGTTTCAATTTGAGATTTGATTTGGTTTACTCTAGCTTTAATAGCTTCAGAATCACCAGAACCATTCACAATAGTAGTATTGTCTTTATCAATGGTTGCTGTTTCAGCAGTTCCTAACATAGAAAGGTCGGCATTTTCTAAGGTGAATCCTCTTTCTTCAGAAATAACCGTTCCACCAGTTAAGATAGCGATGTCTTCTAACATGGCTTTTCTTCTGTCGCCAAATCCTGGCGCTTTTACAGCAGCAATTTTTAAACCACCACGTAATTTGTTAACTACCAAAGTAGCTAAAGCCTGTCCGTCTACATCTTCAGCGATAATTAATAACGGACGACCAGATTGAGCAACTGGCTCTAATATTGGAAGGATTTCCTGTAAGTTAGAAATCTTTTTATCGAATAATAAAATGTATGGATTTTCTAAATCGGCTACCATTTTATCAGAATCTGTCACGAAATAAGGTGATAAGTACCCTCTATCGAATTGCATACCTTCAACAACTTCAACGTAAGTATCCATTCCTTTAGCCTCCTCAACAGTAATAACACCTTCTTTGCCAACTTTTTCAAAAGCTTGAGAGATTAATTCTCCAATAGTGTCATCGTTGTTAGCAGAAATAGCAGCTACTTGTTTAATTTTTTCAGAAGAGTTTCCAACTTCTTGAGACTGACTTAACAAATCAGCAGTAATTGCTTCTACGGCTTTGTCAATACCGCGTTTTAAATCCATTGGATTGGCGCCAGAAGCTACATTCTTTAAGCCTTCTTTTACGATAGCCTGAGCTAAAACGGTAGCGGTAGTAGTACCGTCACCAGCAAGGTCGTTGGTTTTAGAAGCAACTTCCTTTACCATTTGAGCGCCCATATTTTCGTGCTCATCTTCAAGCTCAATTTCTTTAGCAACAGAAACCCCATCTTTAGTTACAGATGGTGCACCAAAACTTTTAGAAATGATTACGTTTCTTCCTTTAGGACCTAGAGTTACTTTTACTGCATTTGCTAATGCATCTACACCGCGTTTTAATCCGTCGCGTGCTTCAATATCAAATTTTATATCTTTTGCCATTTTACTTTGTTTTTGTCATTCCCGCGAAGGCGGGAATCTTAATTAATTGTAGTCGATTTTTTGTGGATTCCCGTTTTCACGGGAATGACAGGTAGGTTTTAAACAATCGCAAGAATATCGCTCTCACGCATGATTAAATAATCGTTACCTTCTAATTTTAATTCTGTTCCAGCGTATTTTCCATACAAAACAGTGTCACCTACTTGAACTGTAACAGGAGCGTCTTTTGTGCCAGGTCCTGCAGCAACAACAGTTCCTTTTTGTGGTTTTTCTTTTGCATTGTCTGGTATGATAATACCTGATGCCGTAGTAGTTTCGGCTGCAGCAGGTTCAATAAGTACCCTGTCTGCTAATGGTTTAATGTTTAAGCCCATTTTCTTATATAGTTTTTATTTAACTGATTTAAATTAACGCTTTAGCGTTATGCTAAAAATGTGCCAATGCTTTGAGACTGACAAACTTTCAGACTTAATAAACGTTATTTGTAAAAACAAAAATGCCAACTTAAAGAAGTTGGCATTTTTGTTAAATTTTTGTCACACTTTTTACTTGGCAGAAGTAGAATCTGCAGCAGTGTCGTTGCCTGTAGGCATTGTTATAGGAGGTAGCTGATTAGCGTCCTGATCTAAAGCTTTAGAGTCTAAAGTGTTATCTCCTCTGTTTATGGCCACATTCGAAGCCAATATTAATATCAATAAAAAAGTGGCTAGATACCATGTACTTTTATCTAGAAAATCTGTGGTCTTTTTTACGCCACCAAGTTGTTGTGAGCCTCCGCCTCCAAATGTAGAAGATAATCCTCCACCTTTTGGATTCTGTACCATGATTACTACAATTAATAAAAATGCTACGACAACAATTAGTACTAGAAATATTGTAAAACTCATTATTCGTTATTGTTTTGTTCTTGTAATTTTTCTACTGCCTTAATTTGGTTTGCAAAGAAACTACTTTTTTCTGGATATTTCAAACTTAAAATTTTATAAGATTGAATGGCCTTTTTATAGTTTTTTTGCTCCACATAAATACGCGCCAAAGTCTCTGTCATTAAAGCCTCGGGCTGCATCATTTGTGCCTTGGCCAAGTTTCCTTTTTTAGATGGTGTTTTGGTTGGTGAGATTTTTGGGTTTTCGGTGATAAACTTATCTATGAGCTCAAACTTTCTTGCTTTTCCTGAAGTTGAAGGAACGTCATCAGATTCAGTTTCGGTAGTTGTTTGCTCTTTAAAAACTTCTTTGCGTTCTATAGGTTTGTAGCGTGTAAGCTTCAGCCACTCGTTAAAAGAGTGTTTCTCGTTTTTATCAAACTGAAGTGGCTTACCTAGGTTAAGAATCTCTTGCGCAGATAGTTCAGGTGTGTCTTTAGTTTCTCCTGATGCTTTAATAGCTTCAGGGTCATCCAGTTTAAAATTAATTGCTGTTTCATCTTTGGTAGCTTCCTCTTTGGGTTGAAACAATGCAGGATCTAAAACACCTTTGGTATCTTCTATTTGGCGACTTAGCGTTTCGCTTGAAGCGATACTTTTATCTATTGAAATGTCTTCAGCGGTAACATCGATGTCTTTTAATCGGCCTGTGTTGAGTTTGATATGTTCAGAAATCTCATTCTGAACAAAAGCTTCCGAGGTTATAAATTCAAACAGGATACTTCGGTCTGTAGTGTAGGCCGCTGTAGTTTTTAATTCTTGATTGTATTTAAAGCTGTTTTGATTTTTTAACCCTTTGAGATATACCGCTCTTGCAGACTGAAAATAAGGAAATTCATCAATAATAGATTTAACAGCATCAGCTTGTTGATTCGTAATATCTTGAGGATGTTGTAATATGTCTATAAAATCGGATGAATTCATTGGCTTAGCCAAATTTACTTATAATTATTTTAGTGTTCAGTGTTTGTGATATAATGGAATTTTATAATTCTACTGCGACTGCCTACTGATCACTGAATTTACCATTTTGCCAAAGTGGCGTTAAATATATCTTGTGTTAATCGGTCTAATATTTCTTCGTGTGCTGTTGCTTTTTGAGTTCCAGTTAATTGTGCACTACCGGGAAAATCATAAAAAAACGAAAACATTTGGTCTAAATCGTCTTCTTCGTTATTGGTGTTGTAAAACCGAACTTTAACAGATATGGTAAGCCTGTTCTGCGCGGCGGTATTTTGAGCAGTAGCTGTTGTTGGTGCTATTCTGTAATCTGTTATTTCTCCTTCGTAAATTAAATCGCCGCCAGAAGGAACAAGTCTATAATTTGTTTGGTTTTGGATTAAATCTTCTAATGCGATTTTGAAATCTCGATCTAGGCCGGGTTCGAATAAAAGGGATGTGTTTTCGAATTGATTGACTTGGTAAGTCTCGGCATTAATGGATGTTGGTGGTGTAAAACTATAGAAGCCACAAGATTGAATCGTAGCCAATAACAGCATTAAAAAAAGCAGTTTAATTCTTTTAACTATGTATCTCGATGGCACTACGCGTGATTTTAAGTTCATGATTATAAAAACGATTTCTTTTTTACATTGTTGTGAATTCCTAATTCTTTTGAACTGTTAATTACAAGTCGTACTGTTTTATCTTTCGGTACAATGTGCGTTCGCTTATACCCAATTCAGCTGCTGCTAATTTACGTTTTCCGTTGTGCCTTTCAAGCGATTTTTTAATTAATTCTAATTCTTTGTCGTGCAGCGATAATGTTTCCTCTTCTTGAATTTCTTCGGCAAAATGGTATTTATCTTGCTGACTTTCTACACTTTCAATATTGTTTGTATGTTCAGGTATCGATAGTACTTCGGTGTCTTCAACAGGTTCTTGGTATACGGTTGGCTCTTCGCTTTCGTTACCGTAAATTTTTTGAATTAAATGCTCATGGTCTTTTTCTACATCTTTTACACTGCCACTTTTCATGAGTTCCATGGTGAGTTTCTTTAGGTCGTTCAAATCGCTTTTCATATCAAAAAGGACCTTGTAAAGAATCTCTCGTTCGCTGCTAAAATCGCTTTCAGACTTAGATGTTTTTATTACTGCCGGCAAGTTGGTAGACGCTGTTGTTGGTAAATAGCTTCTTAGAACTTCAGCCGTAATAATTCTGTTCTGTTCCAGAACAGAAAGCTGTTCTGCAATATTACGCAACTGCCTTACATTACCGCTCCAACGGTATTTTAAGAGTATTTGTACGGCATCATCAGAAAGTTTTATGGTTGGCATTTTATACTTCAAAGCAAAATCGCTGGCAAATTTTCTGAAAAGTAAGTGGATATCATTTTGTCTCTCACGAAGTGGCGGTAAATGAATTTCGATGGTGCTTAAACGGTAGTATAAATCTTCTCGAAACTTCTCCTTTTCAATGGCTTCAAACATATTAACATTAGTAGCGGCCACTATGCGTACATTGGTTTTTTGGACTTTGCTGGATCCTACTTTTATAAATTCACCATTTTCAAGAACCCTCAACAAACGTACTTGGGTTGTTAGTGGTAATTCTCCAACTTCATCGAGGAAAATTGTTCCGCCGTCGGCCACTTCAAAATAACCGCTGCGAGTTTGGGTGGCTCCTGTAAAGGCACCTTTCTCATGCCCAAATAGCTCACTGTCTATGGTGCCTTCGGGTATTGCACCACAGTTTACAGCAATGTATTTATTGTGCTTTCTGTGGGATAGCTGGTGTATGATTTTTGGAATACTTTCTTTACCAACACCACTTTCGCCCGTTACCAATACAGAAATATCTGTTGGGGCAACTTGAATGGCTTTTTCAATAGCACGATTCAAGGATGGTGTATTGCCTATTATGCCAAAACGTTGTTTTATTGCTTGAATTGATTCCATTTATTTTCTGTCATTCCTGCGAAGGCAGGAATCTTTTTTAGGTTTATGTGGATTCCGCATCAAGTGCGGAATGACAAATGCTTTTTAATTGTTTTCAGAAAGACTAATCGCTTCTCCAATTAAAGTAGCGCTGGTACAATCCGTGATTTTTACATTTACAAAATCACCAATGTTATAATTCCCTTTAGGAAAAACTACCATGGTGTTCTGGCTATTTCTTCCCGCCCAATGTTTGTCGGAACGTTTAGAAGCCTTTTCGATGAGTACTTCTTCAACTTTGCCTACATGCTCTTGAGTGCGCATTAAACTGTGTTTTTGCTGAAGCGCTATAATCTCGTTAAGCCTACGTTTTTTTGTGTCTAATGGAATATCATCTTCGAGTTTTCTCTCGGCTAAAGTGCCTGGTCTTTCAGAGTAAGCAAACATAAATCCGAAATCGTACTTAACATATTCCATTAAGCTCAAGGTGTCTTGATGGTCTGCTTCTGTTTCTGTTGGAAAACCAGAAATCATATCTTGGCTAATGGCACAGTCTGGGATAATACGCTTAATGTTATCGATTAGTTCGAAGTATTCCTCTCGTGTATGCTGACGATTCATTTCTTTCAAAATACGGTTGCTGCCACTTTGCACGGGAAGATGAATGTAGTTGCAAATATTCTTGTATTTCGCCATGGTCTCGATAACATCCAATGTCATATCCTGAGGATTTGATGTTGAAAATCTAAAACGCATTTTGGGCTGAGCAGTGGCACACATTTCTAACAGCATAGAAAAATTAACGGCCGTAGCTTTTTGCATATCACTGGCTTTGTCGAAATCTTTTTTAAGTCCGCCGCCATACCATAAAAAGCTATCAACGTTTTGTCCCAAAAGTGTGACTTCCTTGTATCCCTTGTTCCATAAATCGTTTACCTCTTCAATAATACTTTGTGGGTCCCTACTGCGTTCCCTTCCTCTTGTAAAGGGAACCACGCAGAACGTACACATGTTGTCGCAACCACGTGTAATCGATACAAAAGCAGTTACGCCATTGCTGTCTAAACGTACTGGGGAAATATCGCCATATGTTTCTTCTTTAGATAAGATAACATTTATAGCGTCTCTACCTTCTTCAACTTCGGCTAAAAGGTTAGGGAGGTCTTTGTAAGCATCTGGTCCTACAACCAAATCCACTATTTTTTCTTCTTCGAGAAACTTACTTTTTAAACGTTCGGCCATACATCCCAAAACACCAACTTTCATGTTCGGGTTGCTTTCTTGTTTAACGGCATTGTATTTCTCTAGGCGTTTACGAACAGTTTGTTCTGCCTTGTCTCTAATAGAACAGGTGTTGACCAGAACTAAATCGGCCTCTTCTAAATTCTGAGTTGTATTATATCCTTGATTATTAAGGATGGAAGCTACTATTTCACTATCTGAAAAATTCATTTGGCAACCGTAACTTTCAATAAAAAGTTTACGTGCGTTACCTTCTTTCTGCTTAAGCGATAAAGCTTCTCCTTGTTTTTTTTCGTCTATTATCTTTTCCATAATTTACTTGTACCAAAATTGGTCAATATTCGTGCCTGCCTGCAGGTAAGCAGGTGCAAAGATACAATTAATTTGGTTTTTGTGACAAAGTGTCATGTTTATTTTGAATTGAATTTTATACGTTTATTCGCGCAACCAAAATGGAATACATGCATCTTCATAATAACTCAATTTACTTGGCTTATGTTACAATTTATTAGAAAATTTTTTTTTGTTTTGGTTAGCCTCCTTTGTTTTACCAACACGCAATGCGAAGACGATGTTGCCGTAAGCCAGGATTGTGATTTCAAAACAATAGTTAGCAATAGTTTGTACGATTCGGCATCTAGTCAAGGTGTAACTTTTATAAACGCTAAAATTGAAGATGATTGCCTGTCTCTTAAAATTGGAGCTTCTGGTTGCGATGGGTCTACTTGGGGTTTTAGTCTTGTGGATTCTGGTGCTGTTGCAGAATCTTTTCCAGAGCAGCGGTATTTGAAGCTAGACTTTAATAATGAAGAATTGTGCTTGGCTTTTTTTGAAAGAACCATAACGTTCGATCTTACACCAGTTAGAGTACAGGGAAGTTCTAAAGTGATACTTCATGTAGAAGGTGTAGAGCAACCTTTAGAGTATTCGTATTAGTATTTTGTGGTTATATTGATTAAGCCTTCGCTTGGTTAAATGTCTGAATCTTAGAATTCCAAAAAAATAAATGAAAATGAAACGTATTCTTTTAATCTTATCCATGTTTGTTGTTTTATATTCTTGCAACAAAAACGACGATGAAAATCTAGATTTAGTAACTGTAGCCACTCCCGAATTTGTTAGTAAAACAGAGTTTAGGAAAATGGTGGATATAGTTCCTCCTAGGCCTGTAAAACAGGCTGGGAAAATATATGCCTACAACGATTACATTTTTGTTAACGATGTCAATAAAGGGGTTCATATCATAGATAATAGCAATCCTGAGTCACCAAAAGCCATTAAGTATATTACTATTCCAGGAAATGAAGATATTTCAATTAAAGATAATTACCTGTATGCCGATAGTGCTACAGATTTGGTGGTTTTTAATATCTCTAATATAAATGATATTACTCAAGTAGAGCGATTGGAAAACGTATTTGAGATTTACAATTACAGAATTCCAGAAGAGGCTTTTGCTACCGATTATAGCGACTTTAATTGGGATACCGATATTATAATAGATTGGAAGCTAGAACAAAAACCAAGAGAAGATGTTGAGCCAAATATTTTGATAGACAGGGGTGTGATGTTTAATGATGCCGTGCTGGCCAGTGCAGCAGAATCTAATGTGGGGACGGGTGGTTCTTTAGCACGCTTTCAAATAAAGGATGATTATTTGTACACTGTGGGGTCTTACAGTATGGCTATTTTTAATATTAAAAACTTAGGGAGTCCAATTTTAGAGAATACACAATATGCCGGTTGGAATATAGAAACCATGTTCGAGGCAGACGATTATTTATACTTGGGCAGTACAAATGGTATGTATATTTACGACTTAAACAATCCTGCAGAACCAGCCTATGTCTCTGAATTTGTGCATTGGGAAGGTTGTGATCCAGTTGTGGTCGATGGTGATTATGCTTATCTTACATTGCGTGGCGGAAATGCTTGCGGACAGATAGAAAGTGTTTTGGAGGTTATTGATATCCATGATAAATCCAATCCAACATTGGCAAAGCGCTACACATTAGAAAACCCCTATGGTTTGGGTATAAAAAGTAATATGCTTTACGTGTGTGACGGCACAGCGGGTTTAAAACTTTTTAATAGGAATACGCCGGTAGATTTAGATTTGGTAAGAACTATTGGTGATATTCAAGCAACCGATGTTATTCCACTACAAGACAAATTAATTATGATTGGAGATAATACGCTATATCAATACAGTTATTTAGAAAACAATATTAGCTTTTTAAGTGCATTTACGCTTAATTAAGCTAAACTAAACTTTGACTATAAATCTGCCTACGGGCAGATTTTTTTGTTTATAAGATAAAGCGATTAATAAAAAACGGTTACTTTTAAAGTGTAAAAAACTAACCAAAAACATTTACAATGAATACAGTAAACACATTAATTGAAAAAATAAATGCCGCCAAGGCATTAGATTTTGGTAATATTTTTAGTGAATCTATCGAGCTTTTTAAGAAAACTTGGCTTCAGGGATTTTTACTTCAATTATTCACCTTTATAGTTATGTTACCATTAATAATTGTGCTTTACGTTCCTTTAATAGGCCTTGTTTTAGCTCAACAAGAAGGAGGGTATAATAATGGTGCTGTAGAAAATTTTATTGCAGGTATATCTCTGTTCTACGTGCTTTTTGTGATTGTAGGGATTTTGGTGCTGGGAACTATTTCACTAGGGTTAAATGCAGGTTTTTATAGAATTATGAAAAAGTTGGATAACAATGAGCAAACTTCAGCATCAGACTTCTTCTATTTTATCAAAGCAAAGTATTTAAGTAAGATTTTCATGTTGATGTTAGCTTCTGTGGGGATATCTATACTGGCAGCTTTATTGTGCTATTTTCCTGTGTTTTATGTGGTGATTCCCTTAACCTATTTTGCGGTTATATTTGCTTTTAACCCAGATTTAAGTGTTGGAGAAATCGTTAAGGCAAGTTTTAAACTAGGGAATAAAAAATGGTTTTTAACTTTTGGATTGGTCATTGTTTCTTCATTTTTAGCGCAAATAGTCGGTTTTTTAGCTTGTGGTATAGGTGTCTTATTTACAGCAACATTTGTATATCATCCTATTTATTTAATTTATAAGGAAGTTGTAGGTTTTGAAGAAACCAACGCTATAGATGAAATAGGATTGATAGAAGAATAAATTTTTTAACAATATTTTAAAACGCCCGTATTTACCAGGTTAAATACGGGCGTTTTTTTAAAATTATTAAACAGTTAGACTTTAAAATGCACTAGATAAATTTTTTTTCACATACATTTGTAGCTTCAAAATTGGATGTATGGCGAAGAATTTAGTGATTGTAGAGTCACCTGCAAAAGCAAAAACCATTGAGAAATTTCTAGGAAAAGATTTTAAAGTAGAGTCTAGCTTTGGGCATATATCAGACTTGCCTTCAAAGGAGTTAGGGGTTGATGTAGACGGTGATTTCAAACCAAAATACGAAGTATCTAAAGATAAAAAAGCGGTTGTAAAAAAACTGAAAGAGTTAGCCAAGAAAGCTGAAATGGTATGGTTAGCAAGTGATGAAGACCGCGAGGGAGAGGCAATTGCATGGCATTTAGCTGAGGCTTTAAAATTAGACAAGGAAAAGACAAGACGTATTGTTTTTCATGAAATTACTAAGTCGGCCATAAAAAAAGCGATAGAAAACCCAAGAGGCATAGATTACGATTTGGTAGATGCGCAACAAGCCCGTCGTGTTTTAGATAGAATCGTTGGGTACGAATTATCTCCGGTGTTATGGCGAAAGGTAAAAGGCGGTCTCTCTGCGGGTAGAGTACAATCGGTTTCAGTGCGTTTAATTGTGGAAAAAGAGCGTGAGATTACCAATTTTAAACCAGTGCCTTCTTACAGAGTGGTAGCCGAGTTTTCAAATGAAAACGGACAAGCCTTTAAAGCAAAACTGCCAAAGAACTTTTCTACGAAAGAAGAAGCGCAACAATTCTTAAAAGCGAATGTTGACGCCAATTACAAAGTAGCCGATTTACAAAAAAAGCCAGCTAAAAAATCACCAGCTGCGCCGTTTACAACATCGACATTACAGCAAGAGGCTTCACGTAAATTATATTTCTCTGTAAGTAAAACCATGACCATGGCACAGCGTCTTTACGAAGCCGGTCTCATTACTTATATGAGAACAGATAGTACAAATTTATCTGATGAAGCTAGGCAAGGCGCTCAAGCAGAAATCGAAGAGGCGTACGGTTCCAATTACAGTAAACCTAGAAATTATTCAGGAAAATCTAAAGGGGCTCAAGAGGCTCACGAGGCCATTCGTCCTACCGATTTTTCAAGACACACCGTTAATATAGACAGAGATCAAGCCCGTTTGTACGAGTTAATCTGGAAACGTGCCATTGCCTCTCAAATGAGTGAGGCGCAATTAGAACGAACCAATGTAAAGATTAGTGCCTCAACGCATAGTGAAACCTTTACGGCAAATGGTGAGGTAATTACTTTTGATGGTTTCCTAAAAGTCTACTTAGAGGGGACAGACGATGAAGATGTTGAACAAGAAGGAATGTTACCGGCAATGAAAACCGGTGAAAGCCTCTTAAATAATTACATAACTGCAACAGAGCGTTACACAAGGCCGCCGGCAAGATTTACCGAGGCATCTTTGGTTAAGAAACTCGAGGAGCTAGGTATTGGGCGCCCGTCTACTTACGCGCCAACAATTTCAACAATTCAAAATAGAAATTATATCGAAAAAGGTACTGTTGAAGGTGTAGAACGAAAATATGCCCAACTTACATTAACCAATGGCGCTGTTACCGAAAAAGAGCTTTCTGAAAAAGTAGGGTCCGATAAAGGAAAATTAGTGCCTACAGATATTGGTATGATTGTGACCGATTTCTTGGTGAATCATTTCGACCAGATATTAGATTACAATTTTACAGCGAAAGTAGAAGAAGACTTCGATAGTATTGCCGAGGGCGAAGAAGATTGGACCAAAATGATGAAGTCGTTCTGGAAAGATTTTCATCCTAAGGTAGAAGATGTTAAAGAAAATGCCGAAAGAGAATCAGGTGAACGTATTTTAGGTGTAGATCCAAAAACGGGAAGACAGGTTAGTGTACGTTTAGGTCGATTTGGGCCTATGGTACAGATAGGGACTGTTGATGAAGAGGAAAAACCCTTGTTCGCGAGTTTAACTCCAGACCAACAATTAACAACAATTACTTTTGAAGAGGCCATGGATTTATTTCAGCTTCCAAAAAGTTTAGGTGAATATGAAGGTGAGGAAATTCAAGTGAATAACGGCCGTTTTGGGCCCTATGTAAAATTCGGAAAAACATTTGTCTCCCTACCAAAAGGTGCAGACCCTCTAAGTGTCGATTTAGATGATGCTATTGTTCTAATTAAAGAAAAGCAAAAAGCAGATGCTCCTATTTATGTGTATCAAGACTTGCCAGTTCAAAAGGGTAAAGGACGTTTTGGGCCATTTATTAAATGGAACAGTATGTTTATTAACGTGAACAAGAAATATGATTGGGATAACTTGTCAGATTCAGACATCGTCGAATTGATTGAAGATAAAATTCAAAAAGAAAAAGATAAGTTAATTCACCATTGGGAGGCCGAAGGTATTCGTGTGGAAAAGGCAAGATGGGGACGACACAATGTAATTCAAGGAAAACTTAAAGTTGAATTAGCTAAAACTGTTGATGTTTCCAAAATGACTTTAGATGAGGCCAAGGCTATCATAGAGGCCAACGCGCCAAAGAAAAAGACAACTCGAAAAAAGGCAACTGCCAAAAAGAAATAGTTTATTTTTCAGGTGGTCTTAAACTTTTTTGTGTGGTTTAAGTCTTAGTTTTTAGAAAAAAATGGTATTTCGTCGATATTTTAAGTTTTAAATTGATGAAATACTCATTAATTCTATTGATATTTGTGATTCATTACAAAAAAACAACTACCATTTTTTAGATGAACTTTAGTTTTCTTTCGCCTGTCTCAGATTTAGTGCTAGCCCATAACGAGTTATTAGCCACGCAAGCATTAGGAAGAAAAATTAAAATTCATACCGAACAAAATGGAATTCCCGATTTAGAAGGTGTTTCCATTGCTATAATTGGTGTTCTGGAAAATAGAAACGATGTAAACTACATTGGTACAACGTTTAATCTAGATGAGGTAAGGAAAACATTTTATGCGCTCTTTCCAGGAAGTTGGAACACACAAGTGGCCGATTTGGGCGATATACACAAGGGAGAAAGTGTAGAAGACACTTATTTTGCATTAAAGACAGCCATAAGCATACTCGTAAAAAAAGATATAATTCCTATAATAATTGGGGGTTCCCAAGACCTTACTTATGCAAATTACAGGGCTTATGATGATTTAATCCCTATGGTCAACATAGTTAATGTAGACAGTAAGTTCGATTTAGGCGATTCGTCTAAACCCATCAAAAATAATAGCTTTATAGGTAAAGTGGTCTTAGAACAGCCTTATAATCTTTTTAATTATGCTACCATTGGTTATCAAACTTACTTTAATTCCCAAGAGGAAATCGATTTAATGGCTAGCCTTTATTTCGAGTCTTACAGGTTGGGGGAAGTTTCAAATAACATAGCATTGGTAGAGCCAGTTTTAAGAGATGCCAATATTGTAAGCGTAGATTTAACATCTGTTAAAGGTTCAGAGCTCAGTTCAAAACAAAAATTTTCTCCGAATGGATTAGACGGAAAGGAGATTTGTGCCATTGCCCGATATGCAGGAATAAGTAATAAGGTGTCCTCTTTTGGTATTTATGAGTACAAGCCTTCTAATGATGATGAAATAACGTCTATGTTAATCTCCCAAATGCTTTGGTATTTTATAGAAGGTGTGAATTATAGAGTTAAGGACGACGATTTTTCAGATGAACGCTATTTCGAAAAGTATATCACACTTGTAGATACCGAGGAATTGGTTTTCTACAAAAGCAATAAAACAGGACGATGGTGGATTGAAATTCCATTTTTGTCTGAAGTCAATAATAAATTAAAAAGACATACGTTATTACCTTGCACGCACGAAGATTACTTGGAAGCCTGTAAAAATAAGGTGCCAGAGCGCTGGTACAAAGCCATACGAAAGAATAGCGTGTAGTTAAAAGTGTATGGTTGAACGGGAAATTTTATCGGTGAAACGACATTTTTTAACGACGAAACGTATTTTTTTTGTTTAAAAAGTTGTTTTTTCGAAAATATATAGATATGTTTACGCCTCAAAATGAAGCTTAATTAATTAACCTCGAGTTTACTATAGACATGAAGAAGATTTTTTTATTAACCTTAGCAATAACAATTTTAACCAGCTGCGGCTCTAAAGATAGAGGAGAACTGGTAGGTGTTAAAGGTAAAAAATGGCACCCTGAAAAACCTTATGGGATGGAGCTTATTCCAGGAGGTGCATTTATAATGGGTAAGGCCGACGACGATTTAGCTGGTGTGCAAGATGCTCCTGCTAAAACGGTTACTGTAAGAGCCTTTTACATGGATGCCACCGAAATCACTAATAGTGAATATCGTCAATTTGTTCATTGGGTTAGAGACTCTATCCTAAGAATGAAGCTGGCGGTTCTTGCCGATGAGGTTGGATTAACACCTGAAGATGAAGGAACAATCGGTGAATATGCATTTAAAGATGCAGATACCACCGATATGTCTGTATATGAGAAGTATATGTACGAGAATTATACAGGATTAGGTCCAACAGGTTACGAGGGAAGAAAAATTAATAAAGACATCGATTTAGTTTACGATACTTCAGAATATATAGATATGTATTACGCAGAAGTAATGGATACGATGTATTTGCCTATGGAAGAATCTTATAATGGACAACGTACTTGGGATGTAAAGAAATTTAAGTTCCAATACAACTACATGGACATTAAAGAGGCTGCCAAAAATAGAGGTGTAGCAAGAAAAGATGTTATAAAGAAAGACGAAGTTGAAATCTATCCAGATACTACAGTTTGGATCAGGGATTTCGCTTATTCCTATAATGAGCCAATGCACAATGATTATTTCTGGCATGATGCTTACAGCGATTATCCTGTAGTAGGAGTGACCTGGAAACAAGCTAAAGCCTTTTGTGAGTGGCGTACCATTAACAAGAACTCATATCAAAAATCTAAAAAAGGTGCCGCTTTGGTAAACAGATTTAGATTGCCATCAGAGGCAGAGTGGGAGTATGCGGCCAGAGGCGGTCTGCAAGCTGCTACTTACCCTTGGGGAGGTCCTTACACTAAAAGTGATAGAGGATGCTTTATGGCAAACTTTAAACCTGTAAGAGGTGATTATGCTGCAGATCAGGCATTGTACACTGTAGAGGCTAAGTCTTACGAACCAAACGATTACAATTTGTATAACATGGCCGGTAACGTGGCAGAATGGGTAAATGCATCTTACGATCCTGCGTCTTACGAGTATACTTCAACCATTAACCCAAGTGTTAACGACGATGATAATACACGAAAAGTTATTAGAGGTGGCTCATGGAAAGATGTTGCTTACTTCTTACAAGTAAGTTCAAGAGATTACGAATATGCAGATTCAGCTAGAAGTTATATTGGATTTAGAACCGTACAGGATTATATGGGAACTAAAGTAACAAGTAACGGTAGCAAATAAGAAAAGAACATTAATCAAATCAAATTTAAATACTATTTAATTAACCTACTTAAGTAAAGAACCTACTTAAATTTTTAAAAACCGAGAAATTATGGCACAGTCAAAAGCAAACAAAAAGTTTATGAATTTAGCTTACGGGTTAGGGGCATCAATTGTAATTATTGGAGCACTTTTCAAAATCATACACTTTGAAATTGGACCTCTAACGGGTAATGTAATGTTAACTATAGGTCTTGTAACCGAAGCTATCATATTTGCAATCTCTGCATTCGAACCAGTTGACGACGAGTTAGATTGGTCTTTGGTATATCCAGAATTAGCAGGAGGTCAAGCAGCAGCAAAAGAAAGAGAAGAAAATCCTCAAGGATTATTATCTCAAAAATTAGACAGTTTATTAAAAGAAGCTAAAATAGATGGGGAACTTATTTCTAGCTTAGGGGAAAGCATCAAGAATTTTGAAGGTGCTGCAAAAAACATGTCATCTACTGTAGATTCTATCGAAGCCACTAAAAAATATGGTGAAGAGTTATCTTTAGCAGCAGCTCAAATGGAATCTTTAAACAGTATGTATAAAGTACAATTAGAAAGCATTAACAAACAAACTTCAATTAACGAGGAGTCTGTAGAAAATGCGGCCAAATTAAAAGAGCAAATGCAATCTTTAGCATCTAACCTGTCTTCATTAAACGGTGTATACGGTGGAATGTTATCTGCAATGAACAAAGACTAATTAGGGGTTACCCAAATTTATATTGATTAACCAAAAAACCTAATTAGAAATGGCAGGAAATAATTTATCACCAAGACAGAAGATGATTAATCTGATGTATTTAATCTTCATTGCGATGTTAGCATTAAATATGTCTAAGGAGGTGCTATCCGCCTTCGGATTAATGAACGAAAAGCTTACGCAATCTAACGAAGCAGCAACAGCCAGAAATGAAGCATTTGTAGCGAGTTTAGATCAAAAGGCAAACGATCAACCTGACAAGTATAAGCCTTTAAAGGCTAAAGCGCACCAGATAGATCTTTTAGCAACAAAATTCGACAACTATCTTGAAGACTTAAAAAGCAAGATGATTGCTAAAATAGAAGATCCTACAGATTATGAAATCATGGACAAAGGCGATTATCTAGATGAAAACTTTTTCAAGGGGGATGTAATCAAAGATGAAGGTCTTGATTTTTTAGAACAAATGAAAGATTTTCGTGAAGGTGTTGCAGAAGTACTCGAAGGACAAAACGGAATGGAAGGTATCATAAAAGATGTCCAAAAGAATTTCAATACTGATGATGTTATCAATCGTGATGGAAGACCAGTACAGTGGTTGGATTATCATTACAAAGGATTTCCTTTAGTGGCTTCTTTAACTAAGATGACACAACTACAGGCAGATATCAAAACTACAGAGTCTCAGGTGTTATCTGCAATGTTACAAGGTACATTAGCCGGTGAGGTTTCGATGAATAACTATACTACCTTAATGGAAACATCAAAAGCTGCATACTTTAATGGAGAGAAGTTTGATGGAGAAATCGTTTTAGGTAGAAAAGATGCCTCTACAAAACCAAACAGAGTTGAACTAACTTTAGATGGTACTCCTTTAAAAGAAGGACAGTATACTATCGAGGATGGTAAAGTAAAACTTAATGTTGGAGCTGGTCGAGCTGGCGAGCATAAAATAGAAGGGAAATTAATATTTGCTCAAGATGGTGAGGAGATAGAAGTTCCTGTAAGTCAAACTTTCGCTACGGTTCCTAAACCAAACTCGGCTACAATTTCTGCTGATAAAATGAATGTGGTATATAGAGGTGTTAAAAACCCAATGACCATTTCATTTGCAGGAGTTTCTGATAATAAGGTTGTTGCCAATGCGGGTAGCTATTTGAATAGAACAGGCGGAAGTAAATATGTAATGGATGTTACTAAGGCTCCAGGTAGAGAGATTACTATCAATGTTTCAGGTACTTTACCTGATGGTCAAAAAGTTTCTGATAATGCTAAATTCAGAATCAAAGATTTACCAAAACCAACTGGTACGGTAAGAGGTGAAGATGGTTTAATTAAGATGCAAAAGAGTGCGCTTGAAATCTCAACCGTTGGTGCTAAATTCGATGATTTCGATTTCGAATTACCATTACGTGTCGCAGAATTTAAGTTTAAAGTTCCTGGTCAACCTACAATAATTGTAAAAGGTAGTAAGTTAGATACAAGAGCAAAAGCAGCATTACGCAAAGCAAAACGTGGATCTATAGTACAAGTGTTCGATATTCAGGCTAAGGCTTCTGGTGTTAGTGTGAAAATCAAAAAAGTATCCCCAGTTTCTATAGAGCTTACAAACTAGAATTATAAGGGTAATACCTAATAAACAAAAGAAAAGAAAATGAATTTAAAAAGTTTTTTATTAACCGTAGCAACTGTATTTACAGCTTCAGGTATGTTTGCACAGGCAAATATCTTAAACGCTAAAAGCCCAGATGAAATTGGGGTTAGAACCGAAGAGCAAAAAGCTGTAGACAACGACAAGCCTTTAGAATATGGTTATGTAGACGATAGAGATGTGTTATTCGCAAAAATGACTTGGGAGCGTGTAGTTCTCGATGAGCGAGTAAACTTCCCGCTATACTACCCTATAGATACCAACAACATTGGTAAAGACAGACGTTGTTTGTATGATGTACTTATGAAGAACATTAAAAATGGTAAAATAAAGAACATTTATGATGATTCATATTTTTCTACAAAACGTACACTCAAAGATATCGAAGCTGCCTTGGTAAGAGTTGATACTACCGAATTAGGTATTGAGCAATTAAACGCCGGAGAAGAGGTATCTGCCGAGTACATAAACAGAAGAGATATAACAGCAGCCGATATTGTAGAATACCGTGTTAAAGGGCTATGGTATTTCGATAAACGCCAAGCTGAAATGAAATACAGACTATTGGGAATTGCGCCTGTAGCACCAGATGTTAACTTTATTGATACAGATAACCCAGATTTAGTGCCATTATTTTGGGTATTCTTTCCAGATGCGAGAGAAGTGCTTCATGAGGCCAAATCCTTTAACAGTGCCAATAGTTCGTTACCGTTCTCTTTTGATCATGTCCTAAACTCAAGACGTTTTCACGGCTTTATTTATAAAGAGGAAAATGTACATGGCGATAGGGCCATTAGCGAATATGTCTCAGACAATTCATTAATGCAATTGCTCGAATCTGAAAGGATCAAGGATAAAATACGAGATTTTGAATTAGATATGTGGACCTATTAATTCACATCCAATAAAACAAAAAACGCTCACTTTTTAAGTGGGCGTTTTTATTTTTTGCCATTTATGTTTTGGCAGTAATCCGTTTTATATCTTCGCAGTATGCAGCAAGTAGATTACATTGTGGTAGGCGCAGGATTGGCTGGTATTAATTTTTGTGAACAGTTAAGAGCGCACAATAAAAGTTTTGTGGTTTTTGATGATGGTTCGCAGAAGTCTTCGGTCGTAGCCGGAGGGCTCTACAATCCTGTGGTACTTAAACGTTTCACCGGAGTTTGGAAAGCTAAAGAGCAATTAGGAATTGCATTACCTATATACGCTACTCTCGAAAAACTTTTAAATGTAAAACTGGATTATAAAATTCCAGTGTATCGAAAATTTGCCTCAACCGAAGAACAAAACAATTGGTTTATAGCTGCAGATAAACCTTTGCTTAAGCCCTATCTTTCAGATGAAATTATAAAGAATACAAATCCAAGTATAGAAGCGCCTTTTGGTTTTGGTAAAGTACTCGAAACAGGGCGGATTGATACAAAAACACTAATTGCCAAGTATAAAGTTTTTCTTCAAGAAAGCAAAAGGTTATTAGAAGAACGGATTGATTATGACGCTCTGGTCGTTGAGCCTAATGTTGTAAAATATAATAACATTGAAGCCAAATATATTGTGTTTTCCGAAGGTTTTGGTATACAGTGTAATCCGTTTTTTAAAAACATGCCTTTAGTTCCCGCAAAAGGGGAATTATTGATTATTCATGCGCCTGAACTAAAACTAGATGTTGTTTTAAAATCGGCTGCATTTTTGATTCCCTTAGAAAACGATCACTATATCGTAGGGGCTACTTACGAATGGCAAGATTTAACAAATAATGTGTCCGCTAAAGGAAAAAACGAACTCTTATCTAAATTAGAGAGGCTCATAACATGTCCCTTCGAAGTAGTTAATCAAGTTGCTGGAGTAAGGCCTACCGTAAAAGACAGAAGGCCGCTTGTTGGTCACCACAAGGATTACAAAAATATGTTTCTGTTAAATGGTTTGGGTACAAGAGGGGTGATGATTGGCCCTTATGCAGCAAAACAGCTTTATAATTATATCGAGCACAACATGCCCCTAGATAAAGAGGTCGATATTGCTAGGTTTTAACTAGCTACTTTTTGCTTTTAAGTAATTTTTTAATGTGTTTGGAGGGTTTTATATTGTTTGCTTTGTTACTACAATAAGTGACAAGAAGATTTTCAGAAGCATTATATATTTCATCGTTACTCAGTTTTGTATCTGGTTTTTCAAGGACTGTTTTACTCATAGCGGCTAAATATAATCCTAACAGGTCAGTACTTCCTTTAGTAAGTTCCATAGCTTTTTGGTCAATGCTAAAAGTATAGTCTGGTGTTCCTTCCATCCATTTCATAATAAATTGGGCACTAATTAAGCGATTCAATTCAGAACTATCGGCTGGATTACCGAATAAATAATTGGCGCATTTTAAGACTTCACTCTCTTGGGTCTTGTAACTTTCAACCGATTTGAATTCATAATTTTGAAGTGTAGCGAAATCTTGACCGAATGTGTTTAAGGCAAAAGCAAAAAACACGATACATAAGAAGTTTTTCATTTAGAAATAGTTTACTTTATTGTAAGATATACCCACAATATAGTAAATTATTTCTTAATTATGTCCTTGTCGTAGTGCATAAAAAAGTTGATCCAGATATTTCTAGAAAGTCGCATTATTACGGGCATAAATACAACTAATGTTCCAACAATAGAAATAAAGGTGACTTTTAAACTAGTTTCAAAGAAGACATAACTAATTATAAAAGCGGCAACAGCAAAGGCTACACCTACAGCATAACTTACATACATGGCGCCATAAAAAAATGAAGGTTCAATACGGTATTTGGTACCACAGTGCGAACAACGTTCATTGATTTTAAGTGTTTCGGAGATAGCATAGGCATTTTTGTTTGTATACATCGATTCTTGGTGGCATTTAGGACAACTGCCCGTTAAAATACTGTATAGTTTTGTTCCTTTTTTAAACATTTAATTTAATGTATTTTTGCTTCCGTTATAAAAACAAAATTAGTTGATATTGTTTTAAAATTTGTAACTAAAGTCACATTTCTATGCTTAACATTCACAATTTATCTATTTCATTTCAAGGGGAGTACCTATTCGAGGATATTACCTTTAAGTTAGGCAATGGGGATCGGGTTGGGCTTATCGGAAAAAATGGTGCCGGTAAATCAACCATGCTCAAGATTTTGTCTAAAGAACTGGAACCAGATTCAGGGCAGATTGCAACAGATAAAGCATTGAAAATAGGGTTTCTAAAACAAGATATCGATTTTCATTTTGGAAGAACCGTGCTTGAGGAATCTTATGAAGCTTTTACCGAAATTAAGGTAATGGAAGCTCAAATGGAATCTATTAATACACAGTTGTCTGAACGTACCGACTATGAAAGTGAGGGTTATAACCAATTAATGATAGATATTAACGAGTTACAACATCAATATGAAATTTTAGGGGGCTATAATTATCAAGGTGACACCGAAAAGATTTTACAAGGCTTAGGTTTTCAACGTGAAGATTTTAATAAACTAACCGATACGTTTTCTGGTGGTTGGCGTATGCGTATAGAGTTGGCTAAGTTACTTCTGCAGAGTAATGATGTGCTGTTACTCGATGAGCCAACAAACCATTTGGATATTGAGTCTATAATTTGGTTAGAAAACTTTTTGAAGAATTATGCAGGAGCTGTGGTTATTGTATCGCACGATAAAATGTTCTTGGATAATGTAACCAATAGGACTATTGAAATTTCTTTGGGAAGAATTTACGATTACCCAAAACCCTATTCAAAATACTTGGTACTTCGAGAGGAAATACGAACACAACAGTTGGCTTCACAAAAAAATCAGCAGAAGCAGATAGAACACACCGAGAAACTTATTGAGAAGTTCCGGGCAAAGGCCTCAAAGGCTTCAATGGCCCAATCGCTTATAAAGAAATTGGATAAGATTGAACGTATAGAAGTAGATGAAGACGACAATAGTGTGATGACACTTAATTTTCCAGTTTCAATTACACCTGGTAAAGTTGTTGTAGAGGCAGAAAGCGTCTCAAAAAACTACGGTGATAAAGAAGTTCTTAGAAAAATCGATTTACATATAGAACGCGATAGCAAAACGGCTTTTGTGGGTCAAAATGGACAAGGAAAATCTACTTTGGCTAAAATCATTGTTGGAGATATAAAGTATCAGGGTGGTTTAAAGTTGGGGCATAATGTACAACTGGGTTATTTTGCTCAAAATCAAGCCGAATATTTAGATGGCAACAAAACGGTTTTAGATACCATGATTGATGCTGCTAATGAAACCAATAGAAGTAAGGTTAGAGATATTTTGGGATCTTTTCTTTTTAGGGGAGACGAGGTTGAAAAATATGTTAGAGTACTATCTGGTGGGGAACGAAACCGATTGGCTTTGGCTAAATTGATGTTACAGCCTTTTAATGTGTTGATTATGGATGAGCCTACCAACCACCTAGATATTAAATCTAAAAATGTTCTTAAAGAAGCCCTGAAGCGTTATGAAGGCACTTTGATATTAGTGTCTCACGATAGGGACTTTTTGCAAGGCCTAACCAATAAAGTATATGAGTTTAAAGACCATAACATCAAAGAGTATTTAGGGGATATAGATTATTACCTAGAGCAAAGAAAGGTTGAAAGTTTACGAGAGGTTGAGAAAAGAACAGTTGTAAAAGATGAACCTAAAAAGAAAGAGAAAAGAACTTACGAAGAGCAAAAAAAGCTAAAATCCCTGAATAATAAATTGAGCAATGTTGAGGCCCAAATTAATACGCTCGAAAATGAAATTAAAGCCATAGATTTAGAGTTGGAAATTAATTATGAAGAGGTAACTTCTCAATCAAATTTTTTCGATAATTACCATAAGAAAAAGTCTGATTTAGATGCTTTAATGGAAAAATGGGAGGCCGTTCATGAGGAAATTGAGCAGTTTAACGAGTAACAATTGTTAAAAATATATGTATTTCATCGATTAAAGTGGTTTTTAATCCTGTTTTAGGTTATTTTCGTACTAGAATTAATCCCAAATCTATTCTAACAATGAAAACCTTAAAACTAATAGCAGTATGTTTATTTACTACTGCGTACTCGTTTGCAAGTATCTCTTCTTCAGAAAAAGAAGCCCTTATTGCATTTTATAATTCAACTAATGGAGACCAATGGAACGCTTCTTGGGACTTAGGTGCCGATGTTTCTACTTGGTATGGTGTTACAATTGAAAACAATAGCATTGTTGAATTAAACTTACCTTTCAATAACTTACAAGGTGAGTTGCCACAGGAAATAGGGACACTTACAAACCTTAAAAAATTAAACTTAGGTTTTAATAAAATATCAGGAGTTATTCCTGCTTCGTTAAGTAATTTGAAAGAGTTAACCTCTTTAGAGTTGTTTATGAATGCCTTAGAGGGGAACATTCCTTCAGAATTATCAGAATTAAAGAAATTACAATCTCTAAAATTATACAGTAATAAATTATCTGGAGACATTCCAACAGAGTTAATGGAATTAACCAATCTTAAAGAGCTTTTGCTTGGAAGTAATTTTTTAACAGGAACTATACCAACGAACATCAATGCACTGTCAAAGCTTCAAAAACTTAGCTTGATGGACAATAAGCTAGAAGGTGAAATACCAACTGAGATTGCACAATTGGGTAACTTAGAAGAGTTATTATTATCTTCAAATAATCTTACTGGAGATTTGCCGATAGAGATTGTGAATTTAACAAAATTGAATACTGTAATGGTCAGCGATAATAATCTTAAACAAGAATACATTAGTGTGTCTGGCAAAAATCCTCCAGGGATTATGTCGATTAACACAAACGCTACTGCCGTATTAGATATAGAAAAAGAATAAATTTTTATCACGTATAAAGTTTTATAGTTAGTTAGTTGTTAAGCGACCTTTTTGGTCGCTTTTTTTTATTTTAACGCTATGAATGAACATTATTTTACGTGTCCATACTGTTGGGAATCTATTTCTATGCTCATTGATACTTCGGTTTTAGAGCAGCGATACATAGAAGATTGCGAAGTTTGTTGTAATCCAATTCAAATAACTGTAACCTTTTGTGAAGGCGAGATTCAAGATTTTCAAGCGGTTAGCATCGAGCAATAATTTTTTTCGATATTAATTGTTGTTAAATCTAAAAAGGGTTGTATATTTGCTGTCCAATATCGCGGGATAGAGCAGTAGGTAGCTCGTCGGGCTCATAACCCGAAGGTCACTGGTTCGAGTCCAGTTCCCGCTACTAAGACAAAAGTCCAGCAAATTCAACGGTTTAGGTTTTCCTTAACCGTTTTTTTATGCTCAGCTTGAAACAAATTCTTACTTTTGCATACGTTTCTGAATACGAAAGTGCATACGATTTGTCCCAAAAGAAAAATTATTCTATCCCTAAAATCCATATGGCCAATGGCGACCTTAACAAGCGCTGGTACGTGTATTTTTCATTTAGACATCCCGAAACAGGGAAGATGAAACGGGTAACACCCTTTTATGGATGTGCGCACAAGTACAAGACTAAGGGAGAACGTATGGAAGTACTGTCCGTATACCGTAGGGTCTTGCACGATCTACTAAAGCAAGGCTTCAATCCTTTTGAGGATAATGCAGCCCTATTTAACAAGCTTTATGCGAAGCAGGAAAGCAGACCACAAGAAATTCCACAAGTTTCGCCAGAACAGGTGCCAGGTAAAGCACAAGAACAGGTACCAGGGCTGGTGCCAGAAAATGTGCCAGGAGTGCAAGCAAAAGTACAAGAAGAAGTGCATGAAGTGCAAGAAACCACAAAGCCGGAAAACTTGGGAATGCCCCTTAGGGAGGCTTTTGATTTTGCTTTGAAGCTAAAATCGAACGTTGTAAGCCCTAGGACTATAATAGACTACAAGCATAAGGTCAAAAACTTTCTGGAGTGGCAGGGTAAAGAGTGCCCCGAAATCAAATTCATTAAACAGCTTGATAAAGTTGTCTTTGTGTCATTTTTGAACCATATCAGTATAAAAAACTCTGCTAGGTACAGGAACAATTATAGAACGGAACTAAGCAGCCTGGTGGGAGTGCTTGCGGATAATGATATAGTACAATCCAACTTCTTGCAAAAAATACCGAAACTGAAGTCCAAACCGAAGATGCATAAGCGGTATACCATGCAGGAGCAAGAGGCTATTTTTGACCACTTGGAGAAAAGCGATCCTGTACTGTTGCTGTTCATCAAATTTGTATCGTATAATTTTTTAAGGCCTATAGAAGTCTGTAGGATTCAGATTAAGGATATAGACCAAAATAACAAAACCTTCCAATATATTGCTAAAGGTGGAGCTTCAAGGGTCAAGATTATACCTAAAATATTGTGGGATGAATTACCAGATCTATCTAAATTTAATGCCGATGACTATTTATTTACTCCAGATAAAATAGGTGGTAAGTGGGATGCCGATGAAAACCACAAGCGACAAGTCTTCTCGGAAAGGTTTAGGGAGGATGTCAAGAAACCGTTCGGGCTCGGAAGGGAATATGGGCTATATAGTTTTAGGCATACCTTCGCTACCAAGCTTTACAGGGTTTTATTGAAGGACGCTCCGCCTTTTGAAGCCAAGAGCAAGCTTATGACCATCACGGGCCATAGAACCATGGCTGCCCTTGATAAATATCTTAGGGATATGGATGCTTATTTGCCAGAGGATTATTCAGAATTGTTTAAAAAAGAAGATGAGTAAAAAGACGTTGACAGAGCTTCGGAGCAATTTAATGGGTAACATCCTTGTGGAATTCTACTTCTACATACCAGATAAGGATATCAGTCCTGAGACTTTGGGTATGATAAAGCTGTTAAATCAAGATATTCCATTTAATCTGGTACATGTTATCGATTACCATGAAGGGCCAATTCCTCATAACAAGGAAAGGAAATCGCAACTTCTGGTAAAAGCTGGCAAACTGGAAAATAACATTCTGGCACTTTTTGAACACAAGCATGAACTCAGCGAACAAGAGTTTCAATATGCATTGGAAGACTATTATGGTTTAGCGGAACTTCATTTTTATATTGCTGATTGGTTCTACAAGAATTATGAAAACCATTTGAATGCGGATGAAGCCGTTTCCAGTATTTTTCAAATGCAACATATTAGTTCCAAAAGCCACTTTGAAAAGTTGATAAAGGAATTTTTTCCGCTCAAGACATCCATTCCCAAGAAAAATTTAAATACCCATGAATTCGTGGAAACTTATTTCCAAGATTTTGCCAGAAAGGTGGATAAAATTCAAAAACCTATAATAGTGCCTAAGCTTAAATTACCAGAATCTGCAAGTCCAAGTGAAAAAACCACCAGAAAGCGCAAGGAACCTTTGTTGACCAAAGAAGATGCAAGAAAGGAATTATTAAAGAAGGTTTTTAAAGTGGAATAGAATACCCTGTTTTACGCAATTTTACGCGCCATTTTGCACAATTTTACCCAATTATACCCCATATAACACCCAATTTCACCCAGTTTTAGGCAATTTCACACGCCATTTTGCACAATTTTACCCATCATTTCACGCAACTTTTTACACCGTTTTTCAACATTTCACTTTTTTGATTACAATTCTAATCATAAAAAAGTTGTTGATTTTTTGTTGGTTTTTTGTTGATGTTATGTTGATTTGATTATTTCTATAATCATAAAACTGGTGTTTTCTTGTGATTTCGCGTAAATAGATCGTTGATTTTTGTTGATGGTGTTGTTACAAGGTTTTGCAAGAAACTTTCAGTTAGGTCGAACTGTGTAAATTCTAAAATGAAAAATAATTTATTAATCAGGGCAGATATATTTTTTAAACATATAAGGCGTTACCGCTTTTAGGGTTTTTCCAGTTTCCGGATGTTTGCCAACATCATTAAAAAATTCATATTCCCCCACTTTATTTTTGCCATACCATAAAACGGCTTCCTTATTCTCATCAAAAATTTTCGTTTCACAGTCAGCTTCAATTTTTCTTAAATTATCTATAATATTAGAATCGTATAACTTTAAGATGCCCTTCGAATATTTTCGGGCGTCAAAATCTACTTCAACATATTCCGTTTTTTGCCATGTCATCCATCTTTGTTTATTGAAGGTGTTGAGGAAATAGACCAATAAAAGTACAGTTGTACCAATGATTAAGCCGATTTTATTATCCTTTAATAAATTTGTGAGTTTGTTTTTTTCTTTACCCTCGTTATGGGAGATGTTACTCCTTAAAAAATCCTCATAATCCTTATAGCCTAAATAATTAGCCAAAGCATTTATATGACTTGAATAAATGCTGATGTCGTTTTCAGTGTCCGATAGTGAATCCTTATAAAATGTACGAAGTCTTCTTCCGCTTAGTTGGTGTTGAAAGTCATCTAGCAAGGAATTAGAGATATGTTCGGAAATATTATTGGTAGTAGTTTTTCCATGAATCTCTTTTTCCGCCTTTTCGAATGATTTAATAACTACATCTTTATACATTATAAATATTTAGTTGTTATAAAACTACAAATTCCAAGGAAAATAAATGGAAATTATTTTCCCCTTAGTTTCCATGAGATTTCCAACGTTCAAAACCAAATCTTCTTTCATTTGTATCAGAATTAACAAAGTGCTTTTAGCTTTTTGTTAATTCAATTTAGGAGTTGCAAAGTAGAGTGGTATAACCCCGGGAAGTGTTATTACTTCTTTACTTCTGCGCTCCGACACTTCCCAAAACGGAGAGACGTCTCCTCCTTTAACGTGTAGTTGTTCTGCATGATATCTGAATCTGATTATCGAGTTCGGACAGCCACACTAGTGTTCAATTTTAAATAATACAAAATGAAGAAAATATTGTTATTTGCGTTTACGGTTTTCCTTAATGTGTTTGTTTTCTCATGCACGCCAAGTTCTAACGATGATGGAAGTTCTGGTTCAAATGAGGAAGTAGCATGTTGTGGAGATGATAGTCCAATACCACCGCCACCACCAACTGGAGGAGGTGGATAAAAATAGTTTTTAAAAGAAAATAGTTTTTATTTTAGAGGAATGAAAAACATAAGAGTTTCATTCCTCTTTTTATGCCTGCTTCTGGCTATAGCACTCAATGCTCAGAAAACAGATTCCTCCTCAGGCCAAATCAATCAAGATAGTCTGCTATTTTACTACAATGCAATAATAAACATCAAGGACGTAGACAATACGATTTATGCTCTCGGTTTTTTTGAACAAGAAGCTAAAAACGCTCTGATTTCAAGTGATAGTTCAGAGGTAGCTAAATATCTGGAATTGGTATCGTTGGGACAATTTAAACTGGCCTTTTATAGCGAAAGCGAAACAACAACTATAAAAGCCCTTAGTCATTTAAAAAAGAAAAATTCAAATCCTGAAGGTGATGCTGCTCGAGAGCGTTTAACCAATCAATTGGGTATGATCTACAGGAAAATAGGGGATTATGATAATGCACTTAGGTTTTATGGTCAGGCTATGGATTTAAGTTCCGAAACAATCGATAAAATTGCAATTGTCACCAATACCGCAAATATAGATGCTGACCGAGGTAGTTTTCAGGGGGCTATTACCTTATTAAAACCATTTTATGAGGAGGCATTAAAACTTAAGGATTCTTATATCAAAGCTAATTATATTGATAACCTGGGATTTTATCAATCAAAGTTAAATATTACTGAGGGTATTGAACACATGCAAATGGCTTTGGGTATAAGAGATAAGTTAAAGGATGAAACTGGCCTGTTTTCTAGTTACAGGCATTTGTCAAATTTTTACGAGCAAGTAGGAAATAATAAAAAGGCCAGGTATTATGCTGAAAATGCCCTTAAAATAGCTAATGATTTGGATAGTCCATTGTACCAATTGGAAGCAATGAAGCTGAACCTGAAACTAGGCAAATATGAACTACTGGAAAAGTACCTCGATTTAAAATCCAAAATAGACCTAGAAGATCAACAAAGGAAGAACAAATATGCCGCTATTAAATACAATATTGCGGAAAGTGAGGGTCGATTAAAGGATGCCCAGATTCAAAATGAAAAACAAAAGAAAAAAACGCTGGTATATTTATTTGGTGGACTGTTCGTTTTGTTGTCCTCAGTGTTTCTATATTTCTATTTAAGGGCAAGGCATAAAAAGGATAATCTCCAGCAAGTATATATAACAGAAAAGAGAATCTCCAAAAAGATTCATGATGAGGTTGCTAATGACGTATATCATGTGATGACCAAATATAAAAGTAAAGGAGACGATTTGCTTGATGACCTAGAGCATATTTATATTAAGACCAGGGATATTTCCAAAGAAAACGAATCTATCGATTTTGATGAAGATTTTGGAGAAATATTATCCGATTTATTACAAAATTACAATACTGAAAATATAAGGGTTATAACAAAAAGTTTAACAACTATTAAATGGTCCTCAATTGGTAAATTAAAGAAAACCGCACTTTACCGTGTTTTGCAAGAATTAATGACAAATATGAGAAAGCACAGTAAAGCCTCCCTGGTTGTTCTTGCATTTGAGAAATCTAACGAGAAGGTGCTGATTCATTATTCTGATAATGGCATTGGTTGTAATATTAAAAAGCGGAATGGACTTCATAATACGGAAAACCGTATTCGGACCTTGAAGGGAACTATTACTTTTGAATCGGAACCTGGCAACGGTTTCAGAGCTAAAATAATGATATAGTTATGTTCAAGAAAGTATTGGTAGCCGATGATTTGGGAAGTATAAATTTGGGAGTAATTACAATTGCAAAACATTTGGGGATACTAAATGTAGAAAGAGTTGAATATTGTGATGACGCTTATTTAAGAATTAAAAAAGGTTCTTTTGATATGGATCCTTATGATTTACTGATAACCGATTTATCTTTTAAGAAGGATCATAGGGAGCAAAAATACACCTCTGGAGAAGATCTTGTTAAAGCTTTAAGAAATGAATATCCAAATTTGAAAATAATTGTTTATTCCATTGAAGATCGCATACAAATGGTTCGAAGGCTCGTGGAATCATATAAAATTAATGCATATGTGTGCAAGGGCAGAAAGGGATTGGATGAACTTACTAAAGCAGTTCAAGTAGTTTACAATAATGATACATTTTTTTCAGAACAGGTCAGCCCAGCATTGAAACGGAAATCAAAAATGGAAATTGATGACTTTGATGTGTTATTACTCGAACATCTTGCTAAGGGAGATTCACAAGAAGAAATTAGTCAGATATTAAAGGCTAAGGATTTAAAGCCGAGTAGTTTAAGTTCCATCGAAAAACGCCTGAATAAGCTTAAGATTCAATTTCAAGCAAATAACGCCATACATTTAGTTGCAATCACAAAAGATATCGGTCTCATTTAAAACTTTGTTATACGGAATCCCGTAATGCAGAAGACTTAATTACGTTTATTATTGTAGTGCTATTAATAAATTCTTTAGAGAGAGAATTATCATGACCTTCACGGTTCAATTGAATTGTGAAGGTTTTTTATTTCTAGCAGTTTGGTAAATCAGTGGTATATGTATTAGTATTTAATTTTTATTAATCCATTACGGATGCCCGTAAAATACTTCTCTGGTTTAAAAGTAGGTTTGAAGTGTATTAACCTATTAAAAATATTTAAATGAAAAAATTGATTGTATTAAGTGTTGCAATATTGACACTTTCAAGTTGTGCTTCCATTTTTACGGGTTCCAAAAGAAACGTTCTTTTTGAATCTAATCCATCTGGAGCTAAAGTTTATGTTAACGGTTTTGAAAAAGGGGTTACCCCAGCGCAAATAAAGGTAAAGGCCGATGATAGAATTGATTTTAGGTTAGATGGCTTCAAGGAAAGGGTGGTGGTTATGGATAGTAATTTTAATCTTGTATCTATCCTTAACGGTTTGTCAATTATTGGTTGGGGTGTAGATGCTCTCACTGGTTCCTTAAAAAGAGTTGACACTAAATATGTAAAGGTGGATATGGAGAATCAATCAAAATCTGTGGCAGTAGAAAATTATTTGGATAATGGTGAGATAAAAAAGGTTTCTATTAATACGGATAAAAAGCTTATTGAAACTGTAATTGTTTTAAACAATTAGTTGTTATCCAACCCACATGAACAAAGCCTTACGGAAAACCGTAAGGCTTTGTTGTTTTCTGTAGTTATGTTTGAATGGCTAAACAATAGTAGAAGCGGTCATTTTTGATGATTATAAATTTTAAAAATAGTGAGAATTGGTTTTGATAAAAGAAATATATATCTTTCAATGGTGTATCGTAAAAACTGTAGTTCTTGGTAGTGTTTTTAAGTCTCATTTACCAACCAATGATGAGGAGATTTCTTAGTGTTTTTTTAAAACCAAATCTGGCTGATTACCAAGTTTGTAACTTCAAAACAAACGATAAACAACTGTATACTCTTCGTTTAAATTTAGTAGGAGCCATCCACCTAAAAATTAATGGTGTCAAAGTACCTAAAATGGATTTATACCTCGTTTCAACCCTGAAAGGAACTAATAAGGTTTTGATTGAATTTCGCAATATCCTTTTTAAGGAACAGGTATATATTGAAGTTAACCCTAGTAATAGTATAGATTTTAATTCTCCAATTTTTAAGTCGGTTAAGAGTAATAGTTTTTCGAAAATTAAAGAACTGTTTTATGTTAGGAAAATAAGGTCATATTTAATTAGTGAAATTCCTAAGGAGGCTAGCATTGATATTTCAACAATTACTTATGCCAATGTGGTGGAATTAAAATATGCTCACCGTAAAGCTGTTTTTCAATCAAAAGCTATTTCTACAAATCCCAATTATAACCTAAAAAATATTATTGAACAATATGGATAATTTAATTTACAAAACACCAAAACCATCAAAAGTAATGAAGCTTTTTTGGAAAGCTGCTGGAGGTGATGACTATATTTTAAGCCAATCAACATATAGTGATCAAATCAAATATTTTTGTTTGGGAGGAATTGTTATAGCTACGGCTATAATGGCTGGTCTTTCAGGAGGTTATGCCTTTTATACTATTTTCAAACCCAAGAAATCAAATGTAACCGAACTGTGGAAATTAGCAGAAGGAAGTTCGGCTGTTAATAATATCTCTGGGTTTACTGAATCAACAGATATAGGTACTATGTTAGTTGCTCTAGTTTTTGCGATCATATGGGGGTTAATTATTTACAATATTGATAGGTTTATAGTAACTAGTACTGGTAAGGGGGATGGTACCGAGGCCATAACATGGGGTGAATTTAAAAGTGCCTTACCTAGAATAATAATGGGGTGTATTATTGCTATCTCCATTTCAAAACCTTTAGAAATAAGGATTCTTAAAGGTGAAATTGATGCTAAACTTCAAGTAAAACAGGAAGAGCTTAAACAAGATGCAATTAAGGGTATAGAAGACAAATATGCTGCAAGAATAGCAGAAAAAAACACTAAAATTGCCGACTATCAAAAGCAAATTGATAAGGCGGAAGATGCCCTAACTCAAGCCGAAATGAATTTGAATGCAGAGATGACTCAGGAAGGTAATAGAGGGTATGGTCCTCAGGCGAAAAGACTGGATTTAATTATGCAGGATCGCCAGAAAGAAAGGGATAAAATGCGTTCCAATTTGGAGCCTCTAATTACAGAATTGAATAATGAAATCAAGGGCTATATTGATGAGAAAAATAAAGAAATTGACAATTTGAGTTTTAGCTTGTCTGGACTTGATGGTCTTGCTGAGCGCATAACAATAGCTGAGGAAGAATACCCTACTGTATCATGGTTCTTAACACTATTGTTTTTGGCAATTGAATTAACGCCAATATTTTTTAAACTAATGCTTATTAAATCTCCATACGATTATATGTCTGAAAATTATAAGTCCTTAGAACTGGCAAATAATGGAGTATATATTGAGGAAGATTATTATGAGGATAAAGAAGGGGTGCAAAGAGAATTAGTTAGGTTCTTAAAAGCGGAAAAGCTTATTAATGAACAAAAGGAATTTCATGATGCTCAGATGCGGATAACCAAATATGCTATCGAAAAGTTTGAAGAATCTGAGAAAAGAAAAATAGATGAAAACCCTGAAGACTTTATTAAATATTCGTAATAAATATGGTTAAAAGGTTTTTCGAATACAATAAATTTCTTTGGTGGTTTGCAGGGGAAGATTCTGAAATACTTAATAATTGTAATAGGGATGTTCGGGTTAGATTTAGTTTAATTGGTCTTGTGGTTCTTGTTGTGATGATTGCGACTTTTGTTAGTGTTTCGTACGGCGTCTATGAGCTATTAGAATCTTATTATATTGGGCTTTTAATAGGGGTTTATACTTCCGTTTTAGTAATGTTTCTTTATTTGTTTATCCAATATACCTTAACCAAGGATGTTCTTCCCCATAAAAAAGGAAAGAAAATAGAAATTACAACATCTTATTTACTTAGGTTTGGATTTATTTTTATTTTAGGTTTGTTAGCTTCTCAGCCTATTGAATATTACCTGTTTTCAGGCCAAATTGATGATTTAATGAATGAAAAAATTGTTGAATCTATCCATGAAAAAAGTAAAAGTTTAAATCTTGATTTTTCATTAAAAGCTAGGGAGGAAATTAAATATTCTAAAGAGAATCCAAAATCTATAATAACTAAATATAAATTGGAGAAGGAGGTGGCCTTAAACCAATTTATTGATTATCAATATTCAAGAAATTTTTTTATTGAAAAGATGATTCTAATGGATAGGAATCTTATCTATATTTGGCCTTTTTCGATACTGTTTGTTGTGATTTTTTCTTTGCCTTTTTATCTAAAACTAAGAATTGATTTTGACGATAATTACTATAGGAATAAAACAAAAATTCAAAGAAACCTAATAGAGCGGACTTACCAGCAATTCCTATTGGATTATAACAATATCTTGAAGAAAAAATATCCCGAATTCAATTTGCAATATACCACTGCTTACAAGGACCCACCTTATAACACTATCAAAATAGACAAACCTAAATTGGGAACAGAGCAAGAATTTACTAAATGGCTTCTCGATGAAGGTAATTGAAGTTAATATAGATTTTGAGGACTTTCATTATGTCTCTGGCATTCTTGAGCTGAAGGTGTCAGGTAAGAAAATTAATGATGGTTTCAATGAGGAATTTGATGTTAGGGATGTATTGTCCGTCAAGTTTAATGTTTTAAGGAAATATAATGCGCCTAACATACCTAGTGGAATAAAAAAGAATAGGGTTTTTGGGTTGGATTTACCTGAGGAGACCGTAGTCTATTTGTCTGATGATTCAGCAAAGGGGTACAGTGTTAAATTTGATAAAATTATTTGCAATGACAAATATGTTTCAGAGAATGGATATTTGAGGGTAGAGAGGAAGAACTCAATTAAAGATGGTGCTGTTATTTTTTCTACTTTGACTTTGGAAGGTTATGGGCTAATTAAAAAGGTTAGGACAGAAATTCAAAAGGTTACGTTTTATGAGTTGTTTGATGAGGTTAAGGGGCCAGGCAAAATCTTAATTGAACCAAAGAAAGATTTATACGAAATAGGAGAAAAGGTGAAGATTACGGCTCTACCAGATAAGAATTCTAGCTTTGTTGGGTGGGATGAAGATTTTGAAAGAGTTGTTTCTAATGAATTGGAGATTACAATAGATAAGGATTATAAATTTCAAGCTAATTTTGTCAAATTAAATGAAGGTAGTCAATTTAAGAATGGTTTTAATGACGTTTTAAGAAATGCGTCTTCAAAAAAATATTGGAAGAATGTGTTGAACCCCGAATCTAGGTCAGGCAAAATACGTGACAGGCACTTACATAGAGGGAGAAGTGCATGGGGAGGTTTTGGAGATTTAATATCTGTTGTTTTTACCATAATCGGATATTTGTTTTATGGCTTAATTGTTATAGTATCCGTTTTAGCTTTGATCAAGGCATTTGGTTTAGGCCTGTTATATTTGGGGCTTGTATTACTTTTCTTTTTTGGGGGGTCTTTTCTTTCAAGCAGAATTAACTTACTTAGCTTTTTCAGAGTATTGTTTAACGTTGTTTTCTTTCTTTTCATTGGATTCAGTTTATTTAATTTCATTTCAGGAATCAAATCAGGTTTGCCAGATGTTAACGAGGTTAGAACTATTCCGGATACCGAGGTAGAAGAGCGTGAAAATTCAACTAAAGATTATGTTCACCATATAAAGTGGAAGGATTATAAAAGTAATGAGTATGAGACTGATCTTAGGGTGAATAGTGATTTTGTAGCTTATGAACAAAATTTAAAACAAACCTTACCTGGTATGAGGTCTGAAGCTGATTATAGTTTGATTTTAAAAAGATTAAATCAGGCTTCTAATGAGTCCCTTTATCATGTTGTCAATTCATTGGATTCAATTAGAGTGAGAAATAATATTTCACGCTACGATTTTCCTATGGTAATGGTGAGTATGGTACAAAGTATTCCCTATTATGCAATATTAGATGATAGTTGTAACCCTTATGATTATAGAGATCAGTCAATGAGAGAATTGTTGCTTAATAACCCTTGTCAAGGGTATGTTAAGTTTGGAATCAAATCTCCTTCAGAATTTTTGAAGGATATTAAAGGTGATTGCGATACTAGAACATTGTTTCTTTATTCCTTACTCAAGCAATTTGGGTATGATGTTGCAATTTTTGGTAGTGAGGTATACCAGCATTCTGTTTTAGGAATATCATTTGGTAAGATTGATAGAGATTTAGGGGTGTTTAAGAAATATGGACAGAAAAAGTATTACTTATGGGAAACTACTTCAATGGGTTTTAAAGTTGGTAAAATACCAAAAGAAATAAGTGATGTAAGATATTGGAATATGAATTTAAATTAATCATTATGAATCAAGATAGTTATTATGTTTTAGGGTTATTAATACTTGTATATTTTTTAGTGACCTTAATTTTGGCAAATAGATTTTTACTTTTTGGCGGTTTAAAAAGCAAAAGCTTAAATGAAGAAGAAATTAAGTCTAAGGTACCGTATTTAATTTCTTTGAATACTAGTTTTTTGTTATCCAATTTTATTTTGTTTGACACCCTAATAAATATGGTGACATTCAAATTAGGAGGTGACCATGGTTTTATGAGTTATTTAAGTTGGTCATCTGTGGTGCTAATAGTTAATGCCTGCACTTTATTAGCTTCTTATTTAATTACATTATTTGTAATGAAAATAGGTTTAAGGTTGGTCAACTCTATAATTTTTTCCATCATCTGGCTATGCTTAAATTCGATTATCGTTATGTTGTTCAACTTTGTGTATATTCAAATTTCAAAGAATGAGGTGTTTAATATTTTTTAAAGTTTTACTAGTGGTATTGTCGTTAACTGTCTCTTGCAAACAGGGCAATAAGATTGAACGGTTTAATACTGATGAATTATTGAAAAAAGAGCAGGACAGTGTGAGGGAGTTGTTAACTCTTTCAAGGGTTCTAATTGAAAAAGGAAGGTATGAGGAGGCTAAGGATAAATTGATTATAATCATTAATAACTTTGGGACATACCAGGAAGTTGTTGAAGCCAATAGTATATTGGAGAATCTTAATTTAAAGCTGTTGATAAAACGAATTAATAATTCCCAAAGCATAGATACAATAAAGGTGCTAGTTGAAAATGTGAGTGATGTAGATGTGAGAGTAATTGCTAATAAGAAAATAGAGGATATCATTAGTGATTCTAATAGCATAAAAGAATTAGAAGATTATCTCAATTCTCAAGGGTTTAATGCTCACGCGGATCTTGCCAATGAGAGATTAGTTGAGTTGAAAGAAAAAAATAAGCGAAATGCTTATTTGAATGCCCAAGCGGTAAATGATTCTAAAACGTGGAAGAAATTTTTAAATGATTATCCAAATCACCCAGAAAAGGAACAAATCACAAAGAACATTGTTGTTTTGGAAATTGAAGAAATATTTTCTGGGGAGTATGGTGAAATACCCCCTTCTCAATTGACAGGGACTAAGAACTATGAGGTTTCTACAATCCAAATAACTAATGATACCAGATACACTTTAACCTTAAGATATAGCGGACCCGAGGTGAGAAAAATAAATATTTCACCAGGCTCATTAGAGTCAGTGAAGTTTAAAAGTGGTGTTTATAAAGTTACGGCTTCTGTAAACGCCGCTGGAGTCAGGAATTTTGCAGGTGTAGAAAACTTACACGGCGAATATTCAAGTACTTATTATATATCTTCAAATTAGGAATTTTGAAAAAAGTAGCTTTAACATTTTTATCGGTTTTATTTTTAGTTAATGCCAGTTCATATTATACAATAGAGCATATAGAAGGAAAGACAGTTGCGATTACAGACGGGGACACATTTAAATTATTAACTCAAGATTCTACACTCGTTCGGGTAAGGGTAGCAAACATAGATTGTCCAGAGAGAAAACAGCCTTTTTATCAAAAAGCTAAACAATTTACCTCTCAAGAAATATTTGATAAACGAGTAAAATTAGAGGTTATAAAAAAAGACCGTTATGGAAGACTCGTGGCTCTCGTAAAATATGACGATTCCTTAGATTTAAGTCAGGAGCTCCTCAAGAATGGATTTGCATGGCATTATTTAAAATATTCTAAAGATTCTGTATTGCAAGATTTGCATGATGAAGCAAGGAAAAATAAAGTAGGATTGTGGCAGGATCCTCATGCCATGGCTCCTTGGGAATGGCGTTCATCTAAAAGAAAAAGCAAGTAATGAAATTCATAAGAATTGTTCTTTTTGTTTTTATTGCAGGAGTCTCTATGCAGGTCGAGGCTCAAACTGTTTATATAACTAAAACAGGAAAAAAATATCATAAAAGTAAATGCCATTATTTAAAATATTCTAAGAAGGAAATAACCTTGGAAAAGGCACTGAAATATGGTTATTCGGCATGTTCGGTTTGTAAGCCAGAAAAAGGGAGTAAAGGAAAATTGCGTAACAACTTGTCCAATGCTAAAGTAAATAGTCCTTCGTCTAAGAATACTACCTCTACAAGGTGTATAGGGATAACAAAATCCGGCAGCAGATGCAAAAGGATGACCAAAAATGCTAATGGTCGGTGTTATCAGCATTAATCCGTAAAAAAAAAATACGACTACTTACGGATATCCGTAATCTCGGTGTTTTAAACCATTATAAATTTGAGAACAATAACTATTGCTTATGATTCATGTCATGAAATATCTACAAGTTTGAAATTATATTTAAACCTTAATCGAAGTCCCAATTCTGTCATGAAGAAAATTTCACTCCCTTTAGTGGTTTTCACCTTTTTGTCCTCTTTGGAATCCTGTGCTCAATCCTGTGATGAAATGATAAGCTTTGTAAAATCTAAAAGTCGTGGAACAGCATATACAAGTTATACTAGTGACGCAATTTCTAAGGTGACATTTTATGATGTATATATTGATTATCGGACATATCATTTTGCTATTGTGTGTTTTAAAAGAGATTATTCATATAAATGTTCTGAATACATTTATCAGGTAGGTTCGAAAGCCAAATTGTATTATTCTATGAATTATTTAGATATTGCTGGTAAAGCGTTTTGGAAATACATTCGACCTTATAATGATAATTTAAAGTGCGCACCTAATTTTAATTAAATCCCAGGATTATTGGGAGAAAATCAAATAGGAATATGATTGTTTTCAATTTCTTTTTTAACTTTAAAAACTCTCACGAAAAATTCATAATAGCGACTTTCTCAGGTCGCTATTATTGATAAAAGTAACCCGTTAGTACATTAATAATAGTGAAGTCTAGACTTTAATGATGAAAATTAATAGCAAAATTCCAATAATTGACTTGTTTGCCGGCCCTGGAGGACTTGGTGAAGGTTTTATGTCTCTAAAGGATAATGATAGGGAAAATGTTTTTGATATTAAACTTTCTATAGAGAAAGAGGAAAACGCGCATAAAACTTTAACCTTTAGAAGTTTTTTTAGGCAATTTATTAAGAATAATAAGAGAGTTCCTGAAGATTACTATAGAGCTCTAAGGGAACCAGACTTAATAAAAAGAGAATCATTTATAGAAGAAATATTAGATAAGTATGAGGAGGGAGTTTTAGCAAAAAAAGAAGCAAGATTAATTGAATTGGGAGGTGAAAATTGGCCCTCAAAAAAGGTGGATAAAATAATTAATTCCCAATTAAGTAACAGGAAGAATTGGGTGTTAATAGGTGGTCCGCCATGTCAAGCCTATTCTAATGTAGGAAGGTCAAGAGTTGGAGGTATTTATAAAGAAGATCACAGGGTATACTTGTATGAAGAATACCTAAGAATCATTAAAAAACATAAGCCGGCCGTTTTTGTTATGGAAAATGTCAAAGGTCTTCTTTCTGCAAAGATAGATGGGGAAAAAGTTTTTGATTGGATGAAACGAGATTTAAAAGTTGGTAACAGTTACGAAATACATTCATTGGTTAAACCAATTGCAAAAGATTCAGATTTTCTAATAAAGTCAGAGAAGTATGGTGTGCCTCAAAAACGTCATAGGGTAATTCTTTTAGGGGTTAGAAAAGATTTTAGTCATAATGGAGAATATTTAAAAGAGAAGAAAGAAGTTACGTTAAAATCGGTAATTGACAATTTGCCAAAAGTGAGAAGTGGCTTAAATAGAAGTTTTACCCACTATCATTCAACTGAGGTTTATAAAAATGGTAAACCTAAGCGACTATATGAAAATGTGCCTGACTCAAGCGTTAATTGGCTAAAGGAAATGTCTAAAAATATTAAACAGATAAAGGTATGGGGGGAATTGGAATTAAATGGACTTACCGATGGTCCAAGAGAAATAGAATTAGATACCGGTGCTGAGTACCTTAAAGCTAATAACTTAATTCCGAGAAACCATATTTTAAAAGATTGGTACATTGATAAAAGGTTAAGGGGAGTTGTAAATCATGAGTCTAGATCACATCTTACCCAAGATTTGATGCGATATTTATTTGCAGGACTCTACGTTGAGAAACACAAAAGATTCCCTCGTTTAAATGATTATGCTGAGCACAGTAAAGATTTATTACCGGATCATGCCAATGTAGACTCAGGAAAATTTGCAGATCGATTTAGGGTTCAAGTTCCAGACAAACCAGCAACAACAGTTACAAGTCATATTTCTAAAGATGGACATTATTTTATTCACTATGACACAGCTCAATGCAGATCTTTAACGGTAAGAGAAGCTGCGCGTATCCAAACGTTTCCAGATAATTACCTATTTAGAGGAAGTAGGACAGCCCAATACCATCAAGTTGGTAACGCTGTACCTCCTTATTTGGCATATCAAATAGCTGAATTAGTTGCAGATATTTTAAATCAAAAGAACGCTTAATGGATATAGATTATAAAAATATTTCACAAGAAGAAACGCCGCCAGAAGCTAGTGCTATGATTAATACCTTTCGGGCTTTTGGATATAATTTAAGGACTGCTATTGCTGATATAATTGATAATAGTATTTCTGCTAAAGCAGAAAATATCTGGATTGAATACAAGTGGGATGGAGCAGATTCATGGGTTACAATCACTGATGATGGATTGGGAATGAATCTTGGCGAATTAAAATTGGCAATGACACCCGGAAGTAGAGACCCAAAAGATGATCGTGAAGAACATGATTTAGGTAGATTTGGACTAGGTCTAAAAACCTCATCATTCTCTCAGTGCAAAAGATTGACAGTTGTTTCTAAAAGTGATGGCTATAAGATTATTAATCGTTGTTGGGATTTAGATTATGTAAATAAAACGAAGAAATGGTCCTTATTAGATTATATATCTGATAAATCACTAGTAAATAAATTAGAGGAATTAAGTTCTGGTACAACAGTGATATGGGAAAAGATGGATCGACTTGTCGGTAATGCAAACAAGAATAATGAAGCAGCTATGAATGTGTTTCTCGATGAATTTGCTGCAGTAGAAGATCATTTAAGCCTTGTTTTTCATAGATATTTGGAACAAAAAAAGGTTGCGATTTATTTAAACGGTAATAAGCTAGAACCTTGGGACCCATTTATGAAGCAATCTGATGGTGGCCAACTCGTTGCAAATGAATCTCTAGACAAAGGGCAAGTTAGTGTTAAATGTTATGTTTTGCCACATATTTCGAAATTGACTATTGAAGAAAGGAAAAAAGCAAAAACTGAAGATTGGTATAAACTTCAAGGGTTTTATATATACCGTCAAAACCGCTTATTGCTACATGGTGATTGGCTCGGCTTATTCTCAAAAAATGAACATTTTAAAAATGCAAGAATCCTAATTGATATTCCAAATAAATTAGATCACGATTGGAAAATAGATATTAAAAAAGCAACTGCAACACCTTCATTCACTATAAGAAAAGACCTAGTAAGATTAGGTAAGCTAACAAGGTCTAGGGCAGGTTCAATCCATAAATTTAGGGGTAATCAGATTATGCTCGATGACACTATCAGTTCGTTTGATTTTCAATCTGTTTGGAAAGCAAGAAAGACTAGGGAAGAAGTTAGACACTATTATATAAATCGAGACCATTCTATTATTAAGAATTTACTTGAGAAAGAATCTATTTCTACGAAAGAAATGAAGTCTGTCTTAAAAATTATTGGAGAAACAATACCCGTTGAGTCAATCATTCAGTTTCATAGTGAAGAGCCACAGTGTCATGAGTTAAGAGATACAAATAATGAATTAGACCAAGGAACAATAGAGGTTGCCTCCCTAATGTATGAGTCGCTTAAGTCTCAAGGTTTAAATAATCAAACTGCATTGAAACAAATTTTTAATATCGAACCTTTTAATCAATTTCCAGAATTGGAACAATACTTTAGCTAATGAATCAATTTGAAAGTGCACGAAATATAGCTCATGTTCTACTTGCAAAATACAGTAAGGAAGAATTAAATACTGATATTCTTCAAACTGAGATTAACAATGTGTTTAAGATGAATGGATTTGATAAGGTAGATAGAGATGATTTAATCATCCAATTGGAGGCTGACTTAAATATATACTCTGGTAAGGCTACCCAATTGGTAGAAAAAGATGTTAAACCTTGGTTAAGTGATGTCAAATCATCAGTCAAATGGGAGTTATGGGATCGTTATAAATTACATTTAAGAGCTAAGGATGGATCTTTTCCAGTAGATAGTGTTGATGATCTAACTGATAAAATTTTAGATAAGTGTGTTAATCCAAAAACCAAAGGAAGTTGGGATAGAAGAGGTATGGTTGTTGGAAATGTTCAATCTGGTAAAACAGCTAACTACACTGGATTGATTAATAAGGCAACAGATGCTGGTTATAAACTTATTATAGTAATCGCTGGTATTCATAATTCACTAAGGTCCCAGACTCAGTTAAGAGTTGATGAAGGTTATATAGGTAGAAAGAGTTCAGATTTCATAATGCGCCAAAAAAATGTAAAAGTAGGCGTTGGGAATTATGCATGTGATACTGAAATATACTCTTATACTTCGTCAGATAACAAAGGAGATTTCAATCGTTCAATTGCAAGCAGAATAAATGTTCCGATAGGAGGTAAAAGCCCTACTGTTCTGGTTATCAAAAAGAATAAAAGTATTTTAGAAAATTTAATCCTTTGGCTTAATCAATTCGCATCTGATGTCAATGGCGAGAGGAAATTAATGGATGTTCCAATGCTAGTGATTGATGATGAGGCTGATAATGCGTCTGTAAATTCTGGAACCCAATATGATGTTAGAACAATTAACCGATTGATTAGAACTTTGTTGAATTTATTCAATCAAAACACTTTTATTGGATATACAGCCACGCCTTATGCTAATTTATATATCCCATCTTCATGGAGTGAAGATCTTGAAACATATGTTAAAGATGTAAAATTAAATGTTGGAGAAGATTTATTCCCAAGAGATTTTATAGTAAATATTCCACCGCCCTCTAATTATGTAGGAGCTGCTCAAGTATTTGGGTTTGAAAATGAAAATACAGGAGAATCTGCTGAAGGATTGGACATAATTAGGTTTGCTGAAGACCAGGAACCATGGATCCCAAAAAAAATCAATAAGCATAATGCAGAAGATTTACCAGATGATGTCCCTGAGACTTTAAAAGAGGCAATAAAAGCATTTATTTTAACCAATGCCATGCGTAGATTGAGGGGACATGGAAATAAACATTCTTCAATGTTAGTGCATGTTGCTTTGAGAGTTCTGTGGATTGATAGAGTTGCTTGGTTAGTAAATGAAATATTAAGAGGATACAAAAATCAAATAAAATCAGGTCAAGGTAATATCTTATATGATCTTGAAGAGATTTTCTATGATGATTTTACACCTACAACTAAAGAGGTGAAGAATAATATTTCGTATAACGACCCAAAAATAAGGACGCATACTTGGGATGAAGTAAAGAAAGAATTAATTGCTGCAGTGACTAAGATTGAAGTACGTGCTGTCCACGGTCTTAAAAGAACAGGTTCTCTTGAATATCATAGAATTGAAGAGATTGATTATGATGCTCATAAAGAAGTAGGGCTCTCAGTAATTGCAGTTGGGGGAAATAAATTAGCTAGAGGTATTACACTTGAGGGACTTTCAGTTAGTTATTATTTAAGAACAACTCGAATGTATGATTCACTTATGCAAATGGGGCGTTGGTTTGGATATCGTCCTGGTTATGCTGATTTGTGTAGATTGTATACGACATCTCAACTGATTAACTGGTATAGGCACGTAACAATGGCAACCGAAGAAATGCGTAATGATTTTGATGAGATGGCGGCTAATAATATGGTCCCGAAAGATTATCAATTGAAGGTTCGTACACACCCTGGCATGTTGATGGTGACGTCTCTAACAAAAATGAGGGAACATGAAAAGATTCAGGTAGGATTCTCCGGTAAATTGATTCAAACATTCGGATTCAATAAATCTGAAATTACTGCAAATTATAATGACTTCAAATACTTAATTTCGAGACTACCTGAGCCAGAATTAAAGACGAATAGTAAAGGAGCTGTAAATTTCCTTTTATGGAAGGATATGAATTCAAATTTGGTTATTGATTTTATTTCAACATATCGTAATTCCTACCATCGTTTTGATATTATCAAATCATACATTGAAAAGCAAAATCAACATGATTTATTAGACCAATGGTCAATTGCTATTTCTTTGAATACATCACCGAAGAAATCCATAAAGTTAAACTGGGCAAACGGTCAGATTGATGTTGGTTTGTCAGATCGTAACCTAGGTCAAACTGCAGATGAAATATTTGTTCCAGCAAATAAGAGGGCAATCCTTTTTAAAGAACATAAAGTGGTCGATTTAAATACAACGAAAAAATCTTTGTCAGAAAAGGATATTAGAGAATATAGAAAAAGGTATGGAAAGCCTCTTTTGGTTATTGTTCCAATGAACCCTGATCCTGAAAAATATGAAGGCATATCTAATGAAGAACCAATAATAGGATTTGGGTTAATGTTTCCAATATTTGAGTCAGAGAAAAAATTTGAGTATGCTGCACGTCCATTGAACCCTGAATTCGAAGAAGAGCCACAACAAAGTGATGATAAAGCAGACGATGAGTAATATTAAGGACATATGGATAAATCAGGAATTAAATTCAGGATCAATCACGTTACGTGAACATTTTGCTGTTCATGTAGGTTTTAATTGCTTTGTTGGGCGTATCGGTGTGTCTAATGCAAAAATGTTTCAAATTGAATTAAATGAATCAACACCAATACATAAGAATTATTTGAAGCGATTTCATGGGGTTGAGATTAGAGTTTTGGATTCAAAAAAGGGAAAGAAGGACGTTACAATTATACTATCGGATAATGACCTAATAGACGTATTCATACTTTTTCTTGAAGATTTGATTAGTAGTCTTAAAAATTTAGATAATGAAAACAGCATACCGCTAATCTTAAATGAAAAAGTTGGGTATTGGGGAAAATTATTTGCAAAAATAAAAGGGGAATTACTTTCCAAAGAACGACAACGAGGCCTTTATGGGGAATTAATATTTTTAAACACTTTATTGAATAGTTCCAATGATTTTGTAAAGACAATTTCTTCTTGGACAGGTCCTGAGGGTTCAAATCAAGATTTCAGCAATGGACTATCAGCAGTTGAAGTAAAAAGCTCTAGGGCAACTAAACCAACGGTTAATATTGCTAGTGAATTGCAATTAGATTGGACTATATTGGATAACCTCTTTTTACATGTGATTCATCTTGATGAATTAAGTAATGGCTCAGATACTTTAAAAAAACTGATTGAAGGCATTAAACAAAAAGTGGCTAAGCACCCTAATTTATTGCGGTTGTTTGAGGAGAAACTTGATCTTTCGGGTATTCCTCTTGGAGAAGAGAAGCATTATGATGAAATAGAGTTTATTATTCGTTCTCAAAGAGTGTTTAAGGTGCAAAATGGTTTTCCTGTATTAATTAATGATACCATTAATAATGAAGCTATTCATAATGTAAAATACCAAATAGATTTAACGGCTCTAGAACCTTTTGAAACTGAACTCGAATCTGTTATAAGTAAAATGATATGAGCAATATAACCACTCAACATTCCGATTTTGAATTAGAACAATACACACAAGAAGTGTTCCATGAAGTAAATTCATTAGCTTATTCAGATGAAGATGGAGCGTCTAAAGAGGATAAGTTCACCGAATACATAATGGAGATTTTAGCTGAAGCAGGAGAAACAGATGGTATTAGATTATGTCCTTATGTTAAAGAGAATCGCTTTGAAAATATTGATCTTAAAATTAATGGTTATTCTATTGAAGAAGGGTTTGAAAGTGTAGACCTTTTTATAACTCATTATTCAGATACCAATGATATTTACTCTTTAAGAAAACCTGAATTTGACGGATTGTTAAAATGGTCAGCTAAATTTTTGAATGCAGCGTTGAAAGGTCATTTGGACGAGATAGAGCCTTCAACGGAAGCGTATGGTTTAGCAAGCCTTATAAAAAAGCATAGAAATGATTTTATTAGAATAAACATCTTTGTTATCTCAAATGGTAATATTCCTTTTGATGCCCCAAAAGCTAAAATAAAAGGATTTGATGATCTTTTAATAAATGTCCATATATGGGATTTAGAACGCTTACACCGTTTATCTCAATCCAAATATAACCGAGAGCCCATCGAAATTGATTTTAGGGAAACTTTAGGTGTTGATATTCCATGTCTAGAAATGCCCTCAAAAAATAATCTTTATGAATGCTATTTAGCAATTGTTCCAGGAGACGCCCTTGCTGCCTTGTACAAAAATTATGGTACCAGACTATTAGAAAGTAACGTGAGGGCTTTTTTACAACAAACCGGAAAGGTTAATCGTGGAATAAGAGATACTATTCGTGAAAATCCTGAAATGTTTTTACCATATAATAATGGTTTAGCTACTACGGCAATAGATGTGAAAACAGAGCAAATAGGGGGGCGAAATTTTATCACAAGTGTTAAAGATTTTCAAATTGTTAATGGAGGACAAACCACAGCATCTTTGTTTCATACCTTCAAAAAATTTAAATCTGACCTTTCTGAAGTCTTCGTTCAAATGAAATTGACAGTAATCAAAGACGAAGAAAAAAAGAATGAAATGGTCCCGAATATTTCTCGATATGCCAATAGTCAAAATAAGGTTTCTGAGCTAGATTTGAGTTCTAATAATCCCTTTTTAATAAAGCTAGAGGAATTATCGAGAACAACTTATGCTATTGATCCTGATGATAGAAATAAACAGTCTATTTGGTTTTTCGAAAGAGTTAAAGGTCAATATAAAGAATCATTAAATAAAGAACCTACAGCCGGTAAGCAAAGAGCTTTTAAATTAAAATATCCAACCTCTCAGAAGATATTGAAATCTGAGGTAGCTAAGTACATGAATATTTATGATAGAATACCTTATCATGTATCTAAAGGAGCACAGAAGAACTACAATATTTATCTTAGAGAAGCAGAGAAAGAGTATAAAAAAAAGAAACCTACACGTATAATGTGGGAAGATATAGTTGCTAATGCTATACTGTTTAAGACAACTGATAAACTTTTTGGAAGAAAGAATCAGGATCCAATAGGAGATACAAATATTAAATCTCACACAGTTGCATATACTTTATCTCTTTTACATGAATTAACAGATGGGAAAATTGATTTAGGTAAAATATGGAATAAGCAAATTATAGATGAATCTTTCAAAACGGAGTTGAAAAAGGGACTAATCTATGTATATGAATATTTTACATCATTAAATGTTTTACTAATTAGTGAAGCTGCAAAATCAGAAAAGACATGGCTCAAGTTATTAGAACAGAAAAAATGCCCTTTTGATCTCGATATATTAAAACCATATATAGTAAGTGAAAGGGATTATAAACAAAGGTATGAGCAGAATGAGGATGATAGTGAAGAAATCCGTAAATATGATAATTTAAAACGAATTTCAGATTTAGGGCTTAGATTTTGGGATGGCCTATTCAAGTATAATATTAGAACAAATGTACTATCAAAATATGAAGATAATATGTTGTCAAGTATTCGGAGAAAAATGAAATATTCTGGAAATTTTACAGAAAATGAAATTTCAGTTGGAGTAAGAATTATTAAAAAGTTAGAACAATTAAAAGTAAATTTTAAAGATATTACAATTTTAAGTGAACTTGATGAATGTGAAAGCATAGATCCATCCGCATTATATAATAGACTCCTTTTGATAGATGAGGCTAAATGGCGTCAAATTATAGATTTAGGAGAACAAACAGGTACATTTACTTTTAAAGAATTGAGTGTCATTAAAACCGTCAGACAAAAACTTAAAAGAAAGGAAAACATTGACTTAAAAAGAATGAAAATAGTTGATGATTCTCTCAAAAAGTTAAAGAAGTATGGTGTAAAGGTTTAGTTGAATAACTCCAATAACCCAAATAATTTAATTAAAATGGCAGAACGTTCCAAAGTGTCTAGTCCTGAAATAGGCTACAGGTTAATAATAAATTTTTAGGCTGTTGATGGCAATTCGGGGTGCATTCGGACGTAGTCCATTCTGCCGTAATTCCGGTTGTACTTAGTTGGGATTAGTTTTTATTCTTTAAACTTAATATTTCTCTTATTAAGTAAAGTTCTTATTGCTTCATCTTTTATTGCAATATCATACAATTCATCTTTATACTCATTAGCAATATTTAAATACCTGTCAATATCTTTAAAAAATGAAGATAATATTTTCTTATTTGGTGACTGTGTTTTAAAATATATTTCCATTAATAACATAACATTGTTCAATAAACCCTGTTTGTCAATTTTTAAAGAAGGAAAACTATCTTTGATTTGGTCATGGTAACTATCAAGAATGTGGAGTATTCTAACAAGAGGATGTGGATGTGAATGTTTTTTTGTGTAAAAATTAATCTTTTTAATGTCATTTTTGTAATTCCATTTTCCAAAATAGGAGAATGTCTTTGTAATACAAATACTGCCTATTCCTAAAAATAGTAAACAAATAAATGCATTTTCATTAATATCTTGTTTGTTCTTGAAATAATAACCATTCTTGACGTTTAGGATGTATCCAAAAACATCCCAGGTAGCAAAGAAATCAGCGTCTAACTCCCAGGCATGCCTTTTAATACAGAAGTTAGATAAATCAATGTTTTCAGAAATGTAATTTTCAACAATTATTTTCGAACTATTAAATTGTAATATGTGTTGAAATTCATGTCCGAAAGTAAATTGATTTGAACAATTTAGCATGAATTTAGAGACGCTAAAATCATTGGTTTTTAGTAGCTTTTTATATCCAGATGAAATACTTCCATTATTTGATTCGATTAATTTATTAATAGAATTATTTGATATTATTTTTTCGTCAAAAGCCTCTAACATTTGAACAGCATATCCTTTGGTAATTCCAATTATATTATAGCCTCTTTTGTTTCTGGCAAATGCATTACAAGATATGTCGTCTCTTATATAAAAAAAACAATCTGTTAAATTATAACGTTCATTTTTTTCTTCATATAATTTCTCAAATTGATCTGCAAAAAACTGATACTTTTCAATAATTTCAGCATCCAAATATTTGTAGTCAAAAGGATTGTCAATTATGTTATATTCTTTAAGTTTATACATAAAATCTATATCCATAATTCTTCAATGTTATAACTGATTTTTAACACAAAACCTATGTGTAGTTGTGTTGTTTAATACTTAACTTAGCAAGTACGCACCAACCGGAAAACAAGCAATTACTTATTGCTATGTTGGGTGCATTTTTTGACTCTTTTTGTACTTGTTTAAACTTTTTACTAATTAAGGGCAGTAACTACATTGGTTACCAAACGCCCTGTATGCAGCAGTTGCAGCTTGATTTGCGGCTTCAGATGCGTAGTCAGCAGCCTCACGAGAATTTTCAGCAGCTTCTCTAGCATGATTTTCCGCCGAACTGGCATATCGTTTAGTTCTTTCAGCCTCCTCTTTAACTTGTTGAATTTCATAATTCAAGAAAAGGTTGTGTAATAGAACAGCGATTAACAGTCCCAGTATGATTTTAAGTAGTTTTTTTTCACTCATAATGTGTGTTTTATACACCCTACGGTTCGAATAACCGTCATAAAGCGGTTTGTTTCTAAATTAGTCTAAAAAGGTTTGTTTTTTTAACTCAGTTCTTTGTTAGCACCAATATATTATTCCATATAATCATTGTATTTTCCGAAAAATTCCTCGGCAAAATTTTCGTTGCTAAATAGAAATACTTCAAATACACCTGTGTCGCTTTTAAATGTTAATTCTCCATATCTGACAATTGGAATTTTATAATTTTCTTTAAACCTTCTATCTGGCGAACCATCTTTATTAACTTTTGCCCAAGTTTCTCCAACAACTTTACTGTCTTTGGGAATTTTTTCTGTCTCTAGAAAATTCATTGGCTCAAAATTCAATTCAAGTTCATCTAGTTCAATTAGTCCAAAGTTTTGTTTGTTATCGAATAATGCCGCAAACCCAGGATAAATGTAAATATTACTTCCATTTTGATTTTGGAAACACATTGCTTCGTAAACAGAATTTAAAAATGGAATTTTTTCATATCTGATTTTTGTTCGTATTCTTTCAATATCTCTGTAGGCTGAAGAGCGATTATCTTCATTTGGAATTGCATTTGTAATATCCCAAGTTAAAGACGATTCTAGTAAATTATCAAAAGCAAGTTTTAGTTTCAAATATTTTTCATCTAGAACTCTATCCATATCGATTTCTATATCAATATGGCATTCCGTAACTTGTTTTTTTAAATTGACTAAATATTCCTTTTTCTCGATATAATCGTTATCGAACCATTTAATTAAAAATCCAATTAAAAATACTTTTGAGATTATTTTTAAAGTATTTGAATTTTTAACCTTTCTTTCAAGTTGCGAAATTTCTTTTTTAATCGCAACCATTTCTTTATTTGCCGCAACTAATGTCTCTTTTAACTCTACTAAACCATGTGTAGTAACTTCTGAAGCATTTTTACTTTTTATTTCGCCTCTTAAATTTTCTGGAAGGAAATAGTTTTCGGTTTGTTGTAGCTCTGGTACAAAGTCTTCAGATTTTTGTTTTTTAGATTCCCAGTCAGTAATTTTTTTTCTGTCATAGATTCCAGTTCCTGGAATTCCAGTGTTTAAATAAGCTCCGTTCTTATTGAGACTAACATTAAATCCTTTAATACCTAAAGTAGTGCTAATTCCACTCGCACTAAAGTTTACATAGAAACCCGGAAATAATTTTTGTCTTCTTCTAAATTTTAATCCCATTGTTGTTTGGTTGTATTGGTGCTAGTGGTATAGGATATGAATAGTTAAATGGGTTAGCATTTAATTTTGCAAGTACAAACCAAACTGAAAATCCACGAGGATTTTCAGAAGTAATCGAGAACAAGCAATTACTTATAGCCATCTTTGTTGTGAGCAGTACTCTATTATTCATTTTCTTTTTCGTCATCATCGAAATCTAAAATTCTGTCGTTTAATTCTGGGATGATATTTTCTGTTTTTTCTTCGAGCAATGTTACATTTTTCAATTTTCTTTGGATTGCTCTTGTTCTAACTCCCATAACATCGTCCAACTGATTTAAACCAGTTTGAATATTCTTTTGAGCCTTTTGCATCATTCCGCCAAAATTCTTAAACTCCTTTTTTACATCGCTCAATACAGTCCAAACTTCACTACTTCTTTTTTGAATTGCCAAGGTTTTAAAGCCCATTTGTAAACTGTTTAAAATAGCGGCCAATGTAGTAGGTCCAGTAACTATAATTTTATAATCTCTCTGTAACGTCTCAAGCAAAGCTGATTTTCTGACAACTTCTGCGTAAATCCCTTCAAATGGCAAAAACATTACACCAAAGTCAGTAGTGTTTGGTGGGTCAAGATATTTTTCGCTAATATCTTTGGCCATTTTCTTAATTGTACCGTCAAGTTCTTTTTGGGCTGAAAGAATTTGACTTGGGTCGCCATCTTCGTATGCATCTTGAAGTTTTTCGTAAATATCTTTTGGGAATTTTGCATCGATTGGTAACCAAACAACGCTACTTGAATCGTCTTTTCCTGGAAGTTTAATTGCAAATTCTACTGTAGATGAACTTCCTTTTTTTGTTTTTACATTCGCTTCGTATTGGTCAGGTGCAAGTATTTGTTCCAATAACATAGCTAATTGAACTTCTCCAATTCCGCCACGCATTTTTACGTTACTCAATACTTTTTTTAGACCACCAACATCTGATGCCAAATTTTTCATTTCACCCAAGCCTTCTTGAACAGATTTCAACTGTTTTCCGACCGTTTCAAATGATTGACTTAATCTGTCATTTATTGTTTTTTGAAGTTTTTCGTCAACAGTTTTTCTCATTTCATTGAGTTGTTCAGTATTGTCTTTTCTTATATCTGAAAGCTGTTTTTCAACCGATTCTTTAACTTCTTTAATCCTTTTTTCTGATTCTTGATTAATCTCATTTTGCTTTTTACTAAATGAATCAAATCTGTCTTTCAATAAATCGTTTAACCTCTTAGTATTATTATCAAAACTATCTTTGAAATTATCTAATGACTTAGTTAGTTCTTCTCTTTGGTTTTTTGATGCAGTGTTATTTTCCTCACGATTTTTCTGGTTTATTTCATTTTGCTGTTTACTAAATGAGTCAAACCTATCTTTTAAAAGTTCATTTAGTGCTTTAGTATTGGTGTCAAAACCTTCTTTAAAGTTATCCAAGGATTTTGTTAGTTCTTCTCTTTGTGTTTTTGAAGAGCTATTTGTTTCTTCTCGATTTCTTTGAAACTCGTCTTTAATGGTTTTATCCGTTTTTTCGAGAGTACCATCAAATTTTATTAGAGAATTTTTTGTTTGGTCAAAACTATCTTCAATATCAAAGTCTAATTTTATCTTTTTCGAAAGCGTAACAATTATATTAATTACTAATAAAACAATCAACACAATCAAAAGTATAATATCCGTATTCATAGGTTTGTTTTGTATTACGCTACAATAGTTGGTTAAACACAATTGTGTTTATTTTCATAAAGTTTTAGTTAAATAAAAATAAATGTTTTTCATACAAAAGCAATATGGTTTCCCGTAATTATAGATTTTTATTTGCCCATGAATTTATTCAACAAGATTTTACCAGAAATCGCCAGCTTTCCTTAAATTGCAGTAAATATTTTCAATAACCGGAAAGCCAAAAACTGCATACGTTTTTGCATACGATTTTATAAAATGGCGGCTTGTGAGCTCAGTAAATGCGTTTAAATCAGCATGTTCTGAGAACTCATAACCCGAAGGTCACTGGTTCGAGTCCAGTTCCCGCTACTAGCAAAGACAAGGGTTTCAAGAGATTGAAGCCCTTTTTTTATTTTTCCACACAACACTTGTATAACATTTTTTAGCCATCGTTGTTTACTTTGCTCAACAATAACAACTCAAATTAGATTTGTCACATGAATTTAAAGGTTAAGTAATTATTAAAAGTAGTTTAGTTATGGTAAAAGATATATTATTCGTTAATTGTCTTATTTATAACATCTAAAAGAACCAAATGACTCAAAATGTTAATCTAGCTGTCTTAATTGATGGAGACAATATTCCTTCAGCAAATGTTAAAGAAATGATGGAAGAGATTGCCAAATACGGCAGCCCAACAATTAAAAGGATTTATGGTGACTGGACAAGACCAGGTTTAGCAAAGTGGAAAAAACTACTCCTAGAAAACGCCATAACACCAATTCAACAGTATGGTTATACTACGGGTAAAAACGCTACCGATTCGGCAATGATAATTGATGCCATGGATATACTTTATAGCGGTAAGGTCGGTGGCTTTTGTCTGGTTTCTAGTGATAGTGATTTTACGAGGCTAGCTACAAGATTAAGGGAGGCAGGAATGCAGGTGATTGGAATTGGAGAAAAAAAGACACCTAACCCATTCATAGTAGCTTGTGATAAGTTTATTTACATTGAGATTCTTAAATCACAAGCTGGAGAAAAAGACGAAACCAAAGAATCTACCAAACCTGCAATTGATAAGATAACAAGAAAAGAAATAAACTTTATTTCAACTACAATTAGAGATATTTCGGATGATGATGGTTGGGCGTTTCTAGGAGACGTTGGAAGTTTATTGCAGAAAAAACAACCAAATTTTGATTCAAGAAATTATGGTTTCGATAAACTGACCCCCTTAATAAAATCAATAGATAAGTTTGAAATAGAGCAAAGAGAAAATCCTAAAAGCAGGAATAAATTAATTTATGTTAAGATAAAGTATAAGAATAACACTAATACTAAAAAGAATTAAAGTATATTACTTAAAGGTTTCGTTATCTAATCTTTAAGTTGTGTTGGTGATTAAGTTTAAAAGCAAGTTTATATTTGTTTTCATAGAAACATAGTTGTTTTGTGAGAATAAAAGCCTATGTTTGCAATGTTCGAATAGGACACCTTTTCAGTTTTCAAGGTAGTATTTAGTAATTAGTTTTTTCGAGTTTTTCTCTTCTTACCTTCTCTATTTCATCATTACTTTATTAGTTGTTTAAGTATTTTAAAGCAGTTTAATGTTTATGAATTGTTGTGTACTTATTTAGGAGTTAATTCAACAAAAAAATATTTAATAATTTATAATTTAGTAAAGATGCAAGAAGGCACAGTAAAATTTTTTAACAACTCAAAAGGATTTGGGTTCATTACATCATCAGAATCAGGAGAAGACATTTTTGTACATAGTTCAGGGTTGATTGATGACATTAGAGAAGATGACAAAGTAGAGTTTAATACCCAACAAGGAAAAAAAGGGTTGAATGCTGTAAATGTAGCAGTTATTTAATAAAATATATTTTTCATTTAAGAGCCTATTATTTCAAAATAATAGGCTTTTTCCATCATAATTAAATTAATAATAGTATATTGAATTACATCAAATAATTTATGGGCAAATCACAACAATCCTTTAGTAAGAGCGAAAGAGAAAAAAAACGTCTTAAAAAACGTGAAGAAAAAAGAAAGAAAATGGAAGCTCGAAAAATTGAAGCAAAGGAAAGTGGAAAAAAAGGGATTGAATTTGCCTATGTAGACCATAATGGTCAACTTACCGACACCCCACCTGATCCTTCTAAGAAAGTTAAAATAAAAGCTAAAAATATAGAGGTTGCCATTCCTAAAAAGGAAGATGAAACTGAAGATTTTGACCCAATAAGAAAAGGTACAGTTTCATTTTTTAATCAATCTAAAGGTTATGGGTTTATTATAGATTCGGAAACCCAAGAAAAATACTTTACTCACATTAGCGGTCTTATTGATGAAATCTCTGAAAATAATAAGGTTTCATTTGAGCTTGAGAAAGGTCAAAAAGGAATGAATGCTGTTAACGTAAAGCTAACATAACAAAAACCCAATCTCTTTGACAACTTCTGTTTTGTTTTACTGGACTATCAACTAGTTTTGACTTTAAGCTAGAACTGTTTACCCTGAAAAGGAAATTCCTCAATTGTACCCTCTATAGCATACGGCTCTTTGTAGAACTCTCTTTTTTTTAATTTATGGATAAGAGGTTTGTTTCAGTTTAAAACTCGAAAGTCACTGGTTTGAGTCTAGTTACAACTAGAGAGTAAAACCCTTAGCTAATTAAGTTGTGGGGTTTTTATTTGACGATGCCCTAACTACTAATTTGGCATCCAAAATTTGTTTGTTAAGAGATTGTTTAAAAGAGTCTTGCTCTACATATTCTAAGAACTTTAAAGCTGCAAGTCTACCAATCTGTTTGCTATGCTGATTTATACTGGAAATAGGAGGCGTGACCATAGCTGTAAAAGGTTCGTCGCCAAAACCAACTAGTGCAATATCACCAGGAACGTTAATATTATTTTCTTTAAGTACTTGTAGCGCACCTAAAGCGGCATAATCTCCAGCAACATAAACAGCATCTGGCCTATTTTTTAGATTTATAAGTTCTTGCATTCTTAACCTACCGTCTTCTGTAGATAGATTACTTTCAATTAGTAACTCATCATCTAATGGCAAATCATATTTTTTTAAAGCATCCATATAACCCCTAATACGGTTATTGTAAATTCTTGTACGCTTAAAACCTCCAATGTGTGCAATTCTTTTGCATCCCTGGTTTATCAGGTGCTCTACAATTTTGTGGCTACTCTCGTAGTCGTTTATACCAATATAATCTACATTAAGGTCGTTTTCACCACGATCAAATAATATTAAGGGAATGCCTTTAGATTTTATTTTTTCATAGTAGTCTAGTTCAACCGTTTCGTTGGCCATGGAAGCAATGATACCATCAACTTGAGTAAATAAAAGCGCGTCGATATTATCACATTCCTTTTTATAAGATTCGTTAGACTGAGTAATGATTATGTTGTAACCTTCCTTGTTTAGAACTTCTTCAATATTATGAATAACCGATGAAAAGAAATTGCTATTAGTTTTTGGAACAACAACACCAACTAAGTTGCTCTTTCCTTTTCTTAGAGCACTTGCTAGGTGATTGGGTTGATAATTTAAGTTTTTGGCAACTTGCCTAACAGCTTTTTTTGTTTTCTCGCTTATACGGGAGTCATCATGAAGGGCTTTAGAAACGGCAGCAGGAGAAATGTTTAGCACGTTTGCAATATCTTTTATGGTCGCTTTTTTTTTATTACCCAATTTTGTTATATATTTGCTTAAACGTTTAAGCAAATATATTGCTTTAATAGAAAAAATCAAAACATCTTGGTCTAATAAAAAGGGTTTTGATTTATTTTTTGCAAAATGGTTAAACGTTTAAGCAAAACTAATTAATATTAAATATAAGAATTAAAAAAATGGGTAAAGTAGTCACATTTGGAGAGATTATGTTAAGATTGTCTCCACAAGGATTTTTAAGATTTTCACAGGCCAACAATTTTGATGTTGTTTATGGTGGTGGAGAGTCTAACGTAGCAGTTTCGTTAGCAAATTACGGTGTAGATGTAGATTTTGTAACGCGCTTACCAAAGAACGACATTGGCGAATGTGCCATGATGGAAATGCGTAAAAGAGGTGTTGGTGTAGATAAGATTGTTTGGGGTGGAGATCGTTTAGGAATCTATTTCTTAGAGACAGGAGCTGTGTCTAGAGGAAGTAAAGTGGTTTACGACAGAGCCAATTCAGCTATGGCTGAAATCCAATCTGGGATGGTTAATTGGGAAGAAGTATTCGATGGAGCAGATTGGTTCCACTGGACAGGGATTACTCCTGCGATTTCTCAAAGCTCTGCTGATGTTTGTTTAGAAGCTGTAAAAGCAGCTAGCAAATTAGGTTTAACAATATCTACAGATTTAAATTACCGTCAAAAACTTTGGAGTTATTGTGATACAGCTCATAGAGAAAAAGTAATGACTGAATTAACTTCGTACTGTGATATTATCTTAGGAAATGAGGAAGATGCTGAAAAACATTTTGGTATTCATCCAGAAGGTTTAGATGTACATAAACATGGTCATGATGTTAAGGCTGAAGCATTTTTATCTGTATGTGATCAAATGTTGAAAAAATTCCCAAGAGCTAAAAAGGTAATAACTACCTTAAGAGGTTCAATCTCTGCTTCTCATAATACTTGGGCAGGCGTGTTATACGATGGCGAAACTATGTATCAAACCCGTCAATACCAAATTACCGATATCGTTGATAGAGTTGGTGGTGGTGATTCGTTCATGGGAGGTTTAATCTATGGTTTGTTAAAGTACCCAGAAGACGACCAAAACGCACTAGATTTTGCTGTAGCTGCTTCATGTTTAAAACACACTGTTAAAGGTGATGCCAACTTGGTAACGGTTGATGAAGTTGAAAAACTAATGGGAGGTGATGCCTCTGGACGTGTAGCTAGATAAAAAGTGTTTAATTGTTTATCTGTTGAATCGTTTATTCGGTTTAGCAGTTCAACAAGTACACAAATCAACAATTAAACATTAAAAAAAATGGCACAGTTTTCAAGATTAGAAGTTGCACAGGCAATGAAAGAAACAGGGATGATTCCTTTGTTTTTTAACAACGATATAGAATTAAGTAAGAAGGTATTAAAGGCTTGCTACGATGGTGGTGCGCGTTTAATGGAATTTACTGCTCGTGGCGATTTTGCTCACGAAGTTTTTGGTGAATTAACTAAATATGCTGTAGCAGAATTACCAGGAATGATCATGGGCGTTGGTTCTGTAACAGATGCGGGACAGGCTTCATTGTATATGTCTTTAGGAGCTAACTTTGTAGTAACTCCTGTATTAAGAGAAGATATTGCAATTGCATGTAACCGAAAAAAAGTACTTTGGTCTCCAGGATGTGGTACGTTAACTGAAATTACCAGAGCTGAGGAATTAGGTTGCGAAATAGTAAAGCTATTCCCTGGTGATATTTATGGGCCACAATTTGTAAAAGGAATTAAGGGGCCACAACCATGGACGAGCATCATGCCAACAGGAGGTGTTTCACCAACCGAAGAAAACCTAAAAGGTTGGTTCGATGCAGGTGTTACTTGTGTTGGTATGGGGTCTAAATTAATCTCTAAAGATATCATTGCCAATAAGGATTATGCTAAGCTAGAGCAAGACGTTAGAAATGCGTTAGCCATAGTAAAGGCCGTTAGGTAAATAAAGTAAAGATCATTAGTGTTAAAGAGCTGCAATTTAATTGCGGCTCTTTTTTTTATTCTGATTAGAAATTCGTTAATTCGCAACACATTAAACAATTAATAAGATTAAAATGAAAATAGGAAAAATTTTAAGTGTTGTTGCCGCTGTTGTTATGGTGGTATCGTGTAACAAAAATGGTGCTCAAAGTAAGTCTTTAGAAACAGGAATAGACTCGGTAAGTTATGCTATTGGTGTTGATGCAGCAAGAGGTTTACAGTCTACGTTTGGTAAAGAATTCGATATCGATTTATTTTATCAAGGGTATAAGAGTGCTATCGATTCTGTTGATTTAAAAATAGACCCATCTGAAGTACAGTTTGTAATCCAGAATTACATGAGAAAGAGACAAGAAGAAGAAATGGAGAAGCAACAAGCTGAGGCTAAAAAGAAAGCTGAAGAACAGTATGCTAAAGAAAAGGCTGCCGGAGAACAATTAATGGCAGACAATATTTCTAAAGAAGGAGTACAAACTACCGAGAGTGGTTTGCAATATATTGTAATGAAGGAAGGTGAAGGCGATAAGCCAACTGCTAGTGATAGAGTTAAGGTACATTATCATGGTACTTTGTTCGACGGGACAGTTTTTGATAGTTCTGTAGAAAGAGATGAACCTGCTACTTTTGGTGTTACTCAAGTGATTCCTGGTTGGGTTGAAGGGCTACAATTAATGTCTGTTGGTTCTAAGTACAAATTCTTCATACCACAAGAGCTGGCTTATGGGTACAGAGGCTCAGGTCAAAAAATAGGGCCTTTTACACCTTTAGTGTTCGAAGTAGAATTATTAGAAATAGTTAAGTAACTAATATCTAAAACATACAAAAAAAGCAGGAAGATGTCTTCCTGCTTTTTTTGTTTAGTAAAATTAGTTTCAGAAACCAATCAAGGTTGTAACTTTGCACAGAAGAATTTAATAGAATAATGGGACATAAAGCAGGCTTTGTAAATATTATTGGTAACCCAAACGTGGGTAAGTCTACTCTAATGAATGCTTTCGTTGGGGAGAAGTTATCCATTATAACGTCTAAGGCGCAAACTACAAGGCACCGTATTTTAGGCATTGTAAACGGCGATGATTTTCAGGTGCTGTTTAGTGATACACCAGGAATTATAAAACCCGCATACGAGCTCCAGCAATCTATGATGGATTTTGTTAAGTCTGCTTTCGAAGATGCCGATGTGCTTATTTATATTGTTGAAATTGGTGAAAAAGCACTTAAAGACGAAGCGTTTTTCAACAAGATAACCAACTCTAAAATACCGGTTTTATTATTGCTAAATAAGATTGATACATCTAACCAAGAACAATTGGAAGAACAAGTTCAGCTTTGGGCCGAGAAAGTACCTAACGCCGAGATTTATCCAATTTCTGCTTTACAGGGGTTTAATGTAAAAGAGGTGTTTAATAGAATTATAGAATTGTTACCGCAGTCTCCGCCATTCTATCCAAAGGACCAATTAACCGATAAACCAGAACGGTTTTTTATAAATGAGAGTATAAGGGAGAAAATACTTCTACATTACAAAAAAGAAATCCCTTATGCCGTTGAGGTTGAAACGGAAGAATTTCACGAAGAGGAAAAGATTATCCGTATACGTTCGGTGATTATGGTGGAACGCGAAACCCAAAAAGGAATTATTATTGGGCATAAAGGAAGTGCTTTAAAGCGCGTTGGGACCGAGGCTAGAAAGGATTTGGAGAAATTCTTCGGAAAACAAATCCATTTAGAAATTTACGTAAAGGTCAATAAGAATTGGCGAAGTAATCAAAACCAATTAAGGCGTTTCGGTTATAATCAAAAGTAAAATTGAAATCAAAACGGTTTCTTTATCTTCTCGTAACCATTACTTTACATAACTAGAATACATTTGCTATATCAAATTTGTTAAATATTTGAGTTAGTTAGTTTAGTTAATAAAAGTCTTGATTATGCCCTAAATTGAGACTTTTTCCTTTTTTTAGTGAAACTTAGTTTTGAGAAACCTAGAAGGCACACTCAAAACTGTAAGTTGAAATAACCCTATTTTTGAGTTAGGTCTATTCCAGTTTTTTCTAATACGCCATTCATGAAATCGTTGAGCTTGTGCATTTCATTTTTACTAGAAGATTTACCTATACTTCCAGCAAAATAAAGTGTAAACCAGATAATTACCATTAAAACCATAATACTAATCTGAATGATAAAATCTTCTCCTAGTTTCCAATTGGTATAAGCCCAAATACCAAAACCTATAAAAAGACAAGCGACTATAAAGTGTAGAAACATAAACATTGTCCAAACAGTGGGGTTGGGACCAAATAAACCATGAAGGATACTCGTTTTTTCATCTACTTCATCAATTTCTAAATGTAGCTGGGGTGTCCAGAATTGTTGTTCTTTTTTAGGGAATTTAATAAAAACATGGTTGTCTATGCGCGTTACGATAAAGTCAGATTGTTCTGTTTTAGAATCTTCAAAAGCCTTGAGTAGAACCTCGTTGTTTTTATTGAGTTCTTTTTTAAATCTGGGTCTTAAAACAATGTCGTTGGCACCTGGCATTTGGTTGATGTTTTTCTGAACTTCAATGTACAGTTTTTTATTTAAATCCAATTTGTGCATTAGAATTTTGAACTGAAAATTTTCAGTCGTTTAATAGTTCCCAAAAAGGGGTGCTTATGATAGTATATTTTATACTTTTGCAAAATGTTTCAAATTGAAAACGAAACCTTTAAGTGATATGAGTAATATAGTAGCTATAGTTGGAAGGCCTAATGTTGGGAAATCAACGTTTTTTAATCGTCTTATTCAGAGGCGTGAAGCCATTGTTGATTCTGTTAGTGGGGTTACTAGAGATCGTCATTATGGAAAAAGTGACTGGAACGGTAAAGAGTTTTCGTTAATTGATACGGGAGGTTATGTTGTTGGTAGCGATGATATTTTTGAAACCGAAATCGATAAACAAGTAGAGTTAGCCATAGACGAGGCCGATGCCATAATTTTTATGGTTGATGTAGAATCAGGGGTTACAGGTATGGATGAAGATGTTGCCAGTTTACTTAGAAAAGTAAATAAACCTGTGTTTTTGGCGGTCAACAAGGTAGATAATTCCAAACGTGCTGAAGATGCTGTAGAATTCTATTCATTAGGTTTAGGTGAATATTATACGGTAGCTAGTATAAACGGAAGTGGAACGGGAGAGTTGTTGGATGCTCTTGTAGAAGCCTTACCAGAAAAGGAAGAGGTAGAAGTAGAAGACTTGCCTCGTTTTGCTGTTGTAGGCCGACCTAATGCCGGGAAGTCTTCGTTTATTAATGCTTTAATAGGTGAGGATAGGTACATTGTTACCGATATAGCTGGAACAACACGAGATGCTATCGATACGAAATACAATCGTTTTGGTTTTGAGTTTAACTTGGTCGATACAGCAGGAATAAGAAGAAAATCCAAAGTAAAAGAAGATTTAGAGTTTTACTCCGTAATGCGAAGTATTAGAGCGATTGAACACGCCGATGTGTGCCTTTTGGTCTTAGATGCTAATCGAGGTTTCGACGGACAAGTGCAAAATATTTTTTGGCTAGCTGAAAGAAATAGAAAAGGGATTGTTGTTCTTGTCAATAAATGGGATTTAGTGGAGAAAGACCATAAATCTGTTAAAGAATACGAAAAAGCAATTCGTAAACAAATGGAGCCTTTTATAGATGTGCCAATTGTTTTTATTTCGGCATTGACCAAACAGCGTATTTACAAAGCCATAGAAACAGCCGTTGAGGTCTATAAGAATAGAAGCAAACGTATTAAAACCAGCGAGCTTAACGATGTGTTTTTGCCAATTATAGAGCATTATCCACCCCCAGCATATAAAGGCAAATTTGTAAAGATTAAGTATGTTATGCAGTTGCCTACGCCGCAACCGCAATTTGCTTTTTTTTGTAACTTGCCACAGTATGTAAAGGATCCATACAAACGTTTTTTGGAGAACAAACTTCGCGATAACTTTGGTTTTACAGGCGTGCCTATTAGCGTTTATATGCGTAAAAAGTAACTTTCACTAATTGACCTTTTTGAGTCATAATGTTATTTTGCCATGCTGAACTCGATTCACTATCTCATAACACCTGTAAATATTTGATGTTTTATGTTGAGAACCTGAAACAAGTTCAGGTTGACAATAAACCATATGATTGATTTCTGGTATTCAAAACAACTTTTTTAAATAATCTTTTGCCTACAAAGATTATAAATGTATATTTGTGTCATACTTAAATAGTACACTAATACATTAGATATGATTTCAATTGAAAACCTTTCTTATAATTATTCTAAGAAAGAAACGCTGTTTAAAGATTTGAATTTTAAACAGGATACAGGGAATATCGTAGGCCTATTGGGTAAGAATGGAGCAGGAAAGTCTACGCTGTTTAAAATTATTTCTGGGTTGGTCCATGTTAAAAGTAATGGGGTAGAAGTAAATGGTTTTAAACCCTCCAATAGAAACCCTAATTTCTTAAGTGATATTTTTTTGGTGACAGAGGCACCATTTTATCCCGCTTTAAGCATTGCATCTTACGTTAAAGTATACAGTACGTTTTATAAGAATTTTGATCATGAAAAAATGAATCAAATTCTATCGGATTTTGAGTTAAAGCCATCTCACAAATTACAAAAACTGTCCCATGGCCAACAAAAGAAGTTTACAATAGCTTTCGCCCTGGCAACAAATTGTAAGCTACTATTGTTAGACGAACCTACCAATGGTTTAGATATACATTCTAAAAGTGTATTTCGTAAAGTTTTGGTCAATGCTGTTGGAGACGACCAATTGGTTTTAATCTCTACACATCAAGTTAAAGATATAGAAGCCGTTATTGATAAGATTGTTATTATCGATAACGGTAATATTGTTTTCGAAGAGGATATGATAACTATTCTTGAAAAATTACAATTTAAAAGAGTGGTCTCGTTAGAGGATAAAACAGTTTTATACTCAGAAAAAAGTGTAGGTGGCTATGATGCCATTCTTCCAGTAATCAACGAAGAGGAAACCGAAATTGATATAGAGCTGCTTTTTAAGGCCGTATTGAACAACGCAGAAATTAAACTATAAATTAAAAAACGTGAAAAAATATTTTCAATTAAAGCGCTTTATAGCATTGTTAAAGTACGATTTTGAACTTAACAAGAAGAAGTATATTCTATTTGCTTTAGGTATGTTTATTGTACTTTTTTTAGTTAGCTATTATCATTTGGATAATAGATACAGAGTTTTAAAAACTGATAGATTTCCCTATAAATTAAAACTTCGTTTATACCAAAATTGGTTTATAAACTATTATCTTATTTTATCAGTTTTAGTGGCTGGAACATCTTTTGCATATTTAAGAAATAAATCGGAAACGATAAGTTTTATAACATTACCGGCCTCGGTCTTTGAGAAGTTTTGTGTTGAGTTTTTAATGAGGTTTATCGTCTTCAATATATTGTATTTCGTGTTTTTTTGGATAGATTTTAAAATCGCGGCACACGTTTTTAAAATGTCTTATGAGAGCAATATGTTTACCGAGATACCTAATTTTTCAATACTCCATCCAATAACCCATAACAAAGAAATATTCGAAAGATATGCAATTCTATGTTCTTTGTTTTCTTTGGCTACATTTATGTTCGCAGGAGCGAGTTACTTTGGTAGATATGCCATATTCAAGACTATACTGGCTTTTGGAGGGCTTCTTCTATTTGCTTATGTTGTTACTTTGATTTTTTACGGTATACTAATGCCTACAAAAGTTAATTATCTTAAAGTTAGAGTATTCGATAGAAAGATGGACAATGGTTATTCTACTACTTTAATTACAATGAGTATTATTTCAATGTTTTCTTGTCTGTTTTTATTACCGTTTACTTACTTTAAGTTAAAAGAAAAGGAGGTTTAAAATGGACTTTAAAGCAACAAAGGGCATATACTTACAAATAGCCGAAAATATTTGTAACCAGATTTTAGAAGGCAAACTAAAACCCGATGAGAGGGTGCCTTCGGTTCGTGATTTGGCTACAGAACTAGAAGTAAATAGAAATACAGTAATGCGGACTTACAGCTATTTGCAAGCAGAAGAAATTTTCGAGAACAAAAGAGGAGTAGGCTTTTTTGTGGCGAGCAACGCTATAGCACTTATAAAAGACAGAGATAAGAATGCATTTTTTAAAAACGAATTTCCGGTGCTTTTAGAAAAAATAAAGTTGTTAAAACTAACAACTAAAGATTTCAAGCAGATTATTGAGGCTTTAAAACTAAACGATTAAAATGAAACACCCATTTTTAACTTTTAACCGTAAAGCTAAAATGATAATTTGGGTGTTGCATGTGAGCATTTAAAGAATATAAATATTAACACATGAAAACAAGTAATTACATATTAATAGGATTTTTAACATTTGTGGCATTTTCACTTTTAGGCTGGCACATAGATTCAAAAATTTATGAAGAAGAATATGATAAAAAGCGAAAAGCCCGAATGGAGTTTTATAGAGCTAGGACTTTGTTAGAAAAAAATAATGACAGCCCAGACAGGCAAGCAGAGTTTACAGAAAAGGCTAAAGAATACTTTAAGTATTACAATAAATATCATTATGATTTTTTTAGTGCTGCAAGTATACTAAATAACCAATTTAAAATGTTTAAAGACACTTCTAATTTGGTGCCGGCCAAGAAATGGATTCATAAAGCCTACGAGTTAAATCCAAAAGACAGACAAGTTAATCTTGTATACGGCGAGGTTTTAGAAAATTTGGGTTTACATGAAGATGCCAATCAATATTTTGATAATGTTAAAAAGTTAGATTCTATTAATGGTATTAAGTATGTAGAATACAAAAACGATGCTGGAGAAACGATAAAACTTCGAAGGAATGTAAAATAACTTTATAATTTATTTAAGAAAGAACATATTAAATTAAGGCTATATTCGTTTTCTAATTAAACAAATAGTAATATTTTTCGGTATAATTTTTGATGTTTTAGACTTCAATGGATATCAGATTTTAATTGAGAAAAAATCATTAGCCAAACCAATAGTTATCTAAAATAACAACTCATCAACATCAATCCAACAAACGAATATTTAAAAAAGCGGGTTCAGACTACTCATGTGGTGTTTACCGTTTCCATATATCTTCTCAAACAAACTATTAATCATCAATTAAATAAACATCATGAAAAAAAACATTCTATTCTTTTGCCTCTGCTTGTTGGCATCATCCTACACCTTTGCTCAAAAAGTTATTGAAAATCCTGAATATGGATATTCAACAGTTCCTGGAGAAATAACTAAAGTAGAACTTTTAGACACCACAACTGTATTGCATTTTCACCTTAAATACATAGCTGGAGGCCGTTTTGGAATTCCCACAGAGACTTACATTCAGGATTTATCAAGTTCAGAAAAACTTTTTGTAACTAATGCTAAAGGTGTGAAACTAGGTAGGAATATTGTTCCAGATTCTGGAGAGATCCTTTATCAATTATACTTTCCTGCTTTAAATAAAAACGTAAAAACCATAGAGTTTGGAGAAGCTAATAATGGTGGCAATTGGTTTGTATATGATATCGTTATTCAAGAGGGCGAAAACGCAACACAATTTCCTATAGCATTAAGAGGAAACTGGCTTCTGGCCGATGGCAGTAACCGTTGGGATTATGGTTTCAACTCAAAGAACGCCATCGTAGAAGAAAAGATTTGGACTTACAAGTCTATAGAAAATAAAGGAAAGAAATACACCATAACTCTAGAGCGTGATGGTAATGTTAAAACCATAACTGCCAAATTGGGAAAAAATGGTATAGTGGCTTTTGGTGATTCACCAAAATCACTTAAAGAGTATAGTTTAAAAAAGGTTTATAATCCTGATTTTAAGATGAAGGACGATAAAGCGTTTGAGGCTATAACATTTGCCTTGGACTCTACAACCTACTCGGGAGTTATAAAAGGGTTTTCTGAAAAGGTGAAGCAAAAAACCGCTATGGTTCATGTTAATAATCCGTTTAAAGGAGATCAGGAATCTCACTTAATTAAAATCAATAATGATGGTAGTTTTAAGGTTAAGTTTCCAATTACGCACCCACAAACGGTTTTTGTACGTATGCAATCAGGAGGCTTCTATGTATTCGTAGAACCGAATAAAGAAACATTTCATTACTTATATAATAAGGAGTCTTTCTTTATGGGTGACAACGCTCAAATTAATGCAGGCCTAGAAGCCTTGAAGGATGTGAATTTTATATTGAGCAGGAAAGAAAGAAATGAGATAGGGATAACTTCTCCCGAAGATTATAAAATCTTGTGCATTCAGAAAAAGGAAAATGTAGTAAATAAAATCCTTGAGTTCCAGAAGCATAATTTTATAAGTAAAAAAGCGTTGCAGTTAAAAAATACAGAAATTGAATTAGAGTTCTATCAAGGCCTTTTAGCTTACAGTATGTATAGGGGCTCTTTAGAATATAGAAATAAAAAAGCCAAAGAAGAGAAAGATAAATTACCGTTTAAGGCATTTGAGGTTAGTAACGATTATTACAATTTTCTACCAAAAGATATTTTAGATAATGAATTATTAGCCTTATCCGGCAGCTATTACTTCCTCACGAATTATATAGTGTATGCCGATATTTTTAGAGTCAACAGACTACCCAATTTAAATACTGTAGACAGGGCTTTATGGCTAAAGAACAAAGGTGTGGAACTAACTACCGATGAACTTAACATGGTAGAATTTAGTAAACAGATTGAAACACCAGAAATGATTGCCAAGAAAGAGGAATTCGAAAAGGTTTATGGTGATACTAGACAGGCGTTCTATAAAAAATATAACCCGCATTTTGAAGAAATATCTAAGTACATTAAGAGTCTGGACCAACCCACGCACGACTTTATTCTTAGTGTTGTAGATTATTTAAAAACTAAAAACATTGAAATTACAGAAGAGGAAGCTAAAATGGTAAGTGCTTTAGAAGCATTAAAAACACCCATAGAAATTGAGCAACAACGTCAATTTTATGAGCAATTTGCCAAGGCAAACATTACGTTTAATAACAAATACATCGAACACGCCTCTGAAATTTCTAGAGAAAGAAGGGCATTGGAAAAAGATAAAAAAATAGAAGCCTTTTTTGGAAGAAAGGATTCGTTTATGCAAGATGTCATGATGATGCAAGCATTTTATAAGACATTTGAAGATTATAAGGTTTTTGATAATAGGGCTCTGGAAGTTGCTCAGGCTAAGTTGAATATTACGTTTTTAAAGGATTATTTAGCATTTACTAACGAAGAGACAAAAGCGAAGATAGAATTAAACAAAACCAAAGGAGGTTACACGGTACACAATATCGAAAAAAGTGAAGGCGACGAGCTTTTTGAAGCCATGATAAAAAAGTTTAAGGGTAAAGTAGTGTATGTAGATTTTTGGGCCACGTGGTGCGGACCATGTAAATCGGGGATAAAGCGAATTGCACCTTTAAAAGAAGAGCTGGTAGATGAAGATGTGGTGTTCTTATATGTTACCAACCAAACTTCGCCAGAAGGGACATGGAGAAATTCTATAGCCAATATTAAAGGCGAACACTATAGGGTTTCTGCAGATGAGTGGAACTACTTAAAAGAAAAATTTAAAATTTCTGGAATTCCACATTATGTACTCGTAAATAAAAAAGGTGAAATTGTAAAACCTAAAATGGCGTATTTGTCGAACTCAGGTTTAAAACGCATTTTTAAAGCTGAATTGTCTAAATAGATTAAATAGAACACCCCTTCAATAAAAAAGAGGTTAATCGATAAGATTAACCTCTTTTTTATGTCACATATTGATAAACGTTGGCGTAACACAATCTTACTTTTATTTTATGAAGAAACTATATCCTATTGACAGGTTGAGTGCAGTCGAAACTTAGTTAAAATAACGCTATTTAGATGCCTTTAGATTAGCTTAGCACGGTGCTTTCAATGAAAATATATTTCATTTCAGTAATGCTCAAGGTGATGAACTATTGTTTTGTTAAACTTTTAGCTGTTTCTTGGTAAGGATTTATACCAAACTCACGTTAAATAGTATTTTGGGTTACCAGCCTCCAGAGGCACCGCCTCCGCCAAAGCTACCACCGCCACCAAAACCGCCAAAACCTCCGCCAGATGACCATCCGCCACCAGAAGAGCTGCCACCCCAGCCACTGCTGGATGAACGCCCCATGTTGCTCAAAATAATGGCGTCTAGAATACTCGTGCCGTTAGTGCGGTTCCCTCGATTACCACCTCGTCCGCCACCGCGTTTATTTTTAGAAATGGAAATAAGGATTATAAAGAAGATAAAAAGGAAAATCAATAGGGCGCCAACTGGGAAATCGTTATTTGATTTTCTTGAGCCTTTGTATTCACCTTGAAGAACTTCAAAAATAGCATCTGTGCCTCTATTAAGTCCACCATAATAATCGTTTCTCTTAAAGAAAGGAATAATGTCTCGTTCTATAATTCTTTTGGAAAGGGCGTCTGTTAGCAGGTATTCAATACCGTAACCTGTGCTTATAGCTATTTTTCTATCGTCTTTTGCAAGTAGAATCAATATTCCATTATCTTTTCCTTCTTGACCAATTTGCCATTTTTCTCCCCATTGTGCACCTAAGAAATTAATATTTTCACCTTTGGTGGTGGGGATGATAATAAGGGCAACTTCGGTTGATGTTGTATCGTTATAATTTTTCAGTTTGTCATATAGAAACTTGAATTCCTGTTTGCTTAAGGTTTCAGTGCTATCTATTACCGGAGGAATGAAACTAGGCTTTTCAGGTATGTCATACTGCGCATGGGAAATATTAAATGAAAAAACAAGGAGCCACAGTATGGATGCAAAAGAAATGATTTTTCTCTTGGTATACTGTTTACTGCCTACTGGCAACTGCAAACTGCTTAATAAATACTGCATACTGGAATTAGCCTTTTGAAATTTCGTCTGGAAGTTCGTTAGTATCTGTGTCTGTATATGGAAAATGAGTCTTGAGCTGTTCGCCAGACATCAAAATGCCTTCTACCAAACCTTGTTTAAAATTTCCATTCTTAAAATGCGACTGGATAACATCTTTGGTGCTATTCCAAAAATCTTTGGGCACAACGTCGTTAATCCCTTTGTCACCATAAATCACGAAGTTTCTATCTTCAACAGCAACATAAATGAGTACCCCATTTTGCGCTTTGGTATTTTCCATTTTAAGGGTGTAGAACACTTCCAAAGCCCGCTCTGAAGCATCACCGTTGGAGGTTTTTTCTATATGAACCCGTATTTCACCTGAGGTGTTTAATTCTGCTTTGCGAATGGCTTCAACGATATCTTGTTCTTCAGAAGCCGAAAGAAAGTCTTCGATTTTAGACATTAAAATTCAACTTTTGGAGCTTTTTCGCTACCTGGGCTAGATTTAAACGCCGGCATCTGGTCAAATCCAAAAATTCCTGCCAATAAGTTCATGGGAAACTTTCTAACATAGGTATTGTACTCACGAGTTAAATCATTGAATCTATTTCTTTCAACATTAATTCTGTTTTCAGTGCCTTCCAATTGTGATTGTAGTTCTAAAAAATTCTGATTAGCTTTTAAGTCAGGATAACGTTCAACAGTTAAAAGAAGTCTAGAAAGTGCACCACTTAAACCTTGTTGAGCTTGTTCAAATTGAGCTATTTTTTCGGGAGTCAACTCATCAACTTTTATTTCTGGTTTTGTAGCTTCTGCTCTTGCTTTTATAACGCCTTCCAAAGTTTCTTTTTCGTGAGCTGCATACCCTTTTACTGTAGCCACTAAATTAGGTATTAGGTCTGCTCTCCTTTGATATGCGCTTTCAACATCAGCCCATTGAGTTTCTGCACTGACTTCTTTTGAAGTCATTTTGTTAAACATAAAAATAACGATTAGAACAAGTAGTCCCAAGAATATGTATAATCCCTTTTTCTTCATGATGTAAATAGTTTATTAAATGTGTTATTGGTTAATTATGTGACACAAAAGAGACTAAAAAGTTACATAATATTGGTCTAACTTTTTAAAGGTGTTCTTTTATTTTAATGAGCTGCTCTTTAATGTCTTCCAGTTTGCTCACAATCTCAAAGTTACTTAAAGCGGCTTTCTTTTCCTCTTTTAAGTGAATCTTGGCGCCTTCTAAAGTAAACCCACGTTCTTTTACTAAATGATAAATAAACTTTAGGTTTTTAACATCTTCTGGAGTAAACTTACGATTGCCCTTGGCATTTTTCTTTGGTTTTAGAATATCAAACTCCTTTTCCCAAAAGCGAATTAAAGATGTGTTTACGCCAAAAGCCTTTGCCACTTCGCCAATGCCGTAATAACGTCGTTCTGGTAAATCTATTTGCATATTAATCGAGAGATTGATTTTCTAATGAGGCATGCTCCAGCATTTTACTAAATTCTTCGGCGGTTAAACTACCGTAATAAAAGTTAACGGGGTTTATATTTTTGCCATCTTTTCTAATTTCATAATGTAAATGTGGCGCTTGTGAGCGTCCTGTACTACCAACAAAACCTATTAAGTCCCCACGTTTCACTTTTTGGTTTTTTCTAACATTGTATTTGTATAAGTGCGCATAGAGACTAACATAGCCAAAGCCATGATCAATGCGTATGTGCTTACCATAGCCACTGGATCTAGAATCTGCCCTTATGACTTTTCCATCTCCACTGGCGTAAATTGGGGTACCCCTAGGTGCTGTAAAATCCATGCCTTTATGCATTTTTCGTGCTTTGGTAAATGGGTCTGTGCGCATACCGTAACCAGAAGCCATACGTGTTAAATCTTCGTTGCTAACAGGTTGTATAGCGGGGATAGCAGCTAAAAGTTTTTCCTTTTCCTCGGCTAAGGCCTTTATTTCGTCTAAGGATTTCGATTGAACGACAATCTGCTTTTGTAAAACATCAAGCCGTTTGTTGCTTTCCATAATTAGTTTGGAATTATCATAACCTTCAAACTTTTTATATCTGTTAATTCCGCCAAAACCAGCTTGCCTTTGGGATTCGGGAATTGGGTTGGCTTCAAAGTAAACGCGGTAAATATTATTGTCCCTGTCGGCAACATTGGCGAGTACTTTCTCGGCATGATCCATTTTTTTGTTTAATAGCTCAAATTGAAACTCCATGTTTTGAAGCTCTCGTTTTAGAGCCTTTTCTTTGGGAGATTCAAAGTAGTAGCTGCCAACAAAAACAAACATAAATCCAAACAAAGCCGAAGCCAATAAAAATACCATGGCATATTTAAAGGTTCGTCTTTTTTTTCGCTCAATTTTGCGATAAGAAAGTGATTCTGGATCGTAGTAATATTTTACCTTACTCATTACTTATTTTATACTATTTTTGCATGAAATAAATTCGAGCCTTAGAACTTGAATTATTTAAGCTAACGACCAAACCTGTTCATTTATTTTTCGATGTTAGAAGTTCGTTTTAAAATGAAACAACTTTAGTTAAATCGAAACTAGAATTGAAATTTGGTGAGTAAAGATAAAAATTGTTTTACAATTAATATAATTTAACGAAATCAGGATATTCCCAGAATACATGAAGTCACAAGAGATTCGATCTAAGTTTTTAAGTTTTTTTGAAGATAAGAAACATGCTATAGTGCCCTCTGCACCAATGGTTTTAAAAGATGACCCCACCTTAATGTTTGTGAATTCTGGTATGGCCCCTTTTAAGGAGTACTTTTTAGGGAATGCCGAACCGAAAAGCAATAGAATAGCAGATACTCAAAAATGCTTACGGGTTTCGGGAAAACATAACGACTTAGAAGAAGTTGGTTATGATACCTATCACCATACACTTTTCGAAATGCTAGGTAACTGGAGTTTTGGTGATTATTTTAAGAGAGAAGCTATAGCTTGGGCTTGGGAACTATTGACTGAAGTTTACGGTATCGATAAAGATATTCTTTACGTAACTGTTTTTGAAGGTGATGAAGGCGATAAGCTACCAATGGATACCGAGGCCTACGATTTTTGGAAAAAACATATTTCTGAAGACCGTATCCTAAAAGGAAACAAAAAAGATAACTTTTGGGAAATGGGCGACCAAGGACCTTGTGGTCCTTGTAGTGAAATACATGTTGATATTCGTTCTGCCGAAGAAAAAGCAAAAGTTGATGGAAAAGACCTTGTGAATATGGATCATCCACAGGTGGTGGAGATTTGGAACCTGGTTTTTATGCAATATAATAGAAAAGCCAATGGGTCTCTGGAGCCATTGCCAAATAAGCATATAGACACCGGAATGGGGTTTGAGCGTTTATGCATGGTATTACAAGGTGTTCAAAGTAATTACGATACCGATGTATTTACCCCAATCATTAGGGAGATTGAAGCGATAAGTCGTAAAGATTATGGTAAAGACGAAAAGGTTGATATTGCCATTAGGGTGATTTCAGATCATGTTCGCGCTGTGGCATTTTCTATTGCCGATGGACAATTACCAAGCAACAATGGAGCGGGTTATGTGATTAGAAGGATTTTAAGAAGAGCCGTTCGTTATGGCTTTACATTTTTAGATAAGAAAGAGCCATTTATTTACCGATTGGTAGATGTGTTAAGTGAGAAAATGGGAAAAGCATTTCCAGAATTAAAATCACAAAAACAGCTTATTGAGAATGTGATTAAAGAAGAGGAAAATTCTTTTTTAAGAACACTAGAACAAGGTTTGGTGTTATTAAATAGAATTGTCGATGAAACCAAGGGCGATACTATTTCTGGAGAGAAAGCATTCGAACTTTATGATACCTATGGTTTTCCAATAGATTTAACATCTTTAATATTAGGTGAAAAAGGTTATAAACTTGATGAAGCTGGCTTCAATAAGGAGTTACAAAAACAAAAGGATAGATCTAGGGCGGCAAGTGAGATGTCTACAGACGACTGGACCATTTTAGTTGACGATGCCGAACAAGAATTTATTGGATATGATGCCCTAGAAGCTAATGTCAAGATTACACGATACAGAAAGGTAACTTCTAAAAAAGAAGGCGATATGTATCAGTTGGTTTTTAATTTAACACCATTTTATGCCGAAGGCGGTGGCCAAGTTGGTGATAAAGGGTATTTAGAAGATGCCCATGGCGATGTAGTTTACATTTTAGACACAAAAAAGGAAAACAATGTTATTATTCATTTCGCTAAAAACCTACCAAAGGATGTAAAGGCTTCTTTTAAGGCGGTTGTAGATTCTAAGCAACGCCATAGAACCGAATGTAACCACACAGCAACACATTTATTACACCAAGCATTAAGAGAAGTGTTGGGAACTCATGTAGAACAAAAAGGTAGTGCGGTTCACTCTAAATATTTACGTTTCGATTTTTCTCATTTTTCAAAAATGACGATTGATGAGTTAAGAGATGTAGAAAACTTTGTAAATGCCAGGATTGATGGCAAGTTACCATTAGAAGAAAAGCGAAATATACCAATGCATGAAGCTATTGCCGAAGGTGCTATGGCTTTATTCGGTGAGAAATACGGTGATACTGTTAGAGCAATTCGTTTTGGTCAGTCTGTTGAACTTTGTGGAGGAACACATGTTAGTAATACTGCCGATATTTGGCATTTTAAAATAGTATCTGAAGGTGCAGTAGCAGCAGGAATTCGCAGAATAGAAGCGATTACTAACGATGCTGTTAAGGATTTTTATCATGAAAATAACCGTGCTTATTTTGAAATGAAAGATCTACTTAACAATGCCAAAGAACCTGTTAAGGCGCTTCAAAGTTTACAAGGCGAAAATGCTAACCTTAGAAAGCAGATTGAAGCCTTGTTGAAGGATAAAGCTAAAAATATTAAAGGGGAATTAAAAAGTGAATTGACCGATGTAAACGGTATTCAGTTTTTAGCTAAAAAAGTAGATTTAGATGCCGCTGGAATTAAGGATGTTGCTTTCGAATTAGGAGGTCAATTTGATAATTTGTTTTTATTACTCGGTGCCGAACAAAACGGAAAAGCTTTATTGTCTTGCTATATCTCTAAGGAGTTGGTGGCAAGCAAGGAGTTAAATGCTGGACAGGTAGTTCGCGAACTTGGTAAGCATATTCAAGGAGGCGGAGGCGGACAGCCTTTCTTCGCTACGGCGGGAGGAAAAAATCCAGCAGGTATTGAAGAGGCTTTATTAGCAGCTAAGGAGTTCGTGAAATAGGGCTTAATTAATCCCTAACATTTTATTGAAGGTTCTTACTTCGCATCTGTAAAACTTCATAAGTTTACTTTTTAGGGCTGCCATTTTTTTGTTGTTTTTCATAATTCATTTATTTGATGTGTTAGACAAGCAAATATTTAAAATGTTACAATTGGATTTGTTTTTATGAATCTTCAAACCAAAATACCATTACCTAAACGGCCTAACAATCTAATAGGCTATGAATCTAATATTCTGCTCCTAGGCTCTTGCTTTGTTGAAAATATTGGAGAGAAATTAGATTATTTTAAATTTAAAAATCTCATAAATCCGTTTGGGGTGTTATTCAATCCCAAGGCTATTGAGGCTTTGGTTAGAAACTCTGTTCAAGGAAAAGTTTATTCCGAGGTAGATATATTTCAAAATAATGAACAATGGCATTGTTTTGATGCACATTCTAAGTTGAGCAATTCCTCAAAGCCTGGGTTGCTGAATGACTTAAATGAACAAGTCACTTTAACCGCCAATCAGCTCAAAAATGCTTCTCACGTCATCATCACTTTGGGGACAGCATGGGTTTACAGGAATAAAGAATCCAACAATGTTGTTGCCAACTGCCATAAAATGTCCCAGAACGTTTTTTCGAAAGAACTGCTTTCGGTTGATGAAGTTTTAGTTTCTTTAAAAGCAATGGTTGATTCAATTCGAGAAGTAAACCCTGATGTGAGTATCATTTTTACAGTTTCGCCGGTTAGACATTTAAAAGACGGATTTGTCGAGAACACACAAAGTAAAGCACATTTAATAACGGCAATACACAAGCTTTTGTCGACAAGCGTGGAGTCGGGAGGTCTTCATTATTTCCCATCCTATGAAATCATGATGGACGAACTTCGAGATTATCGATTTTATACCGAGGATATGATTCATCCCAATCAAACCGCTATTGATTATATTTGGGGAAAATTCAAAGAGGTTTGGATAGCTTCCGTTGCTCAAAAAACTATGGATGATGTTTGTGCCGTTCAAAAAGGATTACTTCATAAGCCTTTCAATCCTAACTCTGAAGCCCACCAAAAGTTTTTGCGGAATTTAAAGCAAAAGCAAAAGGATTTGAAAGCTCAATTTCAGCATATTAGTTTTTAAAATACGACTTTTTGCGTATGTTTATAAACTAAGGGATTTGTTAAGTTGCATACTTTAAACAATATATGTACGCTATAATATTTAAACCTAATCGCTACAATTCATTTGCATGGATGAATATAGTAGCACTCTTGTTACTGCTCTATGTAGGTAAAATAGATGCCTATGCTGTATTGTTTGGATATTTTCTTGAGACCATTATTATTGGTTTTTTTAACGCTTTAAAGATGTTTGTGTCGTCCAAACACCATAAGTCGGAAAAATCCATAGCTTTTTTAATTCCTTTTTTTATTGTTCATTATGGCTTTTTTATAGCTGTACAATCCATTTTCGTTTTTGTGCTCATGGGGCAAAGCGATGTAATTCCCATTAAAGAGCCTTTTCATTTAATTGCGAACTATAGCGCTGTTTTTAAATTAGCAGGTATGGAATATATACTTGGTTTGCTTTGCATTACGCAACTTGCCAAATATATTTTTGATTATATACAGCCAAAAAAGTATTTGAACTATACTCCAGAAGAGATTATGTTTAAACCCTATGTTAGGATATTAATTCAACAGTTTGCAGTGATTTTGGCTATGTTTTTCACAATGTTTTCTAATGCTGATGTTGTAGCTGCTATTCTATTGATTTTAATCAGGGCTGTCGTTGATTTCTTTTTGGTAGCCATAAGGGAAAATGACGCTTTATTGGATAGAATGGTAGATAAAATGTATGACGGAAAAACGCCTAAGGATGAACTAAGAAAACAATTGATACTTTTTTCAGAATAATAAAGAATAGAAATTATGAATGTTTTTAAAGCGCTTTATTGCAATCAGTATTATGAGTTAGAAACAAAAGGTAAAGCCGATACTGCAAAAAAAATGGGGACAATACTTAATGCGGTGGCCATAATGTTAATATTGCTAAGTATTTTCTTTTTACTGGTTGTTTTTATTCCTGATTTTGATAGGGCTTTAAATAAAATGTTTAAATCTGCTTTTGGCAGACGTTCTGGTCGAGCTGTGGGTAAATTCATTGGCTTGATAATTGTAGCCTTGGCCTTTCCTATAGTGAGGTATACTTTAGGAACAGAACGAAGTTATAATAAGACGATAAATGAGTTTAAATCCAAATCTGCTCAAGAACAGGAAGCCATATCAAAGCGAGGGCTTAAGTTTTTTATTAATGTAGCTATATTTTTGGGCGTGTCTTTTCTAGCAGTCGTTGTTAAACTTGTCTTTTTTGATTAGAATGTATTTATTTCCTTCTTCGTATTCGTAAAATACGTAATTCATCGTATTGATTTCATTAGCTCATAGTTGCAATTTTGAGATGCTATTAATTATAAACAAAATTCAACAATGAGAAATTTAAAAATTTTAGTTTTTCTATTAGCGAGTACGCTAGTGTTAAACGCTCAAAAAGCAGAAGCTCCAGACTTTACTTACGATTTAGGAGGTAAAGTAGAAAAGATGACCTTAACCAGTTCTGGAGTTATGTTAATTATGCACGGTAAAGGTCTTGCAGGCATTAAGCCTGGTCAGGATCAACTGGTGTTTAATTTTGATGACTACGGAAAAGTTAAAGAAGAAGAAATTTTTATTGTCCCTAATACACCATACGTTATGGTGGGGCAAGCTGGGTTTGGCGGTATTGCCGGTAAACAAAGTGTTATAGATGTTGTTACCGGGAAAAGACTTTTCGATACTAAAGCCAATGGTTGGAAAGCAGCTGGTAGACCAACATTAATAATGCCCGAGAATAGGTTAATTGTATCAGGACAAAGAACAGCAAAGGAAAAGTATACACAAGCCGTTGGGATTTACGATATGGCCAATGGGAATGAAATTAAGCTATTCAAACTCAAGGGGTCTAATTCCTTAACTGGTAAACCAAGTATTATTGATGGGGGCGTTATTTTGCCAACATACAAAGGTATATACCGAATCGATATGAATACAGGTGCCGAAAGTTGGGTGGTAGATTTAAAAAACGTAGCCTATGTTATTCCTGATGATGATGGTAAATCTATGTTTGCCGTTCAAGGAAAAGGAAAAAACCATGTCATTCACAAAATTAATGGCAGTGGTAGTCTTTTATGGGGAGAAGGCGCCAAGTTAAAAGGAGTGGTATCTAACTTTGAAGTGACACCAAAAGGATTGGCTATTGTTAGTGATGTTGCAGACACAGGAAAGGGTGGTCTAGCAAAGTTAGCCGCGGCGAAAGCACAAAGTAACATTTCTTTCTTATCGGCAGCTACAGGTGAAGATTTATGGGAGAAAGCCCCAAAAACAAAAGGCTATGTTCAGCACTTTTATATCATGGAAGATGGTATTTTGTTTGGCATTGGTGAAGGTGGAATCAATAAAATTTCTTACGAAGGCACACCGTTGTTTAAAAAACCATTAAAAACAGGTGAAAACATTCACACTATGGCGCTTACAAAGCAGGGTATGATTTATATAACCGATAGTGATGCCAATATCATCAATTTAGATACAGGAGAATCCATCTGGAACAAGCCCATTAAATACAAAAAAGCTAAATCTGTTACAAGTACATACGATGAAGCTCATGCCAGATACCTGATAAGTACTGGAGAGGAATTGATTTCTATAGATGAAAACAATGGTGACATAAGTACACTAGCAACATATAAGTTTAATGAAAAGGAAAATCCATCATCTTTTGAAATTAGAGAAAATGGACTGCTACTTTCGTCTAGCCAGAATTTAATGATGCTAGATTTTGAAGGTAAAGAATTATTTCACGCCTATTTTAAATCACCGGGTCAAAGCACTTTTGCTAAAATTGCGCTTGGTGCACTAGCTGTGGCCTCAACAGCTATGGCCGCGGACGCAAGTTTCAGGGCTGGTGCCAATAGAAATTATTTAGGGCAATATAACCAATATGGTGCTCAAATGCAGCGTACAGCTGATATGTTCTCAGCTATCGGTACTGCCTCTTTTAATGAAATGGCAAAGCGCTTTAAAGCCACTGCTGCTACAGAAAATGATCAGTTCATCTTAACGAAGTTAGACGATGGTGTAAGCTTAGTTAAGGTAAATAAAGATAGTGGAGAGGTTGGAAAAAATATTTTACTAAAAGATAAAAAACCAACATACGAAGTAGACGATTTTGGAGGGTACTTATACTACCTGGCAAATGGCACTACAGTGTATGCTTACAACCTTGTAAAGTAAATCTTGTTGTTGAGATTTGTTCGATTAGGCGTGGTAAATTATTTTACTGCGCTTAATCTTTTTTAATAACAGTTTGTCGAAATTATAATCGATGTAAAACTTATAATTGTAGATTTAAGATGCTATTAATCAGTTCGTATCAAAAACATCAATTGCCTAAATCTTTTTTAAAAAGAAAGCAATTGGTGTTTTTTTATGGGCTTGTCCTAAAGTGGTTTAATTTAATTTAACGCGGTTATGGACTTTAATTTAGTGTTAGAAATATTAATAGCTTCAGGTATTCTTATTACAATTGTTGTGGTTGTAATTGTTCAAAGAAATATTCTTGAACTAAAGAATACGTTCAATTTAGGTTCAAATAATTTAAAGATTAGGTTGAAATTGGCTAAACAAAAAAAAGAAGTATTGTCTCAAAAAGAAGTACTATCAAGAAATATTAATACAACGCTGTTACCAAATATGTTTACGGTTATCAATCGCCTTCTTTCCCTTCAAAAGTTCTTAATACAGAAGTAATTATAATTCTTATCCATGAAGAAAAGAATACTGTCAATTGTTTTCTCATTTTTTATATGTATTGGTTTTTCTCAGGATAATTCTATCCTAATTGATAGTCTCAAGGCGGTATTGCTGAATAAACCTTCAGACTCAACTAGGATAAAAACCTATGGGGATTTATGTTGGTATTACAGAGCTGTATCAAAAGATTCTGCCTTTAAGTATGGGAATCTCGCTCTAAAAATTTCTAAAGAAACAAACAATGTAGTTGGAGAAGCGCAAGCCTATAATGATATTGGAATATTACATTATGATTTGGCCGATTATGGTGAAGCGCTAAACCAGTACAATGCCTCAATGAAAATCCGGACTGCGTTGAATGATTCCATGGGAGTTGCAGCACTTTACAATAAAATAGGACTCATTCATCAAAACACCTTCAAATTAGATTCAGCAATTTTCTACGCCACCAAAGCTTTAAAAATCTACGAGAAGAAAAACCACAGACGTTATGTAGCTTACATAAAAACAAATATTGCTAATATTTACAGAGGATTAAAGCAATATCAACGGGCGCTTGATACACATTTAGAAATAGCCGAAGTTAATAAAAGCATTAATGATAATTTAGGGCTAACAAGAACCTACAATAATATTGCGAATGCCTACCTGTTTTTAAAAGATACGGTGCAGAGTGAGGAGTATTATCTAAAGAGTATTGATTTAGCCGTAAAACATAACTACAAAAAAGAATTAGCAGGCTTATACAATAACTATGGTGGGATCTTACATGATATGAAAAAATATACTAAGGCTGTTGAGTATAATACCAAATCGCTAAAGTTAAGGGAAGAATTAAAAGATAATTATGGAATAACCAGTTCTACTTTGCGTTTGGCAGGACTGTATATAGATTTAAAAAATTACAACAAAGCTAAAAACTGCTTGTATACCGGTCTTAATTTATCTAAAAGGTATAATATTAATGAGCTAAAAATGGATGCTTATGATAAGTTGGCATCCTATTATGCATATAAGAGAATTCCAGATAGTGTTATGTATTACAAGGCGCTCTACAAGTCTTTAAATGATACGATTTACAATAGCAGGATAACAAAGGAGATTGCAGAGATACAAGAGAAGTATGATGCAGCTGAAAGAGAAAAAGAAATTCAAACACAAAGAGCCGAAATCGCAGAAAAGGAGCTTAATCTAAATAGAAAGAACACACAGATTTTAGGTCTCGTAATTTTGACTCTAGTTCTTATTGTATTGGGGTATTTACTCTACAAACAGCAGAAACTTAAAAACAAACAGCTTCAAAAAGAAAACGAACTTAAACAAGCCTTAATCGAGATTGAGACTCACAATAAACTTCAAGAGCAGCGCTTAAGAATCTCTAGGGATTTACACGATAACATTGGGGCCCAGTTAACATTTATAATTTCGTCTATAGAAAATTTACAATATGGGTTTAAAATAACCAACGATAAACTAAAGGGGAAACTTACCAACATCAGTTCTTTTACAAAAGAAACCATCTACGAGTTGCGGGATACCATTTGGGCGATGAATAAAAATGAAATTACTTTAGAAGATTTAAGGGCTAGAATTTCTAACTTTATAGATAAAGCCGGCACGTCTGCAAGTGGTATACAGTTTACTGTTAATATAGATGAAAAGCTTTCAGATGAATTGGAGTTTAGCTCTGTTAAGGGTATGAATATTTATAGAATCGTTCAAGAAGCGATAAATAATGCCATTAAATATGCCGAAGCCTCTGAGGTTGAAGTCAATATACAAAAGAAGAATGAAGATGTTATTTTTTCGATTAAAGATAATGGCAAAGGATTTGATTTACAAACTGTGGAGGAAGGCAATGGACTAAATAACATGAAAAAACGTGCTGCCGATATTAATGCGGATATTACATTTAACAGTAAAATAGATAAAGAAACTGAGATTATTTTAAGCCTATGACCATTAAGGTTGCCATAACAGACGACAATAGCTTTTTAATAAAAGCCGTTAAAGAAAAACTGTCATTCTTTGAAGATATAAAAGTTAGTTTTACAGCTATTCATGGTGGCAATTTACTGGAGAAGTTAGCAGAAAATCATAATCTGGATTTAATTTTAATGGATATTGAAATGCCTGTTAAGAATGGCATAGAAGCTACAGAAATAGTAAAACAAAAATATCCGCATATTAAAATAATCATGCTTACGGTGTTTGATGATGATGAAAATATTTTCAACGCCATAAAAGCTGGGGCAGATGGGTATTTGCTTAAAGAGGTAAATCCAAAAGATTTATATGATGGTATAAAAGACACCTTAAATGGAGGGGCGGCAATGACACCTTCAATAGCCCTAAAGACCTTAAAACTTTTAAGGAACCCAGCTAGTCTTGAAAATGTAGAGGAAAAAGAGGAAATCCTTCTTACCAACAGAGAAGTTGAGGTTTTAGAACAATTAAGCAGGGGGTTGAGTTATAGTGCTATTGCCGATAATTTGATTTTATCGGTTGGAACCATCAGAAAGCATATTGAGAATATATACAGAAAGTTACAGGTCCACAATAAGTTGGAAGCAGTACAAAAAGCGAAAAAAAATAATCTTATTTAGTGGTCGGTTTTTGTTAGCCTGAACTAGTTTCATGTTTTTGTAATGTGGGTCCGTCGAAAGGTTTTAATTAATCATTCTTTAACCTTATGGTAAAGTAGCTTATCTAAAACAAACATATCTTTGTGGTGTTAATTTTAATCACCATAATTACATTAGTTAGGCTTCTTATGTCGAAGGAAACTAATGTTTTTTTTATTTTTTGTCATTCCCGCGGAGGCGGGAATCTTTTATTTATACAGGTTTTATTTTGTAGTTCGCGATAACACCTCATTTTCACAAAATATTTCTAAATTAGAACATGCGAAAAATTCTATTCGGAGTCATTATTACCCTTATTATCCTTTTTTCATTCAAATATTGTGATGATAAACGAGCTGATAAAATGGTGCTTCAAGAAAGTTCTATGCTTATTCAGGAACAAATAAAGAATGTTGGAAAATTAATCGTAACCGAAGGTCATTTTAGTGAGGTGTTCAATTACAAAAATTCTAAAGAGATTTTTGGAGACTATGTAACTTCAGAAAAGAAAGCATTGGTGGTTGTTAATGCTAGTGTTTCTATTGGTTATGATTTAAGTAAGGTTGAATTTAAAGTAGATGAGGCCAATAAAACGCTTCACATTTTAAAAATTCCTGAAGCTGAAATCAATATTAATCCCGATATGGAGTATTACGATATGCAGGCCGATTTTTTTAATCCGTTCGAAGCAAAAGATTATAATGAAATAAAAAAGGCTGTAAAAACATCTTTGACGAAAAAGATTGAAGCATCAGATTTAAAGAAGAATGCAAAAAATAGATTGATAAGTGAGCTTTCTAAATTTTATATCCTTACTAATTCTTTTGGTTGGACCCTAAAATACAATGAATCTTCTTTGACCTCCATGGAAGAGTTTCAAAATTTAAAATTTTAAGAGTGTACAAAACGGTTCAGTCTGTTTTCATGTAAATTTTGAGTATCTTCAACCCAGTAAAAGTGACTATGGAATCTTACGTTAAACTTACCGTTTTAGACCAGGTTGGTCAAATAGAATTTTTTCACCCTAACAAGAATGCTATGCCCAGCGATGTGTTGCAAAATCTGGAGCAAACCATTGTTGAAGCAGGTAAAAATGATAATGTTAAGGTGATTATACTCCAAAGTTCAGGTGATAGAACGTTTTGTGCTGGAGCCAGCTTTAATGAATTAATGACTATTAAAGATGCCGAAACTGGTATGAGGTTCTTTTCTGGATTTGCCAACGTTATTAATGCCATGCGTGAATGCCCTAAACCAATAATTGGAAGGGTACAGGGAAAAACTGTTGGTGGCGGTGTTGGTTTAGCAGCAGCAACAGATTATTGCTTGGCAACACAATATGCCTCAATTAAATTAAGTGAGTTGAGTATTGGTATAGGGCCTTTTGTGATTGAGCCTGCCGTATCTAGAAAGATAGGGAAAATGGCCATGTCTCAGATGACTATTGATGCGGAAACATTTTATTCTGCTCAATGGGCAAAAGAAAAAGGATTATACGCCGAAGTATTTGAAACTTTGGAGGAGCTGGATTTAGCAGTAACTACTTTAGCTAAAAAACTGAGTAGTTATAACCCAGAAGCTTTAACCGAAATGAAACATGTTTTTTGGGAAGGCACCTCTCACTGGAATACACTTTTATCTGAACGTGCAGGTATTAGTGGAAAATTGGTGCTTAGCAAGTTTACCAAAAAGACTTTGAAGCGCTTTAGAAAGGACTAATTAGGAACTTTTGCTTCTCGAATAATTTCTAAACCATCATCAATCAGTTTGCCAACTTCGGGTCTGTTTTGTTTCACCGTTTCAAGATGTTTCAGGACTTTTTCTCTCAATTCGGTTTTATTGTCAATGAAAGTTAACTCAAAAATTTCTACGGGTAACAACCAGTCGTTTGCATGATTTTCAATAAGTTCTTCTAAAACTTTTGTTCTAGAAATAGTTTGATTTTTTTTAGTTCTGTAATCCCGTATTTGTTGGTATAAAGATTCTAATCGTAAACGTTCTTCAGTTTTTTTAACTTGAATGGTTTTTTCTGAAGGTATGTGAGTAATAAGGTTGAAACTATTTAAATCTGCCGGACCGGAAAACGCCGAAACGATTTCTTTGCCAACCGCCATATCATAAATACCCCATTCCCGTTTAAAAAGTATAGTGTCTTGATGTGTAACCGTACAGTTTTTGAAACTAATTAAAATGATTTTTCCTTGTAGATTGCGTTTTCCTGTTATGATTTCACCAGAAACTTTTATGCCACCTTCAAATTCAAGAGTAACGGTTTGCTCTTCATAAATATTATAAGCTGCCAAATCACGCGGACTCATGTCTTCAATAGCGATATTAATACCTTTTAACTTTCCTATAGGGCAGCCAAAGCCTCTGGAGTGTGTATTTGTGTCATGGCCTACAAGTTCTTTTTCTCTATATGATAAAGCGCTTTTTCCAAAAGTTTGAATGTAAATAGGCGCGTCATTATGCTCCAATACTTTAGTGAATATACCAGAGATTTGAAGACCTGTACTCAGTTCTATGGTGCCTAGTGCTCTTGAATGTATTAACTTGAGAACGCCGCCAAGTCCTCCGGTTCTTAATGCCATAGTGTTGGCAAATTCTTCAAGGATTAAACTTAGATGAGCAAAATCTGGAGTAACGTAAAGCTGGGGTTGTGGTTTGGTAATATCGAAATCCTTAAAGATAGCCTCCATAGTATATGGTAGTTTTGTAACGGCATTGGTTAAGCACCATTCACTTTCGCCAATAGAAGATAACAACCCTGCACCATATATTTTGGGGTTACTTAAGGAACCAATTAACCCATATTCAACAGTCCACCAATGTAAATTTCTTAGAAGCGCCATTTCACTGGGAGTTCCCATATTTTTTTGTAACTCATCAATGTTGTGCTCTGCACGTTTAATGTCTTTTTCAGCGGTGTTTGGTGCTTCTTTTATAATCGACAAATGCCTAACGGCTTCATACAATTCGTAATCTTTGGCCGATGAGATTGCCTTGCAGCCCAACTCCCCAAAACGTCTTAGGTATTCTGCATATTCAGGATTTGCAATAATGGGTGCGTGACCTGCTGCTTCATGAATAATATCTGGGGCAGGAGTGTATTCTATGTGTTCTAATTGTCTTATGTCGCTGGCTATCACTAAAACATTATATGCTTGAAATTCCATAAAAGCATTAGGAGGAATGAAACCATCTACAGCTACAGCGGCCCAGCCAATTTCCTTCAGTATACGATTCATACCATACATGTTAGGAATATGTTCTGTAGAAATCCCGGTTTGCTTTAAGCCCTGTAAATACGATTTGTGTGCTACATTGCCTAGGAAATAAACATTTTTACGCATAACGTACCTCCAAACAGCTTGATCTACAGGAGAGTAGCCCTTGTAGTTTTGAGGTTTGATAAACTGTTTTAAATGTTCAGGTAGCTTCCTTAAAATTGGATTTAACTCAATTTGCATGCGCTTGTTATTGGGTGTTCAAACTTTCTTAAAAATACGAAATTTTAAGGTGGTTCTAAACTTTATTTTTGTTTAAAGGTTTGATAATCAAAGACTATAAGGTTTAAGGTTAAGTTTTGTTATATTTATAAAAACCAAATAATATACTATGTATACAAGACGAATATTTCCTGTTAAGGGTGTGATTAAATGGACACGCCGCCATATTGTCCTATTTCTTTTTCTTGCGCTTATTCCAGTAATACTGTTCGATATTTTTGGACTAAAGTGGTTGCACGTGCCCTGGTTACCGTTGGGCGTACTTGGTACAGCTGTAGCATTTATAGTGAGTTTTAAGAATAATGCATCCTACGATAGGTTATGGGAGGCGAGAAAAATATGGGGTGGTATTGTAAATGCCTCAAGGTCATGGACCATAATGGTCAAGGATTTTATAACCAACTCGCATGCTGTTGAGAAGGCAAGTGTAAGTGAGATTCAAGATATGAAGCGAGAGCTGGTTCATAGACATATAGCTTGGCTCACGGCATTGCGTTACCAACTTAGGAAAGATAAACCTTGGGAAATGCATTTAAAATCAGCTAAATCCAACAAAGAGTTCCGAGCTAGCCAGTATCGTGTTTGTGAGGACGAAATTCCTTATGAAGAAGCGGTTAAGCCTTATATTTCCAATGAGGAATACAAAGTACTACTTGCCAAAGGAAATCAAGCGTCCCAATTATTAGGAATACAATCCGAACGTTTAAAAGAATTGAGGTCTGACGGTTTTATCGAGGATTTTCGACACATGGAAATGGCAAATATGTTGGTAGAGTTTTACACACTTCAAGGTAAAAGTGAACGTATAAAGAATTTTCCATACCCCAGACAGTTTGCAACCTTAAATTACCTTTTCGTCTGGATGTTTATATTAATGCTGCCATTTGGTATTATGGAAGGGTTCGAAGCTATTGGTAATCATATTATAGAAGACTTAGCTACACACGAATCCCGCACGTCTCTGGGGCATAGAATCCAAGAGTTCATTGCGAACCATTTTGTTTGGTTTTCAATTCCTTTTAGTGCTATGCTTTCATGGGTTTTTCATACTATGGAAGCGATTGGCGAGAATACAGAAAACCCCTTTGAGGGCGGGCCTAATGATGTACCCATAACAGATTTAAGTAGAGGTATAGAAATTGATATTAGGCAACTTATTGACGATACCGATATTCCTGAACCCTACGTTTGGAAAAATGATATCGTGATGTAATAAAAAAAGAGCAACTAGAATAATTGCTCTTTTTTATATTATTGTAAAGCTTCAGGAGGATACTTCTCAAATACTTTTGAAACAAACTCTTTAATGCGTTCTTCTTTTTTATCCATATCTCTGGAAAGGTGTCCTGTTCCCATACCTTGCCAAATCAGTTCTTTTTTCTTGGCATCGATAAGGTCAACAAACAATGTGCCTTGCGTAGTTGTAGATACAGTGGGTTGATTCCATCCCCAGCCCCATCCTGGGCCTAAACCCCATCCAGGTCCCCAAAAACCACCCCATCCCCAGGCGCCTGCGCCCCAAGCATTGTTGTAAACATCAACACGTTGGTTGGATTTGGTGAAAATACTAACGAGTAAATCGGGTTTTTGAGATTTTGTATAGCCTTTAGCGAGTAACTCAGCTTCAATGGCGCGCAGTATTCTACGTTTGTCTAAATCGCTAATTTCTGCTTTATCTATGCCGGTCTTGAAAAAAGCAAACGTTTTGTATTCTTTAAAAGGGGCATCTTTATCGTAATCTGCAGCAACTCTTATGGAACTACAGGAGCCAAAAATCAACAATAGGGCAAACAGTGGTAGGCTTTTTAATAATGTCTTCATAACGCATTTTTTTTAATTATAGTAAATTTAATAAACTAATTTTAAATGTGTTAGGTTAGTTTAAGATCAGTTTTTTATTTGCTTTTCGGTACTTGTAAAGCATCAATAACCGTACCAACTATAATGAAGGTTTTTTGAAGGTATTTTTCAAGTTGTTAGTCTTTTTTGCCTGTTTTAAGCGATGTTGAAGCATTGTAGCCATAAGGGCAGTGTCTACAACCGCTTTCACAACAGTATCCTCTTTTTAAATGGTATTGTTCTGTAAAGCAACGATAGCCTTCAGGAGTCCAGTAGAAGTCTCCTTCTTCGATGGGGATAATCTTTTTCATAGAATACAAAGATACTAACTCATTTTGAGATTTTTAAACGATTGAAAAAGTGAAAATCAGTTCTTAAATTGAATAGTAAAAAGTATCTTCGCAACAATGGATTTTAAAGTTGAAAATAGCATCAACCAAGTGGTGAAAGTGCCTTCTGAATGTGGTGTTGAGTTGTTCATAAAGCGAGAAGATGAAATCCATTCTTTTGTTTCGGGGAACAAATACAGGAAACTTAAGTTTAATCTTTTGGAAGCCAAGATTTCAGGACATGATACTTTGTTAACCTTTGGTGGAGCTTATTCTAATCATATTGCTGCAGTAGCTTATGCAGGTAAAATGTACGGTTTTAAAACCATTGGTGTCATTCGGGGAGAAGAACTAAAAAGTAAAATTGAAGAGAACGAAACCTTGAGCTTTGCCAAATCAAACGGTATGAAGTTCGAATTTGTAACGAGAGAAGTATATCGCGAGAAGGGAAGTCAAACATTGATTGATCATTTAAAAGCATTCTTCGGAAAGTTTTACTTAATCCCAGAAGGAGGAACCAACGAGTTAGCTGTAAAAGGCTGTGAGGAAATATTAACCGAGGAAGATAAGAGTTTTGATGTTGTTTGCTGCCCTGTTGGAACAGGAGGGACAATCTCAGGTTTAATAAATGGTTCAGGAAACACACAACAAATATTGGGTTTTCCTGCTTTGAAAGGTGATTTTTTGAGAACAGAAATTACTAAATTCGTATCTAAAACCAATTGGGATTTAATATCCGATTACCATTTTGGAGGCTACGCAAAAATGAACCGTGATTTAATTGCGTTCATCAATACGTTCAAGGCCGATAATAAAATTCCTTTAGACCCAGTTTATACAGGAAAAATGATGTTTGGGGTTTTAGACTTGATAAAAACAGGTTTTTTTAAAAAAGGAACAAGAATATTAGCGATTCATACCGGAGGCCTTCAAGGTATTCAGGGTATGAATTCAATTTTAAAGAAGAAAAATATACCCATCATAAGTTAGATGAAAAAAGTAATAGTAATAATATTATTAGGCGGATTTTTATTCAGTTGTAAAACTAGAAAGAAAGTCGTTTCTAAGCCAACAAAACCAAAAACCGAAGCAGTGGTTGTTAATAAGGAACAACCCCAAAAAGTATATGCTAATGACACAGAGCGCTATATTGATATTTATAAAACGATAGCTCAAAATGAAATGAAACTGTACAATATTCCCGCAAGTATAACCTTGGCTCAAGGTATTTTGGAGTCTGGATCTGGTAATGGGAGATTGTCTGTTAAGGCCAACAATCATTTCGGGATTAAGTGCCATGAATGGACTGGTGCTAAAATTTATCACGATGATGATAAGCGGCAGGAATGTTTCAGGAAGTATAAAGACCCGAAGTACTCCTTCAGGGATCATTCTTTGTTCTTAAAAGACAGAAAACGCTATGCTGGGCTTTTCGAGCTCAAGCAAAGTAATTATAAAGCTTGGGCTAAGGGCTTAAAGGCAGCCGGATATGCAACCGACAAAAAGTATCCCCAAAAACTTATTTCGCTCATAGAGCGCTATAGACTTTATGAGTATGATAAAGAAGTTTTGGGAAGTACTTATTGGACTATTGATACCCCGAAAAAAAGCCAGCTCACCTATGTGGTTGTAAAAGGCGATACGCTTTATTCCATTTCAAAAAAATATAATATTACAGTAGAAGAGCTTCAGCGTATTAATGGGTTGTCTGATACCAGCCTTAGTATTGGGCAAGAGTTGATGGTTGAGGTTTCAAAAGATAATTAAGAATTTATGATTTATAAGAGAAGCAGTGCATTATTTGCCGAAGCTGAAAAAGTTATCCCAGGTGGTGTAAACTCTCCAGTAAGAGCCTTTAAAGGTGTGGGGGGAACGCCTATTTTCGTAAAAGAAGCCAAGGGCGCCTATTTATTCGATGAAGACGGAAATCGTTTAATAGATTATATCAACTCTTGGGGGCCAATGATTTTAGGTCATGCCCATAAACCGGTAGTTGATGCCGTTGTAAACAAAGCAAAAAAAGGAACATCGTTTGGAATGCCTACCGAAATCGAGACTCAAATTGCAGAGTTGGCCGTTTCGATGGTTCCAAATATTGATAAAATTAGGTTTGTAAATTCCGGAACCGAGGCATGTATGAGTGCCGTTAGGTTGGCAAGAGGGTTTACCGGTAAGGATAAGGTTATAAAATTTGCTGGGTGTTATCATGGGCATAGCGATTCGTTTTTAATTCAGGCCGGTAGTGGTGCTAGTACCTTCGGAACCCCAAATAGTCCGGGAGTGACTCAAGGTACGGCTAAAGACACGTTATTGGCTAAGTACAACGACATAGATAATGTAAGCCAACTTATTAGTGCCAATAAAGGTGAAATAGCGTGTGTAATAATTGAACCTGTAGCCGGAAACATGGGGTGTATTCCACCAAAAGAAGGGTTTTTGCAGGCTTTAAGAGAGATATGCGATGACAACGATATCTTGCTTATATTCGATGAGGTAATGACGGGTTTCAGGCTGTCTAAAGGTGGTGCACAGGAATTGTTTGGTATTAAGGCAGATATTGTTTGTTTTGGAAAAGTTATTGGCGGCGGTTTGCCCGTTGGAGCATTTGCAGCTAGAAATGAAATAATGAATTATTTAGCACCTTTGGGGCCAGTATACCAAGCTGGAACCTTGAGTGGAAATCCGTTAGCTATGGCTGCTGGATTGGCTATGTTGAGTGAGCTGAACAGCGATGTAGAGGTTTTTGAGCGCTTAGAAGCTAAAACAAAGTATCTGCACACAGGCATTGCTAAGGTGTTGAGTGAAAATAATGTTGTTCATACCATTAACAGAGTAGGGTCTATGATTTCGGTACATTTTGATGACGCCGAGGTGGTAGACTTCGATACGGCAGCCAAAGGAAATAACGAAACGTTTAAAAAGTTTTTCCATGGTTTGTTAAGTAAAGGCGTATATATTGCGCCAAGTGCTTTTGAAACGTGGTTTATTACAGATGCCTTGAGTTATGAAGACCTAGATTTTACCATTAAGGTTATTGCTGAAGTTGCAAAAACATTATAACAGAGAAAAAGGCAATTCAAAATTCAGAATTGCCTTTTTCTTTTCAAACTATAATCAATCAACTAAAATCTTACTCGGGTCTTTTTTTATTGCCCCTTTTTTTCATTTCTCCCTTTTTTTGTTTTGCCTTGTGAGCCATTCTTGCTTTGGCTTTTTCCCATTTGGCAAATTGTTCTTCATTTAATATGTCTTTCATTTTCGCCTTCATCGCAATTTGCTGGTCTAATCTGGCTTCTGCCATTTTAAAGCGTTCTTCTTCTGTAGGTCTTTTCATTTCACCACTTTCACGTTTAGCTTTAAATTCTTCCATTTTAGCTTTTCTAGCCTCTGCATTGGCCAGCATAATAGCATAGATTTCTTTTTGCTGTTTTTCGTTCAAATCTAAATGCAAAGTCATTTTTTTAGTCTGCATTGTAGCAGCTTGTTCTGGTGTAAGATTATGCATTTTATGCATTCTCTTTTTTTTGTTTTGGCCTTCATTTGGTTGTGCAAAAGCTTGGATTGAAACAAAAGCTAAGGCGATTAATATTAATTTTTTCATTTTATCTAGGTTTAAAAGTTTATTTGGCTTTTTGACTAGAACGCTTGAAAAAGGTTTAATTTAAGTTGGATTTTAACTTGAAATTAACAGAAGTGATTTTTTGATAAAATTAAGGTAGGAGTTCTTATAATCCCTTTTTTAATGGGACTTTAAGGTTGAATCCGGTTTGGAAATCGGGGGCGTTATTAACATCTAAATCTTGTTTTACAAAAAGAGCGATTTTGTAATTTGGTCTGCCGTAAGTGTAAATGAATGACCAGTTAGATAACACATCGTATAGTGTGCTTACACCGTTATGCCAGCCAGCATTAATTTCCTGCCATTTCCCCCTTAAACTGTAGTAGTCTGCCTCGTCTTTTTTGTTGTATCGGGTCTGTGCTTGATAATTTATACCAAGGGCATGATAATTTCTTCTTTTAGTGAATTTAGAAATTTCAAAATTACCTTCTATTGTTCCCAAATACGGATTATTGCCCAAGTCTATGGCATCATTATTTAGTTTAAGTATGTTTTTTCTAAGTAGGTTTAGACCTAGTCCAAAGTTGATTTCGTAATCATTTTTAAGAGGTTTATGTTTTACGACGTTGGCAGATAGGCCTATATCAACTGAAGGATTGAACTTCGATAGGTTGATTCCCAAATGAGAACCAAAATTTATATAAATATGTTTAGATGTGTTAATTCTCAGTTTGGGGTAATAGTAATGTGATAGCTCTACACCACCAACAAACACATCGTTATGGTTTAACTTTAACGTATTTCCGTTTCGGTCTAAATACTCAAAGTTAACCTGGTTTAGACCATAAAAACGTCGGCCGAAAGGGTCCTCGCCACCAGCTATATTACTATGAAACCATTCAATAGATTCATCGCTAGTAAATATAGAAAAGGGGTATTTGCCTTTAGTAATCCAGTAAGAACGTGCAGATATATGGAGTTCGTTGTTGTCGTTTAAAGGAATATTTAAACTGGTCCTAAATTCTTTTATAACAGCATCTATTACAATATTCAAGTAATCTGCCGGAGTCGTTTCATGGTCTATAAATTGAAATGGTCTTAAATACCAAATAACCTCACTTAGTTGTTGTCTCACCTCTGGGTCTCTGGGAAAGTAGGATTCTACAAAAGGATGAAAACTATTTCCGCTAGTATAATTTATGGAAAGCGTTTTGGTTTGCTCGGGGGTTAATTTAAAATTAGTATTTAGCCTTGAGTTGAAAATACCAAAATGGTGGGTGGTAAGTAGGGATGGGTTGTCAATACCATTTTTAATTGATAAGCTGTCTTGTTTTTGGGCAAGCAAAAATAAGGGGCATGTTAATATAAAAAGTAGAGTTGCTCTTTTTAACATGTGGCAAAAGTAAATGATTTTTTTATTTAAAAATGGCTGACTACAGTATTTTACAACTACAAATAAATAGTCTTTAGTTCTTTACTTGATGTTCTGTGAGGTTAATTTATATCTTAAAAATTTTAACAATTTTTAAGGGGTTTTTCTTAATGAAGTTATAAAATTCAAATCAACCTGTTAAACCTTTCTAAACATGCTTTGTGGAGTGGTTTATTTATTGTCAATTTGTATGAGAATATAAATTCTACTAAAAGAGAAAAATTTTTTAGATTATATTTGAGTTTAAGTTGTTAGTTAGTTTTAGAAAGCCCAATAATGTTAATTATTGGGCTTTTTTTATGTGGTTAATAAGGTATTGTTATAGCACTTCAACAAAAAGGCCTTCGTCGGTTTTTTCAACTTTGGCAAGGCTGTTTTTAGTAAGTTCTTTAATCGATTTATCCCATTTTTTATTAGACAGACCCGATTGGGTTTTTAAATCGTTCAGTTGTAGTTTTTCAGCTTTCCTTAAGGTCTCAAAAACCGCTTTGGCATCGTCGCTTAAGGCCACTGCTTTTTTCTCTGGTTTCATTTGTGGGAAGAACAACACTTCTTGTATAGATTGGTTGTTCGTTAAGAACATAATCAAACGGTCCATACCTATTCCCATACCAGACGTTGGAGGCATACCGTATTCTAAAGCTCTTAAAAAGTCGAAGTCGATAAACTCAGTAGCCTCGTCATCGCCCTTTTCAGCCAGTTTTAATTGGTGTTCAAAACGTTCGCGTTGGTCGATAGGGTCGTTTAATTCAGAATAAGCATTAGCTATTTCCTTACCACAAACCATAAGTTCAAAACGTTCAGTAAGCTCAGGATTATCTCGGTGTTCCTTACATAACGGGCTCATCTCTTTAGGATAGTCTGTGATAAAAGTTGGCTGAATGTAATTGCCTTCACATTTTTCGCCAAAAATTTCATCGATTAACTTTCCTTTACCCATAGTTGCATCGACTTCAATACCTAAATCTATAGCGGCTTGTCTAATTTCTTCTTCAGATTTTCCTGTAATATCAAAACCGGTAAAGTGCTTAATGGAATCTGCCATGGTTACACGGGCATAAGGTGCTTTAAAATCGACCTCGTGCTCTCCAAAAGTAGCTTTTGTAGTGCCGTTAACCGCTAGTGCACAATGCTCTAATAGCTGTTCGCAGAAATCCATCATCCAGTTGTAATCTTTATAGGAAACATAAATTTCCATTGCGGTAAACTCAGGGTTGTGCGTTCTATCCATCCCTTCGTTTCTAAAGTTTTTAGAAAACTCGTAAACACCATCAAACCCACCAACTATGAGCCTTTTTAAGTAAAGCTCATTTGCAATACGCATGTACAACGGAATGTCTAAAGAGTTGTGGTGTGTTATAAAAGGCCTAGCTGCAGCACCTCCCGGAATGGGTTGTAAAACAGGGGTTTCTACTTCAAAATAACCAGCATCATTAAAAAACTGACGCATGGCATTGAATAATTTTGTACGCTTTACAAAAACTTCTTTTACATGTGGGTTTACGGCCAAATCGGCATAGCGTTGTCTGTAGCGTTGTTCAGGGTCGGTAAAGGCATCGTACACCACGCCGTCTTTTTCTTTTGGTAGTGGTAATGGTTTCAAGGCTTTGCTTAAAAGTGTAAAGTCTTTAACCTTAACCGTTTTTTCACCAACCTGAGTTGTAAATAGTTCGCCTTCAATTCCAACAAAATCACCAAAATCAATTAGTTTTTTAAACACATCGTTGTATTTGGTTTTGTCCTCACCCGGGCAAATTTCATCTCTATTAAAATACACTTGTATTTTTCCTTCGCCATCTTGTAATTGAGCAAAACTCGCTTTCCCTTGTACTTTAATCATCATTAATCTTCCGGCAATAACCACTTCTTTTCCGTCCTCGAAACTGTCTTTTATCTGTTTTGAGGTGTGGTCTACAGGATACAAATCTGCAGGATAAGGGTTAATACCTAAATCTCTTAATTTTCCGAGTTTTTCTCGTCTTACTAGCTCTTGCTCTGATAATTGCGACATCTTAATACCGTGTGTAAATTTTAAGAGCACAAAGATAAACATTTGATTTACGATTTGCGATTAATGATTTACGATTTTTTTGCTGCTTTAAAGATTCGATAGTGGTTTGTATTGTGCTGTAATACAGTGTAATGTGTGTTGTGGAGTTCGAAGATTATCTTAGTTATGTGCAGATGTGTAACAAAAGCATAAAGGTGGCGTCTCATAATTAATCATCAATCAATACCGAATTTATTTCGGTGTCAAATTAAAATTTATATGAGTATTTGGAGAGTTATACTGTCTATAATTTGTCCGCCGCTAGCTGTTCTTGATAAAGGCTGCGGCTCCATTCTAATTGTTTTTCTTTTATGCTTATGCGGTTGGGTTCCGGGTGTAATCGCCGCTTTGGTAATAATCAATAATCCTAATAGATAATAACGTATATTTGGGGCTTAAATTTAAACCCTGAGCATCATGAAATATATCAAAGTTCTAGCCCTAGTTATTTTAACGTTATCTTTTACTAATTGTACTATAAAGGAACGTATTGTCTTTAACGAAGACGGTGGTGGGAATTTTTTGGTGAGCTACGATATGGGGGAGTTTATGAAACAAATGAAGACTCAAATGGGTGCTGGCGCTTCCGAAGGTGATGAAGCTGGAAAGGTCATGGACACGACCATTGTTTTTAAAGACCTTATGGAGTCTTACAAGGATAGCATAGCAGCCCTTCCCGAAGAGAAGAAATTAGCTCTAGAGGTGGTGAAAGATATGTATATGGAAATGACAATGGATGAAGATAAGGGTGTTTTCGATTTTGGTATAGGACTCGACTTTAAGACCATAGGTGAGTTAACCAACATAGGTGAAAAAATACAGAAAGCTAAAAGTTTAAATGCCAAGAGTGATCAAGTTGATGCCATGAAGGGGTCGCCACTTGGTAAATTTATGGATTATGAAAAGAGCAACACGGCTTACGATTTAACCGATACAGGTTTTACCAGAAACACAACCCTTCCTGAAGATTGGAATCCTGATGAAGCAGCATTTGATGAAGCGGATGAAACCGAAAGCGAACTCATGTCTTATTTTTCTAATGCTTATTATGTTGTTGAGTATACTTTTCCTAAAATGATTAGTGGTTTTTCGGTTGAAAATGCCGAACTCTCTAACAATGATAAAACCATAACTTACAAAGTGAGTTGGTTAGATTTTCTTAAAGACCCAAAACTCCTAGACGTTGATATTACGTTTGCCAATGAATAAAACGGTTAACATACAAGATTTAGGACTTAAAGATTACAAAGCCACTTGGGATTACCAAGAAGAATTGTTTAAGGCTATTGTAGAAACCAAGGTTAAGAACAGGCGCGAGGAAGCCGGTTTAGAAACCAATAACTATTTTCTTTTTGTAGAACACCCGCATGTATATACTTTGGGTAAGAGTGGCGATTTGTCTAACCTTTTATTAAACGAAACCCAACTTGCCGAAAAGGGGGCATCATTTTATAAGATTAACCGTGGTGGCGATATTACCTATCATGGACCTGGGCAAATTGTTGGATACCCCATTTTAGATTTAGAAAACTTTTTTACAGATATACATAAGTACCTGAGGTTGCTGGAGGAAATGATTATTTTAACTCTTGCAGAATATGGTTTAAAGGCCGAACGCAGTGATGGCGAAACCGGTGTTTGGTTAGATGTAGGCACCCCTTTTGCACGTAAAATTTGTGCTATGGGTGTACGCGCCAGCCGTTGGGTGACCATGCATGGCTTTGCCCTAAATGTAAATGCCGATTTGGGCTATTTTGATAATATTATTCCCTGTGGTATTCGTGGAAAAGCAGTGACTAGTTTAAATGTAGAACTTGGCAAGAAAACAGTTGACGAAGCCGAGGTTAAAGCAAAACTATTAAAGCATTTTAGCGCACTTTTTGAAGCTGAAGTTTAGTAGTGTTCGTTTAACGGTTAGGCTATGGGTAGTTGCTTAAAGGAACTATCCTCGGCAAACAAGCACAGAGTGAGGAATATTCGGAGAATATTCCGATTGGCACTTACCAACCTCAAGCAATTACTTGTAGCCATTGTTGGCTTTAGTTTTTTGCAAATTCAATTAGTGGTTTAACATTTCCATTGTCAGCTTCTTTCAATGCATTAATATACTCTTTTCTAGTTTCGTTAGCTTTTACCATATTAGACTGATGCCACGAAAATATTTCTTTTCCAAATATTGATTCCATAATTATGTCCGCCATCATTCTTGAATGTCTTCCATTTCCATTTGGGAAACAATGAATAGATACTATTCGATGTTTGAATCTAATTGCTATTTCTTCTGGTGAAAAGGTTTTGTTTTCTATCCAATTTTTGTCCAGGGAATACCAATGTTTTTTTCAGTTCTTCTAAATTCACCAGCCCATTTCCATACATCACCGTACATTTTTTTATGTAGGTCTTTAATAAACTTTTCTGTCAAAATATTTTCAGGTTTCAAATTTGTGTGAATAGTCCATTCGACAGCTTTTTCAATGTTCAGTTGCTCAAATTCGTCTAACTCTCCTTGAGTCGTAATTGATTTTATTTTTAGACCATCCTTTTCTTCTTCTTCTAAAGGTGTTTGTCCATCTTTGTAAACGAATTCTAATCCCATAATGACTTTCTCATTTCTCGTTTTATTTCATTAGCAAGTTCCTTTATGGTTTTGGCTATCTTGTCATCTCCAATTCCTTGGTCCTCTAATTTCATGTTTTGATTGGTCCGTAATACTATTTTTTGGGCCAGTTTATCTGCTTTTTTCTGTATTAAATCGTCTATGGTCTCATTTTTTGGGACCAGTGCATATACCAATTTTAAATCTAGAGCCATGGCGACATCTTTTAAAGAATTGAGTGTTATCGTGCCATTAGCCTCACTTTCCTCAATTCTTTTTACGCCTTGTCTTGTAATATTTAGTTTGGCGCCAAGTTGGGCCATGGTCATATTAAGTGCAGTTCGAATAGTATTTATCCATCCACGTTCTGGGACCAGGACCTTTCTGCTTTCAGAGAATGGTTGTAGCTTCTGGTCCAATTGTTCGATTAAAAGTTTTCGCTTATTTCTCATTTTTTGTAAATATTTAAGTTTACAAAACATAAATAATGTAAACATATATATTTACAAATATATAAAAAAGTCAACTTATAAGATTACAAATAATAATAAAAGTAAACTTAAATGTTTACTTATGGTTGTTCTTTAAATTATAGCAACTTGTGGATATGCGACGTTTCAATGTCTTATATCCAGTGTTAAACGAAGGTAGTTGAAATTTTTTACAAAATCAAGTCGATAACTAGTACTTTTCAGGAATAAAAGTTTGGTAGTCTAGAGGTGGTCTCACATAGGCTTCTTTATTTGGTAATTCTGGTAAATCCACCGGTTCTATGTTCATTTTTTGGTAGGGTATTTTACTTAGTACGTGGCTAATACAATTTAAGCGCGCTCGTTTCTTATTATCGGAGTTCACCACATACCAAGGTACTTGTTTTGTGTCTGTGTGCGCGAACATATCATCTTTAGCTTTAGAATACTCCAGCCACCTAGAGCGTGATTCTAGATCCATTGGGCTAAATTTCCAACGCTTTAAAGGGTTGTTTATTCGGTTTTTAAAACGCTTTTCTTGTTCTTCGTCGCTAACAGAAAACCAGTATTTTAAAAGAATAATACCGGAACGAACCAACATGCGTTCAAATTCTGGGCATGAGCGTAAAAATTCGTCGTATTCTTCATTGGTACAAAAGCCCATAACCTTTTCTACACCAGCTCTATTATACCAACTACGGTCAAATAAAACAATTTGTCCGGCATGGGGTAAATGATAGACATACCGCTGAAAATACCATTGCGATTTTTCTTTTTCGGTAGGAACACCCAGAGCCACTACTTTGCAAACTCTAGGATTCAAGGGTTCTGTAAAACGCTTAATGGTGCCTCCCTTACCCGAAGCATCTCGACCTTCAAAAACAATAACTACTTTTAGTCCTTCTTTTTTAACCCATTCTTGCAGGTGGACTAATTCTGTATGTAGCTTTTTTAATGCGGTATTGTACTTTCTGGTGGAGATGGTATTCGACATATAGTTTCAAAATTGTGGTTACAACCAAATTTAAGAATAAAAACTATATGCTTAGGGGTTAATTGGTGTCCTTCTTTTTATCGGCATGCCCCAGGCTTTTATTGGGCGCAATAACATCTCTAACCAGTTGTTTTAATTGGGTGATGTCTGGAAATCCCTGCATCTCTTTTCTAGACCAAACCATTTTGTTGTTGGCATGGACTTCGAAAATTCCAGAACCAGCAGGTTGTAGGGCTAATTCCTGTAGGTCTTCCTCGAAGGTGGTGAGTAGTTCTTGAGCCATCCAAGTAGACCGTACTAACCAACGGCATTTTGGACAATATTTTATGGTAACCTTATTGTTCATCTGGTTTTAGTTTTCGGCGTTAAAAAATACTTTGTAATAATGCATCTTTTTCTCTTCGTCGTAACCGCGCTCTAAATATTCGGTAGAAGCATCTGGCGCATCAATATCAAGTTTTATTTGAATATGGGTATCGAGTTTTATATCGGTCTTAATTTTCTTTTTCTCTTTGTTTACAACACGCTCTACCACATCAAACTGATTTCGTATTACCAAGTTTTGACCATCTTCAAAGCTTTTTTTATAGGTGTCGAATTCAGATTTGTGCTTGTCTTCTTCAAAAAGTTCATCTTTAAAGCGCTCTACATTAACGACTTCATTTTCCTTAAAAAAGTCTATAGTTTTAGCTAAAAAGGTGTTTTGCTCTTGTAGGCCATAACTGTGTTTTATAACCTCTTCGGAGAAATCTTTACATAATTCAAGATATTGTTGGGTATGGCTATTGGCATCGTCGGCGAATTTAATATTCAAGAAATGGTTTATCCAATATTGAGCATCGTAATTATTGTTATCTGCACTGAAAATAATATTGCCTTCAGCATCAGATTGGTTTAAAATTAAGCACCCTTTATCTACTTTTTTAGAGTTGATGCCTTTTTGAACCAAAACATCGTAGCTATTATTTTCTAGATACGTTTGAAAGAAATTGGTCTTGTTTTCAATTTTAAAAACTCCCAAGGCATTGGTGGTTATCTCGTTAAACTCAATGCCTTCAAACAATACGATTAATACATCACCGGTTTTAATATTCGCAGAATTAGACTGTTCGTAAAGATGCATGACAATATGCTTAGATACTTCTATAAAATCATCGTCATTAAAAATTTGAGCACTATAGCTGTTTATTTCGTTAAGATTTACATTGGCGTGGTGATTAAACCTGTAGCTCTGTGTGGCACTGCTAAAAGGTCTTAACAAAAACAGAAGCATAAGGTCGTAGCTGGCTTCGTCGAATTCTACTATTTTTTCAGAAAATGCATTTTTCGTATCATTAAATTTGTTGCCTACTTTATGAATGATGCACTTGGCAATGGAAGCATTTTTTCTGGAAATCATAATTTGTTTTTTAAGAATACAATAGTATTAAATCTTGGGAATACTGGCTCTTGTATTTTGAGAATAATTTAAAAAAAGAACGCCAAAGTAAACTTTGACGTTCTAGATTTGAGGACTTCGGGTAATACCAAACTTATACCCTTTTCTTTATGTTTTACTAAATGTTTAAAAGCTTGAAACTTGCGTGAAAACAAGGATGCCAAAGGCTCTTAAATGCAGCCTAAAGATAAAGATTATTTTTTAACTGCAAATAGTTTCATACAATTTCAATTAACAAGATATTCACTAGTTAATTTATCTGGTAAAGTATAATAGAATTGTTTTCGCCTTTAGTAACAAATTCAAGGTTTCTGTCTTTATCGATATTGTCCAAATCCATTAAAGAATTTCCGTAAACCGGAAAGTTAGATATAGGTTTAGATAAGCTATCGAAAAGATAGACCTTGTGCGATTGTTTATCGGTTACCGTGACATAAATCTTATCGTTGATATAGAAAATCTTGGGCTCGGTGTAGGCTCCAAAATCCAGTTCTGTGGTCTTGTTTTTAATGGTAAGTTTATTTTCGGTTAAAGCCACAAGTGTTTTGCTGGTTGTGGTCAAGGCATGGTTTTCAGGCAATCCTAAATTTTTCAAGGTGACATTGCCGTTAGTTTTTACAGAAAACAGGTTGCCGTCTTTAGCGGTTGTTGTGAATTCGTTCTTATAGAGGAAAATAGATTGATCAGAAAAAGAACTGTTACTTCTTGGTTTTACTCTTGTTCTTCCAACTCTATCCAAGATGTAAAGTTTGCTGCTGGTCTTAAAGGTTATGTAATCCTTGCTTCCAATTCTAAAATGTTTAGGTTGAGATAGTATGTTGCCATTGGCTGTTTTAAATGTAAAACCGGAAACAATTTTGGATGTTACATCAAACATCAGCAAATCTTTGCCCTGTGTTACCAATAACCTGTAATTCTTCCTCTTATCATAATCAAAAACCGAGAGTGGCTGTGTTATTACATCATTAAATTTTCTTGGGAATGATGCTACATCTCTGCCGTTTCTGTCTATAACATAAATTCTGTGAGGTGTGGCAAAACATAATTGTAGTCTGCCGTTTCTGTAAATATCTATTTGGTTGATTTCACCCAGTACAGGACCTTGCAGTTTCTTTTTCCAAAGTATTTTACCGCTATTGGAAATTAAGTACAGGTTGTTATTTACGTCTTGAACCACAATTTCTTTTTGTCTTGTTACATGATTGGTTACAAATTGCGGATTGGTTAGAATATCCGTATCAAGTTTAATGTTCCATTCCTCTGAGACCGAATTTAAAGAAGCGCCCGATTTGCTCTTTTTTACAACCCCATTAACATGCGCAAAATTATTGTCGTAAACAAACTGAAGAGCAGATGTATGGTATTTGTCTAGTTTATAGTTTAAATCCTCATTTACATTATGGTTGATGACCTTATTTAGTACCGATGGATTGTAAACTACTAACAGGGAAGACTCATCGCTTAATTTTTCCTTTAGGCTTTTGTAGTAGTAATGTTCAGATAATGTTGTTTTATTTTGGTAATTCGCAATTATGTTTTGTAGTAATTCTATAGAGTTTGCAAAGACAAAGAAATTATCAATATTACAATATAAGGTGGCTTTATTGAAAGAAATGAATGGTGCTAAAGTTTCTGAAAAAAGTTCGGGGTCATCGAACTCAAAAATATCAATCTCTCTATATGAGCTCTGTACATTTTCATTGCCAACTAGGGCATCTTTTGTAGCTATATTATCAATATAGTTTAAAATAATAGCTTGTTCTTTTCCTTGGTAAACAACACCAACTTCAACGAGATCATTGAATAATTCATGACTAACAAAAGTAGAATCCTTTTGGTTGTAACGCTTAAGATTGTCGCCAAAAGTTTTATACTCGTTAAAGGTTATACTCATAAAACCATCACTGTTTGATGGTGTGATGTTTGGAGTTTGGTTTTCTTGGGCAATGGTGTTTTTGAAAATATTTACCGAACTGTTCAAAGAGTCGTTTGCTTTTGCTATACCGTTTAGAACTATTTCATTTTGGTTCGCTTCTATATCGAAGGTTATGAAATTTGAAAATTCGTTAAGCAGTAATTCTTTCTCAGGACTAAAAACATTTACAAAAGAAGAATCGGGTTTTAAGATTACAGAACAGGTTTTAGAGCTATTTATACTATTGTAAATTTTAGTTAATTCGGCGTCTTTCTTTGGTTCTGAAAATATATGGTCTATGGTCTCTTTCGACGAGGATGCAATAAGAACGCTATCAATAACAGTGCTGAAAAGCGCTTGATTGTTTAACGTAGACTTTATTATTGTTTTGTTCTTGTATGTTAACGTCTCCTTAGAGAAATTCTTTAGTGAATCTGTCTTTAATAATCCTTTGTGGTGTTTTGTGATGATTGCGTATTGCAGGCTATCGTTAATATCCTTTGAAAAACAGATTAGTATTTCTCCAGAAGGGGTTAAAAAAGATGTGCTTTGCAGGCTCTTTTCTAATTTTTTGTAGAATTCACTCTTAGAAATCCGTGATAAAAAATCATTGTTGGAGATTGTGTGTTTAAGATTTTCAAAATTTGAAGTTACAACAACAACTTTAGAATCTTTTGGAGCAAAATCTATAAGTTCGGCCCGTTTGGTTTTTAAATTGGTACAGCTATAAAATGACAGTAAAATTAAGAGGGCTAAGCGGTAGGGTCTCATTAATTGATTAATTTTCCGTAAATATAAAAACTTATAAATCTAATTTTAATTGTTCGGGTAATAATCTAAAGGACTTTCTGTGGTATTTGGTAACACCATATTTTTTGATGGCTTCTCGGTGTTCTTTGGTAGGATAGCCTTTGTTCTGTTTCCAATTGTACATAGGGAATTCTTCATGGATTTTGTTCATATACAAATCCCTGTGCGTTTTAGCGAGAATGGATGCTGCAGCAATACTTAAGTATTTACCATCACCCTTTATAATAGTTTCATGCGGAATATCTTTGTAAGGCTTAAACTTGTTACCATCTACAATAATAAATTCTGGTACAGTGGGTAGCAGATCTATAGCGTTGTGCATGGCCAAAATAGAAGCATTTAAAATATTAATTTCATCTATTTTCTTTTCAAACACATGAGCCACACTGTGATTAAGTGCTGCTTTCTCAACAACAGTTTTCAATAAAAGCCTCTTCTTTTCACTTAATTGTTTAGAATCGTTGAGTAAATCATTTTGAAAGTCTTTTGGAAGTATTACTGAAGCAGCAGTTACAGGGCCGGCAAGACAGCCTCTTCCTGCTTCATCTGTACCACATTCTAGTTCAAACCCAGAAAAGTTTATTTTTAGCATTTTATGTTAAAATTTATCAAATCTATAATTAATTGACAGAATTATTATGCATACATAGGTTTTTACGTTTTGTTTAATAATTATTACGAAATTTAGTATTTTGATGATTTTTTTTGAATAATACTTTA